>JACAAY010000007.1 GCA_013377095.1 Desulfuromonadales bacterium
GCCAGCTCGGTTTTTCCCACGCCGGTGGGTCCCAGGAAGATGAAGGAGCCGATGGGACGACGCGGGTCCTTGATGCCGGAACGGGCCCGCAGAACAGCGTCGGAAACCAGCCGGACCGCCTCATCCTGGCCGATGACCCGCTCGTGCAGGATATCTTCCAGGCGCAGCAGCTTCTCCCGTTCACCCTCAACCAAGCGTGTAACCGGTATGCCGGTCCAGTGGGCTACGATCTCGGCGATCTCGTCTTCGGTGACCTCTTCCCGTAACAGTTTCTGCCCCCCCTGGTTGGTGGTCAGTGCTGCTTCTTCATTTTTCAGCGCTTTCTCCAGACCCGGCATCTCCGAATATTTCAACTTTGAAGCCAGCTCCAGGTTGCTGGCACGCTCGGCCAGTTCGATGTCACGGCGGGTTTTTTCAATCTGTTCCCGCAGGGCCTGAATCCGCTGGATGGCGCATTTTTCGGTGTCATACTGTGTCCGCATGCTGGTGGCTTTTTCCCGATCGTTAGCCAGTTCTTTGCGCAACGATTTCAGCCGCTCCTGGCTGGCGCGGTCTTTCTCCTTTTTCAGGGCAACTTCCTCGATCTCCAGCTGCATCACCCGGCGACTGATGGTGTCCAGCTCCGATGGCAGCGAGTCGATTTCCGTGCGCAACATGGCGCAGGCTTCATCAACCAGGTCAATGGCCTTGTCCGGCAGGAAACGTTCGGTGATGTAGCGGTTGGAAAGGGTGGCAGCGGCCACCAGGGCGGAATCGAGGATCTTTATGCCGTGGTGCACCTCGAAACGCTCCCGCAGGCCGCGCAGGATCGAAATGGTGTCTTCCACCGTGGGCTGCTCCACCAGCACCGGCTGGAAGCGCCGTTCCAGGGCCGCATCCTTCTCAATGTTCTGGCGATACTCGTCCAGGGTGGTGGCGCCGATGCAGTGCAGCTCGCCCCGGGCCAGCATCGGTTTGAGCATGTTGCCGGCATCCATGGAGCCCTCGGCTTTGCCGGCGCCGACGATGGTGTGCAGTTCGTCGATGAAGAGCACGATACGTCCCTCGGCCTCTTTGATCTCGTTCAGAACCGCCTTGAGACGCTCCTCGAACTCACCGCGGTACTTGGCGCCGGCAATCAGCGACCCCATGTCCAGGGCAAAGATGGTCTTGTTCTTGAGACCTTCGGGAACATCGCCGCGCACGATGCGCTGGGCCAGTCCTTCCACGATGGCTGTCTTGCCCACCCCCGGTTCACCGATCAGAACCGGGTTGTTCTTTGTCTTGCGGGAGAGGATGCGGATTACCCGGCGGATATCATCATCGCGACCAATGACCGGATCGAGCTTGCCGCTGCGGGCCATCTTGACCAGGTCGCGACCGTATTTTTCCAGGGCCTCATAGCTGGCTTCGGGGTTGGCGCTCTGGACCCTTTGATTACCCCGCACATCGGTAAGCGCCTTAAGCAGCTTTTCCCGCTCCAGACCAGCTTTTTTGAGGATCTTGCCCGAGGGAGTTTTTTCTCCTTCGGCCACCAGGGCCATCAGCAGATGCTCTACGGAGACATACTCATCCTTGAGTCGTTTGGCTTCGTTTTCAGCAGCCACCAGGATGCGGGAAAGACGCTGGGAAATGTAGATTTTACCCGCTTCCACGCCGGAACCGGATACACGGGGCCGTCTGTCCAGTTCGCGTTCGATCTCTTTTTTTAGCTGTTCCGGCTGGATATCCATGCGCTGCAACAGGCGGGGAACCAGACCCTCGGCCTGGTCCAGCAATGCCCAGAGCAGATGTTCACCATCCACCTCAACATGGCCATAGGTGACCGCCTTGCTCTGCGCTTCGGCGAAAGCTTCCTGGGATTTTTGTGTGAGCCGGTTAAGGTCCATGATCCGTTCCTCTCTGATTGTAAAATATGCTTCAGTTAAAACCTAAGCATGGAGAGGAAAATAATCAAGGAGAGACGGAAGATGTGGTTGGAGCGGGCGGTGTCAGGTCGTACTTGAGCAGGGAAAGGATCTGGAGGAAGTTTCTGGACAGCGAGGGGTGCAGCTCAATACCGATCATTTCAGTCATCATGTCGCAGATTTTGGTTAGAGACAGCGATTCGCGATAGGAGCGCTTGGTGCGTAGCGCATCAAAGATATCCGAAATGGTGGTCATCTGGCTGCAAAGATTCTGTCTCCAGTGGGATGGCACCTTGGGGTAACCGGTAAAATTGAACCTCATGTGATGTTCAAAGGCGTTGACAATGGCCAGCCTCGGAACACCGGGAGTATCCAGCAGATAGCGTGCACCCTTGTAGGGATGGCTCTGCATCAAGCGGAACTCCTCATTGGACAGCGACGTATTCTTGGTGATGAGTTCTTCAGGGATAAACAGTTTGCCGATGTCATGGAGCATTCCGGCCACGCCGATGTCATTGAGCTGCTGTCCATCAATGCCTAGCGATATGGCCTGGGCAATGTTGAGGATGCAGACATTGGTGGAATGGGTAAAGGTATACTCGTCGGCATCACGCAGGGCTGCCATGACCAGCAATGACTGGCCTTCCTGACGGAACGCAGCCACAAAATCAGAAACAATATCAAAAATACCGGTGATTTTCAGTTTGTTGCGACTCTTGACCGCCTCGTAAATTTCCATCAGGCGGGCCATCTCCTTGGCCGGCATCTCCGGTATGACCACAGGCCCCTTCGGCCGGGGAGTATCAGCAACAAACACGCCGGATCGCGGCGACCCGCCTGCCGCGGCTGAATCGTCTTCGATTCCGTTGCCGTCACCGGACGTGGTCATCAGATCAACCTGGCCAAGCTGGAAATGCCTGCTGGAAATGATGCCTGCTGCGGAATCGGCCCCCTGACGGGAAATGGAGGCGATGAAATCCGAAACCTCCTGACGGGTGACTCCCTGAAGCAATCGTATATGTCCAATGCCACGCGCTGCAAGAGTCTGGACAAAGCGGTCCAGAAACAGACTAAAATCCTGGGGGCGTCCATCGATCACCAGTTCATTTTCAATAATCACCAGGGAAAAATCAGGCCGTTCCTCCAGAGTTTTGACCAGGGAATCGAAGGCCTGGGAGGTTAATCTGTTTACCTGGGGGTGATCCATGCCATACAGAGAGGCATTGGCAATGGCGGAGAGGAGGTGGCGGATAAATGCAAGGATGTAACTGTTCGTCTTATTCATGGTGTTTTATCCGAGATCATTTTCAGCGTCAGCTGCGCCTGGCGTGCTATATCACCACTTCCGGCAGCCACCCTTGTCAGGATTGGTTGCACAAGCGTAGATGGATAATGAACCATGGACCGAATTGCATCAATCTTGAGTTTAGTGAGGGCACGCGAACTGAGGAAACGTTTGGATGCCAGCAGTCTGGCCAACTCGGGAAGAGCCTCAACCTTGCCGATCTCCGCCAGGGAGGTAATGGCGGCACTTTTCAGCTCGCATTCAATTCCGCTGAACCCCGCCCTTCCAATAATGGCAAGCAGTTTTTTAAAGACATCCGTTGAACGGCTTTTTTCAGCCAGGTTGATGGCGGATAGCTGGACTTCACGATCAGGACTGTCCATGTCGTACAAAACCTGACGTTCAGCTGTCGGATCTCGAAAATAGAGACAGGTGCGAAGAGCCTCCTGGCGGACTCGGGGGTGTGGGTTGCTCATCAGTGGTCGAATGTGCTCCAGAATCGTACTGTCGTCCAGTTGGCGTAACATGATGATCAGGTTACGAAGCACAAACCATCGTTTGTCCGAAAGGCGGGCCAGCAGGGCTCCCCTGGCCTGGAGGCCGAACTCCTGGATACGGTCCATCAGAAAGCGACGCAGGGATAAGGTTTCCTCCTCGGTCAACCTGTCCAGCAACACCTCGATAAAAGGTTCTCCGATGGTATTGATCAGGCAGGTTATGTCGTCATACTTCGATTTGCCCCAGGTCGTCAGCCCAACCAGCATTTCGTTAAGGGAATCGGGTGAAATATAGCTCTGGTAGAGACGTTCCCGAATTTCAGGAGGGAGTTCCGGGGCATGGCACTGATTGATAAGGTTGATCAGCTGGTCATAGTCCCCGGTTGAAAGCATATAACAAAACATGTCTCTAAGGTTATTGATCAGAAGCGCCGTCTGCTCCGGATCATTTTCAAGTATCATGATCCGCACAATGATATCGGAAATCTGGTTTTCAACAAAATGATCGTCAAAGGTATCCAGAAGATCAATTATTTCGTTCCGGTCAATGCGCAGACCATGCTCACTGGTAATAATGTGGTCAAGCTTTCTCTGATAGGATTCCGGAACAAACTCTTCGGATGAATGTTCACGAAAAATACTTCGTATTTTCTGCTGTATTTCAGCTACTCCCTGTGGCCCTTCCAGTGATGCGTTCTGTTGCGGAGTGGCGTTGTAAGCCAGTTTCTCGAGCAGATCCAGTGTGGAAGACTGAACAACAAACCGGTTTTGCCTGACATCTTCAAGTGTTTCCGCAATCGCTTCCAGAGAAAGATGGGGAATGATATCCTCGGCCATGGAACAGTCACTGATGGCACTGACATCAAAACTGCTGCTGAGAAACTGACGGCGGAGTTCAGGGTTAAGGGAGCTGATAAAAAGCGCCAGTTTTTCATAGGGTATGGCCATCTCCGTTTCCGTACCCTTAACATCCTGGATCAGTTCCCCAAAGGTTGTCATGGCGCCGGTGCCGATATCGCCCTTATCCGCGACGGTACTGCTCTCATTGTCACGGACATCAGTCGAACTCAGCTGCGAACCCAACTGGCGATTTAAAATCGAGGCAAGTAGACGTGGATCAATCTCGTCATCGCTGACCGGGATATCACCGGTGGAATGGATTCCGCCGCCTTCAGCGGAACCTCGGGAGTCTCTGGCGACACGACCGTCGTCACCCGGTGTGGCAAAACGCTTGGAAAGAGAATCCTGGATAAGCGAACGGGCAAAGCGTTCCCACAGGCTTTGCGACATGGGCTGAGAGCTATCAGCGGACGGCACGGGCGCATCAACCACATGAAACAGGTCATAGCGAATCGGTTGCATTTTCAGAGATGAAATCGCCGCATTTTCCCACAGTTCTGAAATTCCGCCCCGATTTAACAGTTCTTCACGCTTTAGACAGATGATTTCATTGAATTGTATTAATTCTTCTACAGTCAGGCCACGGCAAAGTGTCAAAGCTCCAATGCCATGCTCAAACAGAACTTTGGCAAAGTCCCTGAAAATAATATTGTTCTTATCCAGCAGTACACCTTTGACCATCAACGAATTACGGGCAACGGCAATGGTGACCTCGTCATCCTGCAGAAGAAAACGGTTGTAGATCTCGATAACCTTGTTCAGCGAAGAGGTAATCAGGGGGTGACCCTTGGGGTAGGAGGTAAAGTTTCGGCGGGTGATGTTCAACTCAACGATCAG
Organism: Desulfuromonadales bacterium; assembly: GCA_013377095.1. Lineage (GTDB taxonomy): Bacteria > Desulfobacterota > Desulfuromonadia > Geobacterales > Pseudopelobacteraceae > Pseudopelobacter. The sequence goes on from JACAAY010000007.1 coordinate 5,406, forward strand.
ACTGGAGAGTATCCTAATGTTGGATTCGGATAAACGAGTATCGTCGTGTTGATTGTCCACAAAAGTTCCATATGAAATTGATGCGGGAAGTGCAAGAAAAAAGCCCGGGTGCGATAAAACAGTGTTTATATAGCAAAAATGCATCAGTTATTCAATTGATTAAATAGAGTAAGCCGGTAATCTGTTTTTGTTTGCAATGGGATTCGGAATGCGAGTATCTTTTGCACTCTTCAAAAATCCTTCGGACAGCTCTCTGATCTGTCCAACAAGCTAAACACCATGAGGCTACCTTCCATGCTTACAAAGAGAACCTGCGGAGTCCTTCTGCATCCGACCTCATTACCGGGACATGGCGGCATTGGATCATTGGGTGAAGAAGCCAGACGTTTTGTCGACCTCCTGTCCGCTATGGGCATGTCTTTCTGGCAAATGCTGCCTTTGACACCGCCCGGGTGCGGCAATTCTCCCTACTCCGCATACTCCGCCTTTGCCGGCAATCCATTGCTGATCGATTGTGATCAGCTGGTCAGTGAGGGGGACCTTCCGAATGATCTCATCCACTCCACTTTTGACGAAAATCGGGTAGATTTTGCGGCAGTTGCGCAATCCAAGCTGGGGTTGCTGCACCGGGCTGCCACTTCTTTTTTTGCCGCGGGCAGAACAGAGCGCATAGAGGATTTCTGGGATTTCTGCAACACTACCCCCTGGCTGCATGACTATGCGCTTTTCATGGCTATCAAGCAACGTTTCAAGGGGATCAGCTGGCGTAAGTGGCCTGCTGAGATTGCTCTCCGCACACATGAAGCCTATGAGAAGCTTTCAATTGAACTGGGTCCGGAGATTGGTGTCCAGAAATACCAGCAATGGCAATTTTTCCGCCAATGGCAGGCGCTGCGGGGATATGCCGATCGCCAGGGAGTCAGGTTATTCGGTGATTTGCCGCTGTTTGTTGCCTATGATTCTGCTGATGTCTGGTGCAGGCGCGATCTGTTTTTACTTGATCATAACGGACAGCCAACGAGCGTTGCAGGAGTGCCGCCCGATTATTTCAGTACAACCGGTCAACTATGGGGCAATCCGCTCTATAACTGGGACGCGATGAAACAACAGGGGTACGGCTGGTGGATTGATCGCTTCCGGCATCTGTTCGGCATGTTTGACGTCGTACGCATCGATCATTTTCGTGGTTTTGAGGCCGCGTGGCATGTTCCGGCCGGTGAGAAAACCGCTGAGCGCGGCACATGGGTGGCTGGTCCGGATAGGGGTTTTTTTGAAACCATCACCGCCACTCTCGGAAAACTCCCCATTATTGTCGAGGATCTGGGGGTCATCACCCCTGCTGTTGAGGAGCTGCGTGATCACTGTGGTTATCCCGGCATGAAAATCCTCCAGTTTGCTTTTGATTCCGATCCCGGCAACCCCTATCTGCCACACAATCACGTTAAAAACTGCGTCGTGTATACCGGCACCCACGACAACAATACCACCCTTGGGTGGGGCCATGACCTTTCTCCACCCAAGATACGCGCCGTGATGGAGTACATCGGTTGTAAAGAAAAAGATTTTGTCGAGGGAATGCTCCGCATGGCGCTCATGTCAGTAGCGAATACGGTGATTGTGCCTTTTCAGGATCTGCTGGGGCTGCCCAGCAGCGCTCGAATGAACATCCCCGGCACTGCCAGCGGCAACTGGGGGTGGCGATTCTCCTGGAGTATGATTCCGCGCTCCCTAGGCCCCTCTGTGCGCACTATAGTGGGGCGCTACGGGAGGCTACGTTCGAGAACACAGCAAATTGCTTGACAAACAGAATGCATTTAATATACTTGCATGCTTCATTTAAACGAATTTACTGAGTTGGATTGCGGAACCTTACGTGAAAATCTGTGTTGATCAAATAAATGACAAGCCGAGTGTGTTGCAGGCAGAGGTGCCGGTGGCATCATTTCCGGTTCTTGTCGGAATGCAGAATGACGGCGTTTGCACTTTTACCATCCCGGTCCGCTACGACCTGACAGCGTTCAGGGAGTACGACCATCTGCGGGTTGAGGGCAGTGTCAATGTGACAGCTTCGCTGACCTGTTCACGCTGTCTAGCGGAGTATGAATCTTCCATAGCCTCGAACATGACCATTTTTTTTCGGCGGGGTACACCCGAAGAAGTTGTCCTGGAAGAAGAAACGGAACTCAGCGAACAGGATCTGATCTCTTCCGTCTACTGCGGCGATGAAATCGACCTGACCCACGAAATCGAAGAGCAGATCGCAATGGACGTGCCTTTCCGCCCACTGTGTGGAGAATACTGTAAAGGCCTCTGCCCCGAATGTGGCACCGATCTTAATAAAACAACCTGTTCATGTTCGGGCAAACAGTTCAACTTTAAATTCAGCGCACTCAAGGATTTCAAGGCATCCAGATAATAAACAGAGTGGGTGGCTGACGCCGACCCACCGAAAAAGGAGACATACCATGGCAGTACCAAAGAAAAAAACATCCAAGTCACGCAAAAATATGAGACGGGCCCACGATTTCCTCACAACACCATCCGTTTCCACCTGCCCCCAGTGCAAGTCCCCAAAACTGCCCCACCGTGTCTGTCCGAGCTGCGGCACCTACAAGGGAAAAGAAGTTATCGACGTTGCCAAAGCATCTTAAAACTTGCATCCAATCGTGACATCTCCAGAGGTAACAAGAGTTGCAGTCGATGCCATGGGGGGTGACAATGCACCGGCAATTGAAGTTGAGGGCGCAGTTGCAGCCTGCCGCGAATTTGGAATCCCCATCACGCTGGTTGGAGATTGTAACCGGCTTGAAACAGAGTTGGCGAAACATCACGCTTCCGGTCTTGATATAAACATTGTGCACACCACTGAAGTGGTTGGGATGCATGACTCTGCCTCGGACGCGGTACGGCGAAAAAAGAATTCATCAGTTCGCGTGGCCTTTGACCTGGTGAAAGATGGAAAAGCATGCGCTGCTGTAAGCGCCGGAAATTCCGGCGCCACCATGGCCGCCGGCATGTTTGTTCTCAAGCGTATCAAGGGGATTGAACGACCGGCAATTGCCCAGGTCTTTCCCACTTTGAAGGGCAAAACCCTTGTGCTGGATATTGGTGGTACCGTTGACTGCAAGCCGATTCATCTGGCGCAGTTTGCCATCATGGGAGAAGTCTACGCCCGGTACGTCATGGGGGTGGCCGATCCGGTCATCGGTCTGTTGTCCAATGGTGAAGAGGACTCCAAGGGAAATGAGCTGACCCGTGAGACAAATGTTCTTTTGCGAAAGACATCACTCAATTATGCCGGGTATATTGAGGGTCGCGATATATTCAAGGGGCAGATAGATGTGGTTGTATGCGATGGTTTTGTGGGCAATGTTGTGCTGAAGTTGTCCGAGGGGCTGTCAGATGCTGCCGGTCGCATGCTGAAACAGGAGATCCAGAAGAGTTGGGTTTCAAAGCTGGGTTATCTGTTTGTGCGCAGCGCATTCAAGCGTTTCAAAAAAATTGTCGACTATGCCGAATATGGCGGCGCCCCGCTGTTGGGTATCAATGGGGTAGGTATGATCTGCCATGGCGGCTCAAACGTCAAAGCCATTAAAAACGCGATACGGCTTGCCCATGACTATGCACGAAACGGTGTGGCCGAACACGTGGTGGAAAAACTCACTGAAAACCATATCGACACCTTGCAGCGGGAAAGCCTCAGACTCCAGGTGGTCAGCGAGTGAAATACCTCTCCCCTGTCATCGGCGCTGGCGCCGACCTCTCTTCTCCCATCCCCAATATTGACACCACCGGCAACAGTCTGCTGTCCCGCTTTACAAGCAGTTCAGGGAGTTTGCGCTCTAGCAAATGGTACTGTTTGCGCTATAGTGAAGAATCAACTTGTATTGACGAGGTATTGATATGAGAAAAACTGCTTTCATTTTTCCTGGTCAAGGCTCACAGTATTCCGGTATGGGCAAGGAGTTGCGCGATACCTACCGAGTGGCGCGTGAAGTCTTTGAAGAAGCTGATGATGCTCTTGGTCTAAAAATATCCAGTCTCTGTTTTGAAGGCGGCGATGACGAGTTGAAAATGACCGCCAATACCCAGCCTGCAATCCTGACAACCAGTATTGCCATTTTAAGGGTGGTTATGCAGGAAACCGACCTGAAGCCGGATTACGTGGCAGGGCATTCATTGGGCGAGTTCTCCGCTCTGGTCTGTTCCGGGACTCTGCCCCTTGCTGATGCGGTTCGAACCGTGCGTTCGCGTGGTTTTTTCATGCAGGACGCCGTTCCGGTTGGAACTGGAGCCATGGCTGCCATACTGAGTGTCGGCAGTGATGTGCTCGAAGAAATCTGTCGAGAGGCAGCACAGGGTGAGATCGTTGCTCCAGCCAATTTTAACTCACCCGGTCAGATAGTCATTGCCGGTCATACCGATGCCGTGCGCAGGGCCATAGAACTTGCCAAGGAACGCGGGTTTAAGAAAGCACTCATGCTTCCGGTCAGCGCCCCCTTCCATTGTGCGCTGATGAAGCCTGCTGCCGAACGTCTGGCCGAGATACTCGAACGGATCAAATTTGCGCATGTCAAAACACCGTATATTGCAAATGCAGATGCTGAACCAAATACCAATAAAACAAGAATCAGACCATTGCTGGTGACGCAGGTCTGCGCACCGGTGCTGTGGGAACAATCAGTACGTAAAATGGTGTCTCTCGGGGTTGAAAGATTCGTGGAAATCGGCCCTGGCAAGGTCCTCTCCGGGCTTGTCAAGCGGATCATCAAGGAAGCTATCGTTGACAACATCGAGGACATCACCAGCCTGAAAGCCTTATAAAACATCTAACAAGGAGGAAGGTAATGGTAAAAGACAGAATCGCCGTTATTACAGGAGCGTCTCGTGGTATCGGAAAGAGCATTGCACTTGCTCTCGCCGCAGCAGGAGCCAAGATCGTAGCCGCTGATGTCAGCCTGGAAGGCTGCCAGGAGTTGGTCAATGAACTTGCCGCACAGGGCACGGAAGGTCTTGCGGTTCAATGCAATGTTACATCCAGTGAAGATGCTGAGCGCCTTATCGACGCTGCAGTGGAAAAATTCGGCCGTATCGATATTCTGATCAACAACGCCGGTATCACCCGTGATGGTATGCTCATGCGCATGAAGGACGAGGATTGGGATGCCGTTCTTTCGATCAACCTTAAAGGCGCTTTCGTCTGCACACGTGCGGTGTCAAAGGTGATGACAAAGCAGCGCTCCGGCAGGATCATCAACATCGCTTCAATCGTTGGCCAGATGGGTAACGCCGGTCAGGCAAACTACTGCGCCAGTAAAGCCGGTCTGATCGGGCTGACCAAATCCAATGCCCGCGAATTGGCACGTCGCGCGATTACCGTGAATGCGGTTGCACCCGGTTTTATTGCCACGGCAATGACGGATGCTCTGCCAGAAAAGGTGCGTCAGGAACTGGCGGCACAGATACCGCTGGAGCGTTTGGGAAGCGCCGAAGACATTGCCAATGCAGTTCTGTTCCTGGCTTCCGACAACTCCGCCTACATCACCGGACAGGTGGTTGCCGTCAATGGCGGCATGTACATGTAACGCACAAATTTATATTTTGACTTTTACCGAATTCATTGTTAAGTAAGCTCTGGCATTAACGAGCAAAACCAATCAAAACCTGAAAAGGGTTACATCACACGGAGGTGAAAGATGTCTGATATTGCAAAGAGAGTTAAAGAGATTGTTGCTGAACAGCTGGGTGTGGAAGAGTCCCTCGTAGTGCCTGAGGCGTCCTTTATGGATGACCTGGGCGCAGACTCCCTCGATACTGTCGAACTGGTTATGGCACTTGAAGAAGAGTTTGATATCGAAATTCCCGATGAAGATGCCGAAAAAATCCAGTCTGTAAACGACGCGATCGAATACATCACTGAGCACGCCTAAGAAATTTGCGGAATGTGGAAGGGGAGAGGGGACTGGTTCCCCTCTTTCTTATTTACTGCCTTAATATTGATATAACAGTCTAACCCTGGGAGTCACATATCATGAGAAGAGTCGTAATTACGGGCGTTGGCGCGGTTTCACCACTTGGCATCGGCAACAACGTCAACTGGGATGCGCTCACAAGCGGTAAATCGGGTATCGGTCCGATAACACGTTTCGACGCATCCGATATTCCGGTCAAGATTGCAGGTGAGGTTAAGGATTTTAACGCCGAAGATTTTTTTGATAAAAAAGAAGTCAAAAAGATGGATCTGTTCATCCAGTACGCCATGGCAGCTGCTGATTTTGCCATGACCGATTCTGGGTTGGTTATCAACGATGAAAATGCCGAGCGAGTGGGTGTTCTGGTCGGTTCCGGCCTGGGCGGTCTGCCCGCAATTGAGAAATATCACGTTGCTATGATGGAAGGTGGTATCAAAAAGATTTCGCCCTTCTTTATTCCCATGCTGATCATCAATCTGGCACCGGGTCACATCTCCATCAAGTACGGTGCCAAGGGTCCCAATATCTCTTCAGTGTCTGCCTGTGCAACCGGCACCCATTCCATTGGTGACGCTTTCCACATAATCAAGCGCGGTGATGCTGATGCCATGATAGCAGGTGGTACCGAGGCAACTGTTACGCCTTTGGCGATCGGCGGCTTCGCCGTCATGAAAGCACTTTCCACCTGCAACGATGCACCCGAAAAGGCCTCACGCCCCTTTGATAAGGATCGGGATGGTTTTATTCTGTCTGAAGGCGCCGGCATCGTGGTGATGGAAGAGTATGAATCTGCCAAGAAACGCGGCGCCAAGATCTACGCCGAAGTTGTCGGTTACGGTCTGACTGGTGATGCCTACCATATGACTGCACCAGCTTCCGGTGGGGAAGGGGCTGCGCGCTGCATGAAAATGGCGCTGAAAAACGCCGGTGTCAACCCGGATCAGGTAACCTATATCAACGCCCATGGCACCTCAACGCCATTCAATGACCTGAATGAAACACTGGCCATCAAGTCGGTCTTTGGTGATCATGCCTATAAGTTGATGGTCTCTTCAACAAAATCCATGACAGGGCATCTGCTGGGTGCCGCTGGTGGTCTCGAAGCGGCAATCTGCTGTATGGCCATGGACAAGGGTGTCGTTCCTCCGACAATCAACTATGAAACACCGGATCCCGAGTGTGATCTGGACTATGTTCCCAATACCGCCCGTAACGCTACCATCGAATATGCAATGAGCAACTCACTCGGTTTCGGTGGCACAAACGCAACGCTTCTGTTCAAAAAAATCTAGTCGGGAGTATGTGGCAATGATAGTCATTGGTAGCGATCACGGCGGACTTGACCTCAAAGAGGCGTTGACAGGGTTTCTCACTGCTCGTAACCTTCAGATTACGAATGTGGGCACCGACAACGGAGACTCCGTCGACTACCCGCACTTTGGATTGAAGGTCGCCGAAATGGTGGCTGCCGGTTTGGCAGAGTGTGGGATCCTTGTGTGTGGCACCGGTATTGGCATGTCAATAGTTGCGAACAAGGTGCCGGGGATACGCGCGGCTCTGGTTACCGACGAATTTATGGCCCGTATGGCAAAAGAGCACAACAATGCCAACATTCTTGTGCTTGGGGGGCGTGTGCTGGATGCGCAGCAGGCCTGCGGTATTGTCAGCGCCTGGTTGGATGCCTCTTTTGAGGGTGGACGACATCAGGGCAGACTCAATCAAATCACTGAAATTGAGCAAAAGTATTGCAAGTAAGCTTGTTACCATATTTTGTACTGAGCGGGACTTGACTAAAGTCCCGTTTCGTTTTTGTATAACCTGTTGAAAACGCTATTCTAAAAGGAGCTACCATGTCAATCCTTGCCACATTTGACCCTGAAGTTGCCGATTCGATCCAGCTTGAAAAAGACCGTCAGGAATACAACCTGGAACTGATCGCTTCTGAAAACTTTGTTTCTCCAGCGGTTCTTGAAGCCCAGGGCTCGGTACTTACCAATAAATATGCCGAGGGATACCCCGGCAAACGCTACTATGGTGGTTGCCACAACGTCGACGTTGTGGAAAACCTGGCCATTGAGCGCGCCAAACAGCTTTTCGGCGCCGAACATGCCAACGTCCAGCCCCATTCCGGATCCCAGGCAAACATGGCGGTTTATTTTTCGGCATTGAAGCCGGGGGACACCATACTTGGAATGAACCTGTCCCACGGAGGTCATCTGACCCACGGCAGCCCGGTAAATTTCTCCGGACGTTTCTTCAATATCGTGCCCTACGGAGTCTCTCCCGAAACCCAAACCATTGACTATTACGAAGTTGAGCGTTTGGCCATTGAACATAAGCCCAAGATGATTGTGGTTGGCGCCAGTGCCTACCCACGGATCATCGACTTTGCCGCATTTCGTACCATCGCCGATAAAGTTGGCGCCGTGATCATGGTCGACATGGCCCACATCGCCGGCTTGGTGGCCACAGGTCTCCATCCCAATCCGGTACCCTATTCCGAGTTTGTTACCACCACGACCCATAAGACCCTGCGTGGCCCCCGGGGCGGCATGATCCTCTGCCGGGAAGAGTATGCCAAGTCCATCAACTCACAGATCTTTCCCGGCATCCAGGGCGGTCCGCTGATGCATGTTATTGCCGCAAAGGCAGTGTCATTTAAAGAGGCTCTTCAACCCGAGTTCAAGCTGTATCAGCAGCAAGTTGTAACGAACGCCAGGACGTTGGCGGATGAACTTATGAAACGTGGCTTCAAACTTACCAGTGGCGGAACAGACAATCATCTGATGCTGGTTGATTTCTCCGGAACGGACATTACCGGTAAGGCTGCCGAGGAAGCTCTTGACAAGGCAGGCATCACCGCCAATAAAAATACCGTTCCCTTCGAGACACGTTCTCCGTTTGTAACTTCAGGGATCCGCATCGGCACACCGGCAGCCACAACTCACGGCCTCAAGGAAGCAGAAATGGTTCAAGTAGCTGACTTTATAACCAGTGCCGTGGCAAACATCGGCAATGACGACAAACTTGCAACCATAAAACTCCAGGTTAACGAGATGATGAAAAACTTTCCTTTGTATGCGAAGCAGTAAGAAGTTGTTATGAGATACAAAAAAGGAGTCCTGGGGAAAATCCCAGGACTCCTTTTTTTGTACGATGTGTGTAACGTCACACAGCGTGGATTTCGAGTACCTGTTCCAATGAGTCAACCGTATGACTCGCTTCGGTCAACTGATCACGCGGATAGCTGTTGGTGACTGCAATTACCTGCAAACCGGCCTGTGTGGCTGCCGAAATTCCCGCGGGAGTATCCTCGATGGCAACGGTGGTAGTTGTGGAAAACACCGACTCAGGCCGGGTAGCGCGAAGCAAGCTGTAGGCAATCCGGTAGCACGCGGGATCCGGTTTACTTTTGACCACATCCTCTGCAGATACTATACAGTCGAAACAATCACGAACGTTGAGCAGATCAAGAATGGGAAGTATATCTGAACGCAGCGCGCCACTGCAGATGGCAAGTGGAAGTTGGGCTTTATGCAACGTTTTGATTAATGTCACAACACCGGGATAGGCATTGATGCCTTCGCAAATAATTGTTTGAAAAATAGCGGCTTTATCCGCAATCAGACGGGTCAATTCCTCTCGATCAAGAGCTATGCCTTTGGCCTTAAAAGCCTCCATAAAGGCGTCTCGATCATCAAACCCCATGTAGGTCTTCACATACTGATCCCAGGAAAAACCAAGTCCACGTGGATTTAATATCCGCTGAAATGCCTTGTAGTGAAGCGGCTCAGTATCGACAATGACACCGTCGAAATCGAAAATGACCGCCTGGACCTGGATGTTGTTTTTTAAGGTTACCATGTTCCCACCAATGCCAGACCAGCTCCACTTTCATAGGCCTGGGGAGCAATTGTATAGTGCCTACCTGATGCGTGATAGTTGGTTACAACACGTCCGCACAATTCACCCAAAACCGCCCCGAAAACGACATCACTTGCCCAGTGTTTGTTCTGATAGGTACGGGAAAAAGCAACAAAGGAAGCGGCCAGATAATAGGCTGTCTTGGTGGCGAGTGACTCTGATGTTGCCGCCAGAACCGAAGCCAGGGCAAATGAGCTGGCTGTGTGCATGGATGGAAACGAATCGTAATCGTTCTTAAAGCCAAATGGCTTGAAATTATTCTTTGAAGAGGTGGCATTCGGCCTCCCACGTCCAACAGACTGCTTGATGATGAATGAAGACGCATCGGCCAGGATAAGCGCCTCACCCATCATCTCACCGGTCTCCTTCCACTTGGGTGAATCATCGGCAATTGCCAAGCCATATACGAGTGCAGCCACACCGAGGTGGATAAAGGGATTTCCAACCACGCTGCCGACATCAGCTGCCTTGTCAAGACTCTTGCTTTTGCGGGATGACAAATTATTTTGTACATCCCTGTCAAAGACATAGGTTAACGAAGTGGCGCCAATAGCACCCAGGGTGAGCAGAATGTTTCCGTTCTCAATTTTGAAGGGAGTTGTGGCCATTACTACGGTTTCATCGGCAAGCCGATGGGCGCCGTTGAATGTTTCGTCAACAATGGTGGAGTAAACAGTGGGGTTATCAGCTGAAAAAGCTGATAACGGTACGAACAGAATCATGAGCAGAAGGGGGATTGTCACAAGATTCAACGGACACCTCGGTAGTGTAAGCTTCACGATTGATCTGTGACTAGCCAGCTTTGCTTCGAAAATGTAACAGTGTTGATTTGATGTCTTGCACCAGTTCAGCGTCCTCAGGGGATAATGTGGAGATGAATTCCTGGATAAAGATAATAACTATGGAGACAAGGAAAGCAGTAACCAGCGAAAGCAGCACAATCAATGAACGTTTTGGTTTGCTTTTCTTCAGTGGCGCCACCGCCTCATCGAGAACCTGAAGCGTGGAAGAGTCCTTGGCTTCACTGAGCTTGGCCAACTCATACTGCTTGGTCAACTGTTCAAAAATTGTTTCCTGTATCTTTAATTCTCGCAACTTGCGGGTATAGGCAACCGCAAGCGAGGGAACATTGCCCATGGAAGGAATAACATCCATCCCGCCGCTTCCAGTCATACTTCCAAGCTGGTTTTTTAATCTGGCAAGGGCCGCCATAACCGATCTGACCTCATTGCTTTCATCGGTCATGGAGTTGCGCAACGCGGCAAGCTGAACTTCTTTGGTAATGATTTCCGCCTTGAGGCGGGCGATTCCTTCAATGGCTGCAGTTGCCTGGGAATCGGCCTTGATGGTCTTGTACTGTTCCTGGAACGCTTTCATGTCATTTTCAGCATTGCGCAGATCCTGTTTAACAACTTCCAGGCGTTTTTCAAGAAACATGCGCTCAGTGCCAGCCTTGGAAAGATTAAGTTGCACACTGCGCCGCCCAAGTTCCTCCACAAACGTATTGGCGAGCTGGGCCGCCTTGCGCGGATCTTTACTGTCGGCGTCAATAGAAATGATGCCATCCTTAGCGGCCTTGAATTTAACGGTTCGTTCCAGTTTTTTCCTTGCGTCATCAATGGTTTTTGATTCGTACTCAGTCTGAAGATCAAGACGCTTTATGACTGCGTCTGCAACGGATCGGCTCTTGAGAATTCCCAGGTAGAGATCGGTGGTGCCACTGAGCCCCAGACTTCCGGATGCCAGACCCGCCAAACCTCCCGCCTGGCCCAGGAGGGACGAGAGGCCGCTACTTGCGTCCTTTTGGGGAGGCAGGATCTTAGCGGTTGCGGTATACACATTTTTTAGCAACAGTGAGAAGCAAACAGAAAGAATCAAAGCTATCGTGCACAGCTTGACAATGACCATTTTGCGTCGCGCAATGACCTGCAGCAAACCCAGCAGATTAATCTCTGCTTCATCATACTCAGAAGCCTGATTTGACTGCTCGTGCATACCAATCTCTCCCTATTTTAGTCCAATCCAGACAGTGCCGGCTGTTAGAGCAATCTGTGAAATAATAGTGGTTATGTCCTTGATATCACGCAGCCAGGCAGTCTGCTCAAGCTTCTGTGGCACCACCAGGGTGTCGCCGGGGTCCATTTCGGTTGACATGAAGTTCCCGAAATTCCACGTGCGAGATTCATCGCTCCATTTTATTCCAAATGAAGACTGCTGTCTGCTGAAGACGGAGCCGTCCGTCCTGATGATATACATATCCGACTTCTCTGCATCTCGAGTAGGGCCTCCAGCCTTGGAGAGATAGGTATCAACATCCGATGATCCAGGTCGATGAACAAGGGTTGTCGGGTTATACACCTGCCCCAAGACATTGACGACATTGGGACGAGGTGGGATATCAAGTATATCGCCCCCTTCCATCTCGAGGTCAAAGCTGCTTCTTGCAAACTGGTCGAGCTTGGAAAGCCGAATGACAATCCGTCCCTCTGCTTTAAGGGTCTTGAGACGCTCCAGACCTTTAAGCAGGCTGTCCAAGGCGAATCGTGTGCCCTCAAGCTCTTCCTTGGAAGCCGCTACGTATGTAATTGAAAACTGCTTCTGTAGTATATCCTTCTCGGTTCTTGCGATGATCTCGTCCATGCGCTTCTGTTGCATCTCCCTGACAGACCTGCGGGTGAACTTTGCACCTTTCAGGTAGGCTTTGTCGGTGTAACCACCTGCACGCTCGATGACCGAGCTGATCTTCTCGCCACGTGTCAGGGAGTAGATACCTGGATACTTGACCTCTCCCTGAACAGTTACAAACTTGTCGGTGGCTTCAATCCATTCCGAGATTCCCCGAACGATAAGCACATCATCAGGTTGCAAGGGTATATTTTGTGTTGGATCATTGCCAAGAGCCTTGGAAAGGTCTATGGGAAGCCTGGTTGACCTGGCCTTGTCTCCTTCAATTGTCACTCTGGTAAGCTCTGCAAAATCAAGAATGGCATTGCGTTTGGTGCTACCTGACGCTGCAATCAAATCGCGGACAGTCATGCCCGGATTGAAGTCGTAGGTACCGGGATTGGTGACATAGCCATTTATGGCTACGGAAGGTTTTTCCTGCATCTCCCAACGGGAAAAGACACGTAAGGTATCCTGCTCTTTAAGTTCAATGTTATCTTCGCTGCTGCCGTTGAGAACCATGCGTAAATTGAACGTCAGAATTTCCTTGTGATAATCAGGCTCTGCCAGGCGGGTAATCTCGGCCGACTCCATGTATGACTCCGGCAACAAGTCATTATAACTGCCGATTATATCCTTGACGCGCATACCCTTTCTGAACTGATACTCACCGGGGCGGACCGCATTGCCACTGAGAACGATAACGTTTCGCACCGCCTCCTGCACCGGGAAGACCTTGACCATGTCACGGTCCTGTATTTCCACACTTGAAAAAGAACCATCCAGTTGCCCATTTTTCGAAAAGTAATCAAGGGCAACCTTGGAGTTGTTATTGGCAATTCGCTCAACCTGGACCCTTCCAATGTAACCGTTGGCCGTAACACCACCGGCCATTTTAATGACATCAGCAAGAGAGGCCTTATCTTTTAATTCGTAGATTGCCGGACGACGAATCTCTCCAGCCACGGCAACCACCGGGCCGATAACCGGAACAAAGATGGTGTCGCCATTCTGAAGTCTCATATCCTTGCTGCGATCACCGGAAAGAAACATGTCGTAGAGATCGATCACGTTTTCGAGTTTTCCATTCCGCATTACCCGAATGGTTCTGAGTGAGCCATTTCGTGTTGGCCCGCCCGCTGCAGAAAGAGCATTGATTGTCGTAGAGAGCGAACTCACCGGTATGCTGCCGGGACTTTCCACTTCTCCAACGACAAATATCTGGATTGTTTTTATTTTACCAAGGGTTACGTTTAATTCGAAATTTTTATAGTAGCGGGAAATGGCCTTGTGAATACTCTCCCTCGCCTGGTCATAAGCGAGTCCGGCAACAGTGACAACTCCAATTTTAGGTATGGAAATTTCACCGTTTCGATCAATGGTCAGTTCGTGATTGCCACTAAAAGACCCCCAGATAGTGAGGTTCAGCACGTCACCAGGACCGAGTATGTAACTACCACTGGCCGGCATATTGTCGAGGGCATTGACATTGGGAGAACTGTTTTTGAAAAAATCGTATCCGAACTGATGCAGCTCACGTTTGAATGCCTCAGGTTCCAGGTTGTCATGCAGAGTCGGACTCTTTTTTAGGAATGCTTTTTCTAATTTTGATCCCTGTTCTTCAACGGGAAGAGGGGTTACACTTTCTTCGTCTGTCTGAAATATGAGCAGCTTGTTCTTGCTGGCAGAGGCGATTACTTGAATATAGTAAATCTGGTGATTTTTCAGCTCTCTCAGTACGAATGAATCGGCAGTACCAGCATCAACCGACCTGAGCAGTTTGCCCGATTCCGTTCCATAGTTTATTGAAAATCGTAACTGACCATCCTCGGGTTTGGGAGTATGTTTATACAATTTCCACGACAATTTGACCAATCCATCACCTGGAACGGCTTTCAACGAGAGCTTGGCTTTTCTGTTTGAGTCGCTGGTTTTTTCCTGATTTGTCGTACTATTTGATAACTCACCTTTCAAAAAAATGGCTCTCAATTCGTCTGCTCCTAAATTGAGTGATGAAGGAATGCCGGTTCCTTTATAATTTGAATCTCCCAGTGAATAATTTGACTTTAGGTTGTCTGTGGATTTACGTTGCTCAAGCGCCTTTTGAATCTCATCTTCGGTGGCTGAAAAGACTGAACAGGTAGTCACGGCAATCAGTAACAAAACAAGTGTTCCTATATAACCCAACCGCATGAATTGCTCCCTGAAATGTTAGAATAAAATCGTCATTTTATAACACTCCCCCCGATTGATTGGCAACAAAAAAGGCTTTTCATGGACATCAACAGATCCTTGACAGCTTGTCGTTCTTGACTTTTATCCCCCTGATTGGCAGTATGCCACATCTATGAAAAAGACAACCAGACAGATTAAAATTGGCGCCGTATCAATTGGGGGAAACTCTCCCTGTGCGGTACAGTCGATGTGTTCCACCGATACCCGTGATGTAGCTGCAACTTTGATCCAGATTGAGCGCCTAATCGGCGCAGGTTGCGAAATAATCCGCTGTGCAGTTCCTGATATGGATGCTGCAGTCGCACTTGGACAGATCAAACGTGAAAGCTCAATCCCCGTAATTGCCGATATCCACTTTGATTACAAGCTGGCTCTGCAGGTGCTGGAGGGCGGTATTGACGGCCTGCGGCTCAACCCCGGAAATATCGGCGAAAAGTGGAAGGTGGCTGAGGTGGTCAGGGCAGCGGCAGAGCGTCAGGTTCCCATCCGCATCGGTGTCAATGCCGGTTCCCTTGAAAAAGAGCTGCTTGAGCGCTACGGGCACCCGACACCGGAAGCCATGGTGGAATCCGCGCTTGGGCATGTCCGCATCCTGGAG
This sequence comes from Desulfuromonadales bacterium, assembly GCA_013377095.1. Taxonomy (GTDB): domain Bacteria; phylum Desulfobacterota; class Desulfuromonadia; order Geobacterales; family Pseudopelobacteraceae; genus Pseudopelobacter. The sequence continues at coordinate 20,799 of JACAAY010000007.1, forward strand.
GAGCTTGGCTATGATCAGATCAAGATTTCCCTCAAAGCATCGGATGTGATGAAAACCGTCGCAGCCTACCGTTTGCTCTCGGAAAGAGTAGACTATCCTCTGCACATTGGGATTACTGAGGCAGGTACTCTTTTTTCCGGAACCATCAAATCATCGGTTGGTCTGGGAATACTTCTGGCCGAGGGTATCGGCGATACCCTGCGGGTATCACTCACCGGTGATGTGTTGGATGAAGTCAGGGTAGGGTATGAGATTCTCAAGAGTCTCGGTTTGCGACAGCGGGGAGTTAATTTTGTCTCCTGTCCCACCTGCGGCAGATGCCAAATTAACCTGGTCAAGGTTGCTGAAGAGGTTGAAAAACGCCTGCAAGGCATTGATAAGCGCATCACCGTGGCAGTCATGGGATGTGCGGTCAATGGTCCTGGTGAAGCCCGTGAAGCGGATGTGGGTATTGCGGGCGGAAAAGGGGAGGGGCTCCTCTTCCGGCATGGCGAAATCATTCGCAAAGTTCCTGAACACCAATTGGCAGACGCCCTGATGGAAGAAATCAACAAACTGTAGCTGATCATTAACGACAATTTTGAGGTGTGTACATGCTTTACTCCCGCTATTTTATTCCCACCGTCAAAGAGACACCTTCCGACGCTGAAGTTGTCTCCCACCAATTGATGCTTCGCGCCGGCATGATACGTAAGCTGGCAGCCGGGATCTATAATTATCTGCCGCTGGGACTGCGTTCCATCCGGAAGTTTGAAGCGATTGTACGCGAAGAGATGAACAGGGCCGGCGCCATCGAAATGCTCATGCCTGCCGTGCAACCGGCCGAATTATGGCAGGAATCGGGACGCTGGTCATTTTACGGCAAGGAGTTGCTGCGCTTCAAGGACCGCAAGGATGGCGAGTTCTGCATGGGACCGACCCATGAAGAGGTGATTACCGACATGGTTCGTCGCGAAATCAAGAGCTATCGTCAGATGCCGATCAACTTCTACCAGATCCAGACCAAATTCCGTGACGAAATCCGTCCCCGTTTCGGCCTGATGCGCGGCAGGGAGTTCATCATGAAGGATGCCTACTCCTTTGACGTGGACAGCACGACTGCCGATGGCTCCTATGAACTTATGTTCAAGGCCTATATGCGTATCTTTGAACGGTGTGGATTGAACTTCCGAGCTGTGGAGGCAGACACCGGCAGTATTGGCGGTTCATCATCCCACGAATTCATGGTTCTGGCCGATTCGGGAGAAGACGCCATTGTTTCATGTGATGCCTGCCGTTATGCCGCCAATGTGGAAAAAGCCGAGTCACGTGCCTTGGAAAAGAGTGTCGCCGAGGAACAGTTGCCACTGCACAAAACCGCCACTCCCGACATGAAGACCATTGTCGATGTGGCTCAGTTTCTTGGTTTGAGTACGGAGAGGACCATCAAGACACTGATCTATTCTTCAGAAAGTGGAGAGCATGTCATGGCACTTCTGCGTGGCGATCACGAACTGAATGAAATCAAGTTGAAGAACTGTCTGGGTTGGGACGAAATTTCGATGGCAACAGAAGAGGACATTCTGACCATTACCGGCTCACCGATCGGTTTTCTCGGGCCGCTGGGCTTACTCAGCAAGATAACGGTAATTGCCGATCTGACAGTTGAGGGTATGGTGAATGCAGTAATCGGAGCCAATGAAAAAGATATGCACTACGTCAACGCCAACCTTGGCCGCGATGTCACTCCGGACCGTTTTGCGGATCTGAGAAATGTTGAAGCCGGGGATTCCTGTCCGCGCTGCGAAAAGGGTAAGCTGGAGGTGTGGCGCGGTATCGAGGTAGGCCATGTCTTCAAGCTGGGAACGAAATACTCTAAATCCCTCAACGCAACCTACCTTGATGCCGATGGAAAGGAGCAGGTGATCTTCATGGGCTGCTACGGGATCGGCATCGGGCGCACGGTGGCCGCTGCCATCGAACAGAATCACGATGAAAACGGCATCATTTTTCCGATTCCCATTGCACCGTTCCACTGTTCTGTCGTGGCACTCAATACAAAGGATAAGGGTGTCATGGCAGCCGCAGAGGAAATGTACTTCACCCTGGAGAAGCTTGGTCTGGATGTGCTTTTTGACGACCGTGACGAACGTCCCGGCGTCAAGTTCAAGGATAATGACCTGATCGGCATTCCGCTTCGCATCGTTGTTGGAAGCAAGGGACTGGCCGAAGGGAAGGTTGAGGTAAAGATTCGCAAAAGTGGTGAAGTGCTGCTTCTGCCGCCTGAGGAAGCCGTAGAGACAATCCGGCTGATGGTCATGGAAGCTTTGGCAAGCACGTTTTAACGTTTTTTTTCGAGGTTATGTATGCAGACAAATATATGGGACCTTCCCCACGAGTGTATGCCTCGCGAGGAACTGGAGCAGCTTCAGCTTGAACGGCTTCAGGCAACCCTTAATCGCGCCTATAAAAATGTTACCTGTTACCGTACCAAGTTCAACGAACTCGGGATCGTGCCGGAAGACGTGGCTTCTTTGGCTGATCTTTCCAAACTGCCCTTTACCACCAAGGAAGATCTGCGGATCAACTATCCCTACGGCATGTTTGCCGTTCCTTTGCGGGAAGTCGTTCGCATTCATTCGTCTTCAGGAACAACCGGCAAACCAACCGTGGTGGGGTATACCAAAAACGACCTGAAGATCTGGTCCAATCTGGTGGCCCGTTTCATGACTGCGGCTGGAGTAACCCATGATGATGTGGTGCAGATAGCTTTTGGATACGGCCTCTTCACCGGTGCATTTGGACTCCATTATGGCTCCGAGACGATCGGTGCGGCAGTGATTCCCATGGGTGGTGGAAATACCGATAAACAGATCATGATCATGCAGGATTACAAGACCACGGTACTGGTTTGTACGCCCAGTTACGCCATCACCATTGCCGAACATCTTGAAAAAAAGGGGATTGACCCTAAATCACTGTCACTTAAAGTCGGTCTGTTCGGTGGCGAACCCTGGTCGGAGTCCATGCGGCGCGAAATTGAAACCAGGTTAATGATTCGTGCTACCGACAATTATGGTCTTTCGGAAATCATTGGTCCGGGTGTGGCAGGTGAATGCGGTTACTCGTGCGGTATGCATATTGCTGAGGATGCCTTTATTGCTGAAATTATCGACCCCGAAACCTGTGAAGTGCTGCCGCCCGGAAGTGTGGGTGAACTGGTTCTGACAACCATCAGCAAGGAAGCCTTTCCCATGATCCGCTATCGCACCCGAGACATAACCTGTCTGGATTACACAATCTGCCAATGCGGACGAACCATGGCGAGAATGAATAAAACCATGGGGCGCTCGGATGATATGTTGATAATTAAGGGCGTCAATGTCTTCCCGTCACAGATTGAAGAAGTGCTGATCTCTATTGAAGGATGCAAGCCGCATTATCAGTTGGTGGTGGACCGCAAGGGCGCCTTGGATATTCTTGAAGTCAGGATCGAGGTAACGGAACACATCTTTTTTGACGAAATGAAACGACAACGAGAGTTTCTTGAAATGGTGGAGAAAAGAATCGACTCGGTGCTGGGAGTCGGTGTAACCGTAAAACTGGTTGAGCCCAACAGTATCCCGCGACACGAGGGTAAATCTGACCGGGTGATCGATAAACGGAAACTTTGATTTCGAATGTTGAATTTGACAAGGCACCATAACGTACTTTACATAATATAACTTATGGGACATAATTGCAGAAGCGCGATAAGTCTTGCATTTTTGAGAGGCAGTAAGTAATATACGTTAGTTTGTACAAAAAACGAAACGAGGAGCACCCTTCAGAATGAGTAAAGAAGAAGCAATAGAAGTCGAAGGCACGGTTGTCGAACCACTTCCCAATGCCATGTTTCGTGTAAAGCTCGAAAACAATCACATTGTCCTGGCCCACATCTCCGGGAAAATGCGTAAATATTTCATAAAGATCCTCCCCGGTGACAAAGTAACGGTTGAACTTTCTCCCTACGACCTGAGTCGAGGGCGTATCACATACCGCGCCAAATAACGTCCAGCCTACAGACACAACATACAAGCCCATCTGTAACGATGGGCTTGTCGCATTTCCATACCACCACACTCAGCGAGGATTACATGTACAACGCAGCGGACCTGAAAAAAGGGCTCAAGATCATCCTTGATGGAGATCCCTACATCATTATCGCTTTTGATTTTACCAAGCCGGGCAAGGGACAAGCGCTCTATCGCACCAAAATGCGCAACATGATCAACGGCACCATCCTTGACCGAACCTATCGATCCGGTGAGACATTTGAACCGGCCAGCCTTGATGAGCGACAGATGGAGTTTCTGTACAAGGAAGGCACCCACTATACATTCATGGACCAGCAGACCTATGAACAGGTTGTCATGGAGGAGGATGTTCTTGGAGATGCACGGTTTTATCTCCTTGAGAACCTAAAGGTCGACGTACTGCTCTTCGGTGAAAAAGCCATTGGCGTTACCTTGCCGAACTTTGTCAATCTGCGTGTAACCCAAACCGACCCCTGGGCCAAGGGAGATACCAGCGGAAACGATTCCAAGCCGGCCACACTTGAGACCGGCTATGTCCTCAGGGTACCGCCTTTCATTGAGGAAGGCGAACTGGTAACCATCGATACCAGAAACGGCGAGTACTCGACCCGCGTCAAGGGATAACAAATTTCTATTTATGTAGAGCACGAATCAATAACTGGGGGCGAGTCACACTGACTCGCCCCTTCTGTTTGACCACAGGAACAATTATCATATGCAGCTTCGCGACCGCAATCTTCAGCTGAGAGCCGCCATTGTCAGCTCGATACGATCATTCTTTGCCTCTCAGGGTTTTTTGGAGGTGGAGACCCCCCAACGCATTCCCGCCAACGCGCCTGAAGAGTTCATTGAACCGTTTGACAGCAGAGACTGGTACCTGCACACGTCTCCTGAGATGTGCATGAAACGCCTTCTGTGCCGCGGTCATGAGCGGATCTTTCAACTAAGCCACTGCTGGCGTCGCGACGAACGGGGCAGTCGACATCTGCCGGAGTTCACCATGCTGGAATGGTACCGGAGCAGCAGCGATTATCTCCAACTGATGAAGGATTGTGAGAATCTGTTGCGCTGGGTTGCCGAGACGCGCGGAACAACTGATGGGGTCAGCTATCAGGGACAGCGGCTTGATCCGTGCGGTGACGTCGAGCGGATAACGGTGAAAAATGCCTTTGCTCGTTTTGCCTCGAAAGAGGTGACTACAGCCGTTTCCGATGGATCATTTGATGAAATCATGGTGACCCGTATTGAACCAGCGCTGCCCCACGCCAAACCGGTTATCCTCATGGATTATCCCGCAGAGATGGCTGCGCTTGCCCGACTTAACTCCGGTGACCCTTCTGTTGCCGAACGATTCGAGCTCTATTGGGGGGGGCTTGAACTGGCTAACGGATTCAGTGAACTTAACGATCCCCAGGAACAACGTCAACGATTTGAGTTGGCTAATCGCAAACGGAAAGAGGCCGGCTGCCCCCCCCTCCCCCTTCCGGAACCCTTTCTCCGGGAACTGGCAGACATGCCAGCTTCAGCCGGTATCGCTTTTGGTGTTGATCGCCTGGTGATGCTCTTTGCAGATGCCGCAAAGATCGATGATGTCATTGCCTTCACGCCAGAAGAGTTATAGATCAAGATAGGGAACCAGCTCTCCCAGATAGGTTCTCAGAATCAGTACATTTCCCTTGCGTTCACATATATCCGGCAAAATGGGCACCTTACCCTTCCCATTGGGTAAGTCAATCACATACTGCGGGACAGCCAGTCCTGAAACATGCCCGCGCAATCCCCTGATGATCTCCAACCCAGTGGATACGGAGGTACGAAAGTGCCCGGTCCCCCTGACCAGGTCCATCTGGTGAATGTAATAGGGTTTCACCCGGAGCGAGAGAAGACCGATCACCAACTCTTTCATGGTTTCCACAGAATCATTCACATCGCGCAGCAGCACGGTCTGGTTTCCCAGCGGTATGCCGGCATCGGCCAGCAGGTTGCAAGCACGCACTGATAACAACGTTATTTCATCAGGATGGTTGAAATGTGTGTTAACGTACAGCGGGTGAAACAGTTTCAGCAGAGTACAGAGCTCAGGGGTTATGCGCTCAGGAAGTGTTACCGGCATGCGGGTACCGATGCGGATAATGGAAACGTGGCGAATGGCCCGTAAACGGCGAAGAATGAAACCAAGCGATTCATCTTCCAGCATCAGTGGATCACCGCCCGACAAGATTACATCGCGGATTGCGGGATGAGCAGAGATATATTCAAATGCTCGCTCCAGCGCAAAAGTATCCAGTGGCGCATCCCCTTCCCCCACATGACGCTTGCGCATGCAAAAGCGGCAATACACCGGGCAACGATTGGAAACAAGCAGAACCACACGGTCAGGGTAACGATGGATCAAGCCCGGCACAGGACTGAGAGCGGTCTCGGCAAGCGGATCAGCACACTGCTCCGTATCCTCAAGCTCCCGAACATCGGGAATACACTGCCTCCAGATAGCGTCACCCTGTTTTTGTATCAAGCCTGCGTACGACGGAGAAACACGAAACGGATAGACAGCGGTTACGGACGGAAGTCCTACTAACTCTTCAAATATATGCGATATTTTATTGGGTGTTATCTGTGGTGATTTAATGTATCGCATTAAGTTTTAACATAGTGTGTTTTATGGAGAATATTGGCAGACGTGCGAGTCCGGCCTGGTTTTTACTTGATAACAAGAGGCTGTGTGGAATATACAATTAGGCTCACCTGATGGATTTGTATCACAACGGGAATTATGTATACCAGATATTTCGGCTTCAACGAAAAACCGTTTACACTGACCCCCAATCCTCGCTTCATCTTCCTCAGCAAAAACCACAAGGAGGCGTTTGCGCACCTCCTGTATGGCATCAACAGCCACTATGGCTTCATCGAACTGACCGGCGAGGTTGGAACCGGCAAGACAACTGTGCTGAGAACCCTTTTGGGACAATTTCAGGACGAGAACTACCGCTGTGCCCTGATTTTCAACCCCTGTCTGACAGCTGTCGAGCTCCTGAGAAGCATCAACCAGGAATTCGGCATCACCACCTCCAGTGATTGCATCAATGACCTCTTAGCCGGACTGAATCGTTTTTTGCTGGACGAAAACAATCAAGGTCGTACAGTGGTTCTGGTTATTGATGAGTCCCAAAATTTACATACAGAGGTCCTGGAACAGCTTCGCCTGATATCAAACCTTGAAACCGAAAGTGATAAGCTTATCCAGATCATCCTGGCCGGTCAGCCGGAACTTGAGACCATCCTGCGACAGCGTAACCTGCGTCAACTCAACCAGCGCATCGCCGTCCGCTACAGACTCAGGCCCCTGGAAAAAGACGAAACCCGCGCATATATCCTGCATCGTATGGAGATTGCAGGAAAAACCGGTGGCGTTACGTTCACAAATGCTGCCATGGCCTACATTCATCTCTATTCCCGCGGCATCCCCCGCATGATCAACATCCTCTGCGATCGTGCGCTTCTGATAGCCTACGGTGATGAACAACGCAGGGTGTCATGCATCACCGTTATCAGGGCCATTGCAGAGTTGCTTGGTGTTTCCGCGGGGCGGTATGTCCTGGCAGGACTGGTAGCAACAGTACTGACGGTTATTGCCCTGACAGGAAGCAGCCGTTATTCAGGATGGCCGTGGAAGCAACGGATCGCCTCATCACCAGTCTCAACCCAAAATGCTCCCCGCCCCTTTCCGGCCAAAAACGTACCGGTTGCTATTGCAAAGCCCTTTCAACAGAGCCACCAACTTGAGCAGGAACTCCTAAAACATGACCTGAATGAGGTTCACATTCAGGCGTGCAATGCACTGTTGACCAGCTGGAATGCCCAGCCAATCAGGATCTTCAAGGGCACCTTGACATCACCGGGCACATTCAGCCGTTTGGCTGCAAAAAGGCACCTGCGCTGTACTGTTTTCAAAGGCTCACTGGACGATGTCATTAATTTCAATCTCCCATTTCTGATCGTGACAAAGATTTCAGGACGGTCAGGACGCTACTACCTGGCGGTTACCGCTGCATCTGGAGATTCAGTATCAGTTTCACCTCCCCTTCTGGGAAGCGGCGGCATCTTGAGTCGGAACGATCTGGCCAGCATTGCGGACGGAGTCTATTACCTATTATGGAAAAACTCCGGACATATTCCTGATAGGATACAACGGGGAGACAAAAACTTTGAGCTGCGCTATTTCCAGCGATTACTCAAACAGGCAGGTTTTTACCATGAAGTGATCAACGGCGAATACAACGATGCCACCACCAAAGCTCTGGTAGCGTTTCAGCAATCGAAAGGTATCTCCGCCAATGAAACCATGGGAGAACTGACCCTGACTGTTCTATCCACATATGATACCAGCGTTAAAGCACCCTCACTGAAAGGCAGCTGATTGGGAAGCATGCGATATGAGTTCGATTCTTAAAGCTTTAAAAAAACTGGAGTATGATAATGCGTCCCGTAAACGCGACCCGCTCAGAATAGATGCCGAGATTCTGCGTGGCAGCCCTCCAGTCGGGATTTCCCCTCTCAAGCGTATGCTGGTGGCGTTGACTCTGTTCGCATGCGGTGGCGGTGCTACCTATCTGTATCTGAAGCACACCCCATGGTCGCCTCAGGCGCCCCTGACCCATGGGAGCGGTCTCGCCCAGGTCTCCCACACCCGTTACTCCTCAGTAAATCATCGCACAGCCCCCGTACCAATTGAACTTATTACTCCCGAGCCGATCGTTGCCGCTACGCCCGAATCCAACATTGAGCGAAATCACGAGAAAGCACCATCATTACTTCTTAAGCAATCACCGCAACATAAACCACACCCCCTTCAGCAAAAACAGCCCGATTCAACCACCAGTCACAACTCCGCCAGCAAACATAAAACTGGAACCGGTGCCCAATCAACATTGATCCCGCGATTGCCAACCCTCAAGGTAAATGGTATTGCCTTTCAGGATGGCACCGATAGCGTGGCCGTGGTTAATGATATTCCGGTCGCAAAAGGTTCTTTGATTGAAGGGGTTAGAGTTGATGAGATATTGAGGGATCGGGTTCAATTCAGTAGCGGAGGAGAAAAATTGGAAATATTCCTTGGCAAGTCAAATCGTTAAGTCAAACTAACGCGTTATAACTTTTACAAATCGAGCCAGATAGTCAATGCCGGACCATACGGTGAGCAGCGTTGCAATCCAGAGGTAAAACATACCCACATTATGCATATCCACATACAGCAAGGGGTGTTGAACGCCGAAAAACCAATTATATTTGTAATGAAGCAAAAGTCCCAGTATTGAAACAATTTGAAATATCGTCTTGAATTTGCCCAGATCACTGGCTTGGATAACAATCCCCTCACTTGATGCAATACCGCGCAGTCCGGTAATGATAATCTCTCTTCCAAGAATGATCAGAACCATCCAGGCAGGAACGCGATCATAGGGTAATATCATGATCAAGGCAGCCATGACGATCAGCTTATCGGCAATTGGGTCGAGAAATTTGCCAAAAACCGTAACAATTCCCATGCGACGGGCAAGATAGCCATCAAGCCAATCGGTGATCGATGCAAGCGCAAAAACCACAGCTGCCCAGAATCCGGAAGGTTGCGATGGCGACATGAGTAACGCTGCCAAGAGTGGGATGGCGGCAATCCGCATCATGGTCAGAATATTGGGAACATTGAGAACAGGATTTTGTTTTCGACTCGTCATTGATCAGTTGGTCTGGTAGGATTGCATGTAGGAAAGTACCCGGTTAACATAGGTGCGGGTTTCTGTGTAGGGAGGTATCCCGCCATATTTGGCCACCTTGGTCAAGCCTGCGTTATACGCAGCCAGGGCCAGGGAGACGTCGCCATGGAACGTATCCAGCAGAAAGCGCAGATACTTGACCCCACCCTCAACATTATCCTTGGGATCAAAACTGTTGGCGACCTTGAGTGATTTGGCTGTTCCGGGCATGAGTTGCATGAGACCACTGGCGCCCTTATGGGAGAGGGCATTGGGATTATAACCGGATTCGGCGTGAATAACCGCTTTGATCAGAGATGAACTGACCCCGTATTTTTCGGAACAGGTTTTAATGATCGGATCATACTCCGCGGGGTTTACCGCGCCAAACAATTTAAATCTTGTGCGTAATTGTTTATCTTTTCTGATATCACGCATGAAAATAACAAAACGTTTATCCGTAGGAGCATCGGTGAAATGAACGATACCTTCGTCGTCTTCATAGCGATAAATATCAGCAATTGCCGGCAGCCATGCAATGATGGTTATCAATAGAGCCGGTAGAAGAACCAACGGCTTAATGTAACAAACGGAGTTCTGTATGCGCATGGTGTCTTTAATAATCCAAAACCTGTGTGTTTTGTCAAGTGTATTCGACCAGAGGATAGGTAACAAACCTTATTTAAATATTCCAGTTTGAAATTGACATTTTCTGGTCCATGTTTTACAAAAGATCTCTTATTTGCAAGGGGGTAGACGTTTGAGCGAGCAGAGAGTCACCTACAAGGACGCAGGGGTTGATATTGCGGCGGGCAACAGCTTTGTCAATCTGATCAAACCACTGGTCAAATCGACCTCACGACCCGAAGTAATGGCGGAAATCGGAGGTTTCGGCGGTCTATTTTCATTGAATACATCAAAGTACAAGAATCCTGTTCTTGTATCCGGTACCGATGGTGTCGGCACCAAACTCAAGATCGCGTTTATGGCTGACAGGCATGACACTGTTGGGATAGATCTGGTTGCGATGTGTGTCAACGATATCATTGTACAGGGCGCCGAGCCGCTCTTTTTCCTGGATTATTTGGCAACAGGAAGATTGCTGCCAGAAAAGGCCGCTGAAGTTGTAAAGGGCATTGCCGAAGGGTGCCGGCAGGCGGGCTGCGCACTTATCGGTGGAGAAACGGCTGAAATGCCTGGGTTTTATGCTGATGAAGAGTACGACATCGCCGGTTTTGCCGTCGGTGTGGTGGACCGGGACAAGATCATTGACGGATCTGGCATTGGTGTAGGAAACCGCCTGATCGGTATTGCCTCCAGTGGTCTGCACAGCAACGGGTACTCCTTGGCAAGAAAACTGGTTTTCGACTGCTTGGGGCTTAACATTGACTCGGAACTTCCCGGAACCGGGAAAACAGTGGCCGAAGCACTCCTCACCCCGACACGCATTTATATCCGTTCGATCCTGAATTTATTTAAAGACTATTCTATCAAAGGTATCGCCCACATTACCGGGGGGGGCCTCCTGGAGAACATTCCCCGAATTCTTCCCAAAGGGTGTCGCGCGACACTCCATCTTTCCAGCTGGGAACGACCGATACTTTTTGATGTACTGCGCGATGCCGGAAATGTGGAACGTGATGAGATGTACCGCACGTTCAACATGGGTATCGGCATGGTGCTGGCTGTTGCCGAGCAGGACGCCGAAGACATGCTCGACCGACTGAATGGTTTGGGTGAACGGGCATGGGTAATCGGTGAAGTCACCACCTGTACGGAAGAAAGCGAGCGAGTCCAACTCGTGGAGGGATGATGCAGGCCAATCAGCCGTTTAAACTGGCTGTGCTGGTGTCGGGTAATGGATCAAATCTACAGGCTATTATTGATTATGTGGAAGCGGGGGAGATACATGCCAGCATAGCCTGCGTCATAAGCAATATACCAGATGCATATGCGCTGACTCGAGCCGCCAAACATGGTATCCCGGCCATTATTCACGAAGGCTGTCGCTTTACCAACCGACGCGAATATGACAGATCGCTTGTGGAAATCCTCAAAAGCCATGAAGTTGAACTGGTTGTTCTTGCAGGCTTCATGCGCATTCTGACGGAGGTAATGATTGATGCGTTTCAGCAGAGAATCATCAACATACACCCTGCCCTTTTGCCGGCTTTTCCCGGACTGAATGCACAACAGCAGGCTCTTGATTATGGGGTTCGATTTTCCGGTTGCACCGTGCACTTTGTTGATCATGGCACAGATACCGGTCCCATTATTCTACAGGCGGTTGTTCCTGTCATGCAGGACGATACTGTTGACCAACTTTCCCAACGCATCCTGAAAGAGGAACACAAGCTGTTTCCTCAAGCCATAAAGCTCTTGGTTGACCATAAAATTTCGCTCCACGGCAGGCGGGTACTGCTGGAACATTAATTTTAAGTTGACACATCGTAGTCATTGATGGTAATAAATTCTCTTTAACTAAATCAACGTACATTACGTTTTCATGGAGGTGCAGTTTGGCACATCACAAGTCGGCAATCAAAAGGATTAAACAGAACGCGAAGAAGAACGCCCGCAACAGGCACGTCTCATCAACACTGAAAACATATATCAAGCGGGTCCGTGAGGCTGTTGAAGCCAAGGACAAGGAGAGTGCCGTTGCTGCTCTGAAGGCTGCCATTCCCGTTATCGATAAATCCGCGACCAAGGGCGTCATTCATAGCGCCAGCGCATCACGTAACGTATCGCGCCTGACCAGGCTCGTAAACACCCTCGGTTAGTAATTGCATTTCACACGGCAACGAAATAAGGGGGCTTCCGCATGCGGAAGCCCCCTTATTTCGTATCTCTCTGTTTGACGCCGAATCCCTGCCACCGTCAACCGGTCACCGGTCAATCTTCCTCCCAGGTGTCAATTTCCCCATCATCTCCAAAGTCATCATCTTCACCATAGTTATCGGTTTCCTCTTCCTCTTCATCACATGCATGTACCGCCAAATTCTGTACGGCATCATCTTCGTCAGCGATACGCTCAAAACGCTCCAACAGTTCAGAGTGAGTGCAAAAACGGCCATCCTTGTGGTTACAGCATTCAAGGTCACACAGCTCGAAAAGTTGTATCTCTCCGCACAGGCGTTTTATGGGCTGAACGAAATCCACCAGGGTCTCATCTCGTGCCATGATCTACTTCTCCGAATAAATCTTAACAACCACCGTTCAGAAATTCCCGTGCTTTTTCAACATCCTCACGACAGCCAATATAGATAGGGCTGCGCTGGTCCAGACTTTCGGGAACAATATCCAGAATTGGCGACTCGCCATTGGTTGCGGCTCCCCCAGCTTGTTCAATTAGGAACGCCATGGGGTTGAGCTCAAAGAGCAGTCGCAGCTTGCCATTGGGACTGTCCGTCAGGGCAGGATACATGAAAACCCCCTTACCCTTGATTAACACCTGGTTGATATCAGGCACAAAACCACCCGAATACCGTAATTTGGAGCCCTTTTCCTCGAGGTAACGGATAAACCGTTCGTTGCCCTCACAGTATTTCTTGCGCAAACCACCCGGAGAATAGATATCTCCCGATGGTTGCATGCGAATCTGTTCACGGGTCAGGGTAAACTCCATCAGTTGATTCATCGTAAATTCATACACGCCCTTACCAACCGAATAAACAAGAGAAACACGCGGTCCGTAAAGAATATACACGGCGCCAACCATCTTGCGGCCGGTTTGGAGCAGATCGCACCCCTGATAAATTCCGACGATGGTGCCCACCGCCAGATTGACATCAACCAGAGACGAACCATCCAGAGGGTCATAGGCAACCGAAAACATCCCTTGAGGGTTACTGGATACCTGGAAGATCTCCTCCATCTCCTCGGAGGCTATGTTGCAGACAACACCGGAATGCTGCAGGCGCTTGCGGATGATACGGTCGGAAAGCACATCCAGTGCGAGTTGCTCCTCGCCATAGAGGTTAGACGTACCCGCCACGCCCAGATCTCCGGTACGTATCGCATTGATTACGTATTTGCTGGCCTCGGCTATTTCACACAAGAGATGCACGAGATTGCCGCTGATATTCTGGTCACGGAGGTGCTGACGCAGATCTATCTGAAATTTGGTTTTCCCCGCCTCACCAAACATGACACCCTCCACAATACATTGAATTTTTTGCGATGCTTCGACTGGGAAACATACTGTAATACGGGTTTTAATGCAATCCCAAAGACGTTGCGCCTGAACATGACGGCAGCGTTATCTGCTTTCAGGCTGTTTATATGTCTGTGATTTCACCGGTTTTACGAGCTGGAATGACGTCTTGGAATTTGACAGCGAGGACAGAAATGGGTACCACGCTGGCCAACCCTGATCTTGATGATGGGAGCACCACAAGAAAAACAGGGTTGCCCTTGCCTAGCATACACGTTGACCCGAAACATGCCCGCCTTGAAAACGCCATCTATGTTGGCGCCACCAGTTGCAACCGCATCCTGCAGAACCAACTTCACCGCAGTATGCAGTCCGCGAATTTCCAGAGGTGAAAGATCGGCAGAATTAATGAGTGGATGCAATCCGGCGCGAAAGAGAATCTCATCAGCATAAATATTGCCGATACCGGCCACAAAGGATTGATCCAGCAGCAACGGTTTCAACTGCCGGTGATACGTTGCTATGCGTGCGGCAAACAGACTGTACGCTACAGTCAGAGCATCTGGCCCCAGCTTTGCTGTCACTTCATCAGGCCCATCAACCAGCCAGACTCTGCCGAACTTGCGCGGATCTTCAAAGCGGAGTTCCACCCCCTTGTCCAGCTTCAATGCCAGACGGGTGTGTTGTCCGAGCTGTTCGCAATCCCGTATCAGTGACTATGTGCCGGTCATGCGCAGATGCACCACCAGATATCGCCGTTTACCAGGACCATCCAGACCAAAATACAGGTATTTCCCCTGACGACCTGCAGTGGCAATCATGGAACCCTGAAGCTGGTTTTGAAAATCAGCGACTGACCACCCACAGAGTACGCCTTCCCACAACACCTGCGTCTGTCCTATCCGGCATCCAACCAACGAAGGCTGACTATCGCGCAGTGCCCGCAGAACACTTTCAACTTCAGGGAGTTCAGGCATACTGAAGATCACTCATTATTGAACCTTTCCGGTGGCAGACAGACGACCTGATTTCGCACTCAAACGGCGACAGTGACGGATTCGTCACAACCCGTGCAACCGTCACCTCCTGCTCACTGAGACGCCTAATGTTCCTCTTTTTATGTCCAATAACATTTGATACACGAGCAGGATGGCAGCTGATCGTTATTGGTTGTGTAGTGATTGGAACAGGGTCGAGCATCTGCAACAGCAGATCGTAGAATAGTTCGCCGTAAACCAGTTCTCCCAAAGCTGGATGCCAGCATCCTGCCAGCACGCTTTTGTTCCTGAGTCCTTCATCATCCTGAAGGCCTATGCGAATCACGGGGATTTCCCGCTTGAGAGACACATGCACCAGCACCTTACAGAGCGCCACCCCCTCATCGACAGAGAGAGGTCGGTAGCGTCCAGACAGATAGTGCCTGGCCAGTTCAGTGTCCCGCAGTACAACAACAGGGTAGATCCTGATAAAATCCGCTCCTGCGGAAATTACGCTCTCAAGGGAGTATCGGGATATGGCAGGCGAGTCGCCGGGCAGCCCAGGCATGAGTTGGGCGCCCGCCGCAAGTCCGTGGGATGTTATGCTGTGCAGAGCTCTCAATGTTGCTGCCGCGTCATGACCGCGTCCAGAAGCTGCGAGCACGCCGTCATCCATACTCTGTACGCCGATCTCGATGGTCTTGACTCCCTGACCGGCCAGCCACTGGACAGTATCGGCGTCAAGGCTGTCGGGTCGGGTGGAGATTCTGATGGCGGAGACTTCACCGGATGCCAGAAAGGGGTGTACCGAGGACAAAAGTTGCTGCTGAAGCGGCCGGGAAAGCGCCGTAAAGGTGCCACCGAAAAATGCCACCTCCAGAGGACGGTCGCCACTGAAGCGTTGCCAGGCTCTGATCTTTGCGGAGATTTCACTGCTAAACGGCACATCCCCAGCACTTCCGGTAATCGCTCGTTGATCACAGAAGATACAGGCGTTCGGACACCCCTGGTGGCTGATGAAAAAAGGGACCGTAACCCTGTTCATGCAAGAGAGTCACAGGGGGACATGTAATTTTTCAGCGCCTGGGCTGCTGCGGCCTGCTGGGCGTTTTTTTTTGAACGCCCCTCCCCCTCCCCAACAACAGCGCCATCCACAAGCACCCTGAAACGGAACAGACGGTCATGGGGCGGACCTGACTCCTCAACCAGATGATAGTGGGGAGTTGGCATGCGACGGGCAGAGAGCAGCTCCTGTAACTCGCTCTTGGAATCGTTACTGTTCAGTGACCCACCCCTGAGATCCACAACCTGATCAAACAGATTGAGAATCACAAGACGCGCCCGTTCAAGTCCCCCATCCAGATAAACCGCGGCGATTAAAGCCTCAAGCACGTCAGCCAGAATTGAATCCTTATCCCGGCCAGAGTTTTGCTCCTCACCTCTTCCCAGTCGGATAAAACTCCCCAACCCGATGGATCGTGCAATGCCCGCCAGAGATTCCTGATTCACAACCTGCGACCTGATGCGCGACAACACCCCTTCGTCCTGCGTTGAAAAGCGTAGGTACAGCGCCTCAGCCAGAACCATTCCCAACACAGCGTCTCCCAAAAATTCCAGACGCTGGTAATCACCGGTTCCAGCCTGTTCGTGTTCATGGGATGGATGTGTCAGAGCCTGATTAAAAAGGGATCGCTCACAAAAACAATAACCAAGCATCTGTTCAAGTTCGGTTGAGTCAGGCATCGTAACTGGCCACCACCGACTCACCACAGACAAGCAAACCTTCCAATAGTCCAAAATCACTGACCTTCATACGTTCCATACCGAAAAGCTCCATCGTCTGCAAAATAATAAGTATTCCTGCGATGATCAGATCCTCCCTCCCCTTTTCCAGTCCCGGAACCTTCAAGCGTTCCTCAAGGGTCAACGGAAGAAGCCGGTTGAGAATCGAGGTAATTTCTTGCCTTGAGACGGTAGCGTTGTTAACTTTGCGGTAATCATAATCCACCATCTCCATGCTGATGGCCGCCAGGGTAGTGGCAGTGCCTGCCGTACCGACAAGAGGCATACCCTGGACCACATAATCTCCCGATTGCCGCATGGTGAGCAGCATGTTAGCAAGTTCCTTGCGAATTTTGATTTCCATTGCAGCAATACTGTCCTTCCCCTCGGTCAACCTGACGACTCCCAGGGGAAGACTGTGGACAAACACGGCTTGCCCAGAACGCGCCAGGGTAAATTCCGTGCTGCCACCACCTATATCAAGTACAAGAATGGTATCGTACTGACAATCCAGTCCTGTCTTTACACCTGCCAGGGTCAGGGTCCCCTCAACAACGCCGTCGATGATGCGCAACTCGATGCCAGTTTCCTGCCGAACAAGATGTACAAATGCCGCGCCATTTACGGCATCTCGCACCGCGCTAGTAGCCACGGCCAGCACATGGTGAATTCCGTGCGCGCGTATGCTCTCGGAGAATCGGTTAAGGCATGCTAAACCACGCTGCATGGCATCCATGGACAGCCCCTCGGTCCGGCTGAAACCGCCTCCCATGCGCACGACCTCCCGTTGAAGATGGATATGCCGGAAACCTCCCCCCCTTATCTGGTCTGCAATCAGCAAACGTGCGGTGTTGGTCCCAAAATCAATGACTGCCTTGCTGCCACTCATACGGTTGTTCTCTCCTGCGCTGCCATGATATTCCAGCAGAGTTCTGCAATCCTCATGAAAGCTGCATTCAGTTCATTGAACATCATAGCTGTTCGCGGCGGACAGACTCCGGAGCAGATCCTTTCAAAATGAATCTTTTTGATCTCGTCAAAAACCGAGCGAGTGTTTGACTTAAGATCGTGGATGCTGCTTTCGGGATCCTGCGGTCCATGCACTAATACTTTTTCGAGTGTGTTGAATCCAGAGCCCACAACCATGGCCAAACGTTTCAGGTCAGCCATGGCATCTTCAGAGAAGAAAATATTCGCTTCTTTTCTTTTCAGGATGCAGTCAAGAATTTCTTCACAACTGTCCCCAATGTGTTCCAGATCGGTTACTACCTGGAAGAGACCAGGAATTTCAAAGCAGATCTCAGGGTTATGCGTTGAACGAGCCAACTTTGAAAGAAATGCGGTAATTTCATGGTTCAGAGAATCAAGCACCTGTTCATGCTGACGGATAGTTTCAGCCCGTCGTGCATCAAAATCGAACAGAATCTCACGGGTATCGGCAAACATGAAGGATGTGACCGCAATCATGCGGATAATCTCTTTGCGGGCCTGTTCAATGGCAAGTGTCGGTGTATTCAGAATTCGAACATCCAGGTAACCTGCGCAAGGTTGTATTGCCGCACTATTCAAATCATGATCATCTCGGTAACCGGAAAAACGGGACACGACTCCACTCAGCGTCGTCACCAGAAAGGCCGTCAACAGACTGGCAACGGTGTGCATATGGGTCAGATAGTTTTGAAGAGAAGTGTTGTGTATCAGAAGCCCGGACAGCAGAGGAATTGCATTGCTATTCAGCAGCGTGATCAGGGATGGAGCAACAAGAATTAATGGAAGAATTACAGCCAGGTTGAACAGAAGAAAAAACATCGCAATTCGGCGGGAAACGGAAATACCGGTAATTGATGCCAAACAAGCGAGGGAAGCCACCCCCACAAACCCTCCCAATGTCATGACTCCCGCAGTTTCCTTACCCATGTTATGACTGGTAACCAGTGATGAAACAACAGAAATCAGGGAGACGGTAGACTGGACAAAGCATGAAAGCAGGCTTCCAAAAAACAGCGCCGGAACGGGTTTCTTGAAAAACGCTCCATTGAATGCACCATAAAAGGGATGATTGTCAGAAGGGCTGAAACTCCCCTCCAGCAAGCTGAGACCAAAAAAGAGGAGACCGGCGCCCAGCAGCAGATTGCCGGCATTGGCCAGTCGTCGTCTGCGGGCAAAAAATTTGAGCAAAACTCCCACAAAGATAAGTGGGGTGGCTACAAGACCATAGGGGACAACGGGGAGATACAGACTCAGTGATGCTCCGATCAGCACCCCAGCCATAACATTCAGGGCCTGAAAGATGTTCAGCACACCACCATTGACCAATCCGATTGAAAAGATGACGGCAGCGATGGGCGAGTTCAGCGTCAGAGCCAACACACTGCCAAAAGTGATTGAATAAAACCGGTTCGACGTGACAGCGGAAAAAACACTTCGGATGCGGTCATCAGCCACGGTACGTATTCCGTCAGACATTATCCGCATGCCGAGCAGAAACAGGCCTATACCACCCAAAGCGCCCTCGAAAAGACTGAGAGGCATGTACATAAGCTCCTGGGGGTGCGTAACTATCTTTGCAACAACTGGCGTGATCCCGATCCAAACCTGCAAAAGACGCAGATTGTCATGGCCGGTAACCGGTCACCTTTTGTTCGGGATTCCAGTTCCATCCTGGCACATCAGCACTGGGGGGAGATTGATACTACGTCCGGTACAGCGAATAATCACCCGATAACCATTTCTTTCAACTCTTTGCCTACTTTAAAGAACGGAAGCTTTTTGGGGCGCACTGATATCGGCTCACCGGTTTTCGGGTTTCTGCCGACATAGGTATCGTACTCCTTGATGACAAAACTTCCGAGACCGCGAATCTCGATCCGTTCATTTTTGACCATGGCCTCGGTCATGGCGCCGAAAATAATTGAAATAATTTCTTCCGCACGTTTATGGGAAATATCTTTTTTTAGTGCCAGGTGTTCAATGAGTTCTGATCTGTTCATCATATCCTCCCGAAGTGAGCCGGTAACAGGCCGTGAAATGGTCATACATCTGAAACATACTTCAGTGCCGACATCCACCAAGATACTTCTTCTTCACAACAGCAGCTTCTTGTATTCGACCGGAGTGGATCAAAAGTTCATGTATTTTTTCCGCGGCAGGTCTGGCATGGGGAGTGGTCAACAGCATTCCGTAGCGCTCGATTGCCCCCTCCGCGTCACCGGCAAGTATTGACACATCCCCCCGTAGCATAAGCGCCTGTTCAACTATCATACCCTCTGCAATCATGGCGTCAAGCTGGTTGGCAGCCTCATCAAGGCGATGCCCCTCGCAGAGCAGCAACGCCAAACCGATACGGGGAAGCGGGTTGACGGAATTGCAGCGCACGCCGTTTCTAAAACATGTTTCAGACTCTTCAACATTTCCAAGGCGATGCAACATCATCCCCTTTTCGTACCAATAAATATCTTCGTCAGTCCCTTTATACCACTCCTCCAGCAAATTTAAAGCATTTTCATGATCATCGCGACTTGCAACAAGATAAAAATCAATAAATTCATCTCCCAAGCCGGCATAACGTGCAAACATTTCAGCTGGCAGCTGGCGAATAAGTAACTCGTAGTGATCCAAATGAGACATCTCCGGTTCCTCAAAATCTGAGACGGACTGTCTGTCAGGTTGCGTCGCACTGCATGACCCGCATCCTCCCTGAGCGGATAGCAGAGACGGTGGGGGTAATTCAGCGGCAGGGTCGTCAAGGGTTGCGAGTAATTTGTGGCATGTATTCCGCAGTTCGTCATCAACCGTTAGTGAAAGGGCCAGTTCCAGATGATCAATGGCCTTAGAAACAGCGCCGCAGGAGATGGCATGCTCAGCTTCGCCAATATTAACCCTGGCCAATTCACCGTTGGACTGTGCAATCTTTGTGCGAAACAGGTCGGATGTTGAATCGAATTCCGAACCATTACCTTTCGCCAAATAAAATTTCAGACCATCTTCATAGAGGGATCGGGCCTCAAAATAGCGCTGCCCGGAGAAAAGCGAATCCCCTTTTTTGAAAAAGTCATCGGTGCTTTTGGAAAACAGTCGAGAAATTAAACCCATCTCAGCTCCTTGGACGCAGTTTCAACAGGGTTACACTTTCCAGATGATAGGTCTGGGGAAACATGTCAACCGGAACACTCGATTCAACGCCATAGCCACCGGCTGAAAGCACGCCACAGTCCCGTGCAAGCGTACTCGGGTCGCAGGAGACATAGATAATTCGTTCCGGTTTTAGACGCAGTATATCAGACAACACATCCACCGCGCCACTGCGGGGTGGATCAAGAATAACCGTCTCGAAATAGCGGCCATCGTGAATCAAACGCTTGATCCCGACAGCCGCATCGGCACAGATAAATTCCGCATTCGTTATTCCATTGTGCCGGGAGTTGTCCTGGGCTGCCGCAATGGAATCGGCATACTCCTCAATTCCGGTGATACTGGACACGCTTCCCGCCAGGGGCAGCGAAAAATTTCCATTTCCGCAGTAAAGGTCAAGAACCCGGTCATTGTTGCTGCAATCCGCAAACGTCTGCACCAGCCTGAGAAGGGCACTATTTTGAAGGGTGTTGACCTGGGCAAATGCACCAGGTCGGTAGGAGAGCGAGCAGGGTGATGCTGCGGTTGAATTGCTCGGCAGGGAGTAACTCAACTCACCGTTCCCGAACACCTTCTGGAAGGTTGATTTCTTGCCGGTCTGTAGATACAGACCGGTCACGTTTTCAAGTTCATCGCGTCTTTTGTTGAAAAAATCGGCTGTGCCGTTTCGGTCACTTCCAATATAGCTGACAATTGTCACGACGCCCTGTTCAGCTGCATCGATACTAATCTGAGGAATCCTGGTCGGTTCAGGAAAAGTTCGCAAAAGCTCCCGCAATTGCGCTAGAACCTGATTGACGACTGGCACTGCTACGGGACATCCCTGGCAAACATCATCAACAAAATGGGTTCCCTGACGATAAAAGCCGATCCTCAGCTTACCGTTGTCGGCATTGAGCTTAAGCTGCACACGGCTACGGTAGCCGTAGTTTGCGGGTGAGGCAACAATATCACCAATCAGCTCTCCGGGAATCCGCCCCCCCCGCCAGAGCGTTTCGGCAAAGATCTGCCGTTTCTCGGCGAGTTGTCGCCCATAGGCCACGTGCTGCCAGCTGCAACCGCCACAAGAGCCAAACAGGGGACAGGGTGGCGTAACCCTGTCATCACCTGGAGTGATGACCTCAATAATCGCTGCTGTCACATAGGAACGTTTCTCCGACGTTATGCGGACTGTCAGTTCATCTCCAGGGCAACTGTAAGGCACAAAGCAAACCTTGCCGCTGATGCGACCGACGCCGCTCCCACCAAAGGCAAGTTTCTCGATACGGATGCGTTCCTCAGTCACGGTCAAAGCTCATGACGGAAATTCTCCAGCACACGCACCAGTTCAACCAGTTTTCTGGCCACCAGACTCTCCAGTTGAGCGCCCTTTTCAGCAGTTGCCTTACCGGGGTCCCCCCAGACACCACCCGGCCAGAAGCGCCGCTTGTTCCGCACAAGAATGCCGATGGGAAAGGCAGGATACTCACACTCTGCACTCCCTTTGACAAGGTGGGGATGGCTGTGCATGATGCGCGAAGTTTCAATCTCTCCGGCATGGGCGTCGCCGGGGGTCTCGATCAACCCCTTACCCTCCTCGCGGGCAAGGATAAACTCCGTAACCACGGCAATCTCACTATCTGAGAATTCACCCAGCAGCTCTTCCCCCGCTTCCTGAAGGGCCATGCAATGGGCTCCGCCGGCATGTCCGGAGAGTGCAATGAAATTGCGCAAACCATGTCCATGAAGGGAGCGGACAATGTCCTTGAACACCATTTTGAGGGTCGTGGTGGAGATGGAGATGGTGCCGGGATGGCACGCCGTGGATCGACAGTTACCGTAATGCAGCGGTGGGGCAACAAACAGCGGCATCATCAGCGCCGCTTTTTTAGCAACCTCATAGGCTTCCAGCGTATCCGTGGAAAGCGGCAAATGCGGGCCGTGCTCCTCCACCGAACCGAAGGGTATCAGTACGGTGCGGGATCTGCCCAGCCCAGCCTCGAACTCGGGCATGGTCATTTCTTCAATAATCACAAAACCCCCATCAGTTTATGCATCTGAGGAATAACGCGCACATCCGGCAGCTGAGCAGAAGCCAGTGCCTGCAGATACAGGAGATGAACGGCATTGATGCCGCAGCCCGTGTCGGGAAGGGTCAGGGGCTGGAGAAAGAGAGGCGTTTTCTTCCTGACTGCGGCAATGATGGCGCACACCCGCAGGATTTCAGCTGTACCGGTTCCAGCACCAACCACGATCTTGACTGAAACATCTTTTGCTACGGCCGATTCGAGAAAAAGGCGGTGGGAATCCCAGAGACCTTCGCCGCAGCCCGCGGTGGAAGGAAGCTTCATATCCATGCTGATGTAATCAACCTGATCGATAATTTGTTCGAGTTCGGAAGCCAGGGTGCCGTTTGTCTCGAGATGAATCGGCAAAATCCTGCGCAGCTCGGGAAGCCACCCAGCCAGGTCCTCGGCAAACAGCAGGGGTTCCCCACCGGTGATGCTGATGGAATGGTGCGCGCCAGGCAGGGCCTGAGTCCATGCTTCCAGAATTTCCCGGAGCCTGATAAACGTAAGCGGCTGCCGGTATATCTCAAAATCATTCGAGCCAGGGGCTTGCTCAACCCGGCACGAATCGACCGTGGCATACTCGGTATCGCAATAACGACAATCAAGATTGCAACCTGTCATGCGGATGAATATCTGGCGACGCCCCGCCAGATACCCCTCCCCCTGAATCGAAGAAAAAATCTCACCGATGGGGAGTGTTTCACTCATAGTAACAGGCTGATGCGTTGTCGGATTCCCAGACGGTCACCGATTCGACCTTTATGTTGTCAGTATTCAGATGATCCGAGAGCCGTTTATACAGGAAACATGAAATATGCTCTGAAGAAGGTGATATTTCAGTAAAGGCAGGGTTTTCATTCAGATACTTGTGATCGAGTTCGTTAATTACCAACCCGGCTTCACGTTTCAGAACCTTGAAATCAATGCCCAGTCCGGCCTTGTCAAGTTCACGTGCAATCACAGCCACATCCACTTTCCAGTTATGGCCATGCAGGTTTTCACAATCTCCCTGATAATTGACGAGATTATGAGCTGCCGCAAAGCTCGTGCGAATGGTCAACTTATACATACATGCTCCTGATACTGCTGAGTTGGGTGATACTGTCCGGTTCAGAATAGTACACAAAAAACAGGGCAACCACAAGGGTTGCCCTGGAATCAGCATCGATCAAATCCAGCAAAGTGCAAAAAAACGCCTTTTACAGTCCAAATTCTGAAAGACGTAATGTTCTGTCAATAACTTCATGTGCGTTGCCCAGCAATCCGGCAACGCTACCTCTCCTGAAAGAGTGAAAGAGAGCAGGTTTTGGAGACCAGATCTGGTCTACTGAATCAATGGCAACGTTTGTTCGCATACTGGTCTGGCCATATTCCGATGTCACACCGCACCAGACAGCCCTTTTCCAATCATTCGACTGCTTAGAGTCCCATTTATTTTTAAAATCCCCGCGTGTCAACTTCTCGCCGTAATTTTTTTCACTGACATCAATTGATATGGCGTTACCATAGTGGTCTCTGTACACATTTTCAACATATGCGACATGCCAGTATCTGCCGAGATCAAAAATGGCCACATCACCCTTCGCTACGCGCCTGACATTCTTGTTGTTGAGCTGTAAAATGTCACTAACAGTAGCAGGGATGGGAAACAATGGAACCCTGGACTTAACGTAATCCACGCAATAGCCGCGGCGCGCCACCCAGTCATCACAGTTCCAAGCTGCAAAACACGGTTTTCCCATGCAAAATATTAAAATCACAGCTAGTTCAAAAAATCGTTTCACAAATTATTCCACAAAGCACGCGGTATAGAATGAAAAATCAGACTACTGCTGAGAAGCCTCCAGCGCCTGGCGGATATCGTCGATAATGTCATCGATCCCCTCCAGACCGATGGAAAGACGGATAAAGTCTGGAGAAACACCGCTGGCAAGCTGCTCTTCCACGGAGAGTTGCTGATGGGTCGTGGAAGCCGGATGGATTACCAACGATTTGGCATCGCCGATATTGGCCAGGTGCGACAGGAGTTTAACATTGTCGATGAACTTCTTGCCGGCCTCGACTTCCCCCTTGATACCGAAACCGATGATGGCGCCCTCCCCTTTCGGCAAATACTTGAGGGCATGGGCGTGATCCTTGTGACTGGCAAGGCCGGGATAATTAACCCAGTTTACCGCGGGATGCTGCTCCAGCCAGGTTGCAACGGCGCGGGCATTTTCCACATGGCGCGGCATACGGACATGCAGCGTTTCCAGCCCCTGGAGGAACTGAAAGGCGTTGAACGGCGACAGGCAGGCGCCCATGTCACGCAGCAGCGTGACCCTCATCTTGAGGATGTATGAGAGACTGCCGAGTTCATCCCAGTACTTGAGGCCATGGTAGGAGGGATCCGGCTCGGTAAATTCGGGGAATTTACCGTTGTTCCAGGGAAACGCTCCACCATCAACCACTGCTCCGCCAATGCTGGTTCCATGACCGCCAATGAACTTTGTCAGTGAGTAGACAACGATATCTGCGCCATGCTCAAGGGGTTTGAACAGATAGGGGGTCGTCACCGTATTATCAACAATCAGCGGGATTCCCGCCGCCTTGGTGATTTTCCCAATTGCTTCAAAATCATCCACATTATTCTTGGGATTGCCCACCGACTCGGTATAGACCAGACGCGTATTCTCATCAATTGCCCGGCGGATATTCTCCGGATCGGATGAATCGACAAATTTTACGGTGATGCCGAGCTTTGGAAGAGTGTAATGAAACAGGTTGTAGGTCCCACCATACAGGTAATTGGTTGAAACGATATTCTGTCCGGCCTGGGTAATATTGAGAACGGCATAGGTAATGGCAGCCTGGCCAGAGGCGACCGCCAGGGCACCCACGCCACCGTCAAGTGCGGCCAAGCGCTGTTCAAGAACATCGGTGGTGGGGTTCATGATGCGAGTGTAAATATTGCCGAATTCCTTCAGACCAAAGAGGTTGGCGGCGTGCTCCGAGTTTTTGAAAACATACGAAGAGGTCTGATAGATGGGAACTGCCCGGGAAAGGGTTGCCGAATCGGGAGACTGGCCGGCATGAAGCAGGAGCGTTTCAATTGATTTCTTGTGGGTTTCCATGATTCCTCCGTAAACGAATACTTGATTTTGCGCTAACCTTTTCATGCCGTATGCTCCACCCGCCATGGCCGGTGATTCATAGGCGAAAGCAAGGTGCGATCAGATGGTGATGGTAGTTCCTGGCTTGATTCGCTCTTCCTGCACCGGCGCCATAAAGGATAGCACGAAAAGATAGAAAAAAAGAATCATGGAGCATACTACCAAGAAAAACAGAGGAGCAAGCTTGATCCTGAAATCATCATGGCTATTGGCCGGCAAAACAAGTCCGAACACAGCCAGTACAACGCCATAAGCGCCCATGGCAGCTGCGACAAACATACCCAGGCTGTAGAAGCGCAGTTCAGCGCCTGTTGAAAATGAAAACAGATCAGCCATGCCGGCATGATAAAAGCTGGCCAGAATAATCAGCAGAAGCGCCGCCAACAGCATGCGCAACCCGTTGCGGACGGTACGCTTACGCACACCCCCCTCCCCTGCGACTGAAAATCAAGAACACCACGACACATCACCCATGCCAACCCTGATAATTTCGGGTGTGTCACCCACGAGACTGATCACAGAACTGACCTCCCTGGTGAGTTCACCACCATCCACAATAATATCCAGTTGCTTCCCGAAGATATCATCGATAAAGCTGGGAGAGGCGGTTGGTTCTTCACCGGACAGGTTTGCACTGGTAGTAACAATGGGGCTTCCCAGCATCTGAACGATATCGAGGCAGATGCGATTATCGGGGATCCTGATCCCGACGGTCTTCTGGCGGGTCAGCAACAGATCGGGCACCTCGCGGGTGGCCTCCAGCACAAACGTGTAGGGGCCGGGTAGATAGCGTTTGAGAATTTTATGGGCCATGTTGCTGACTCTGGCAAAACGCGCCACTTCCGACAGATTTGGACAGATGAATGAAAACGGTTTCCTGTGCTCACGCTGTTTCATGAGGTAAATCCGCTCAATCCCCTTTTTATTGAATATGGAGCAACCAATTCCATAGGTTGTATCAGTGGGATAGGCGATGATACCGCCATCCTGCAGACAGGCGACAACACGGGATATAAGCCGTGCCTGGGGATGATCGGGGTGTATTTCAAGCAACATTTCCGTAACACCTTTTCATGATGAGATTATCAAAGGTCTGGCCAACCCCAACCTTGACACTCCTTGCTGGCACCAATTGATTGGTGCGTCTGCAAAAGCCCGTTGAGACTAACAAATAATTCTCCGTTTGTGTATAAAAAGGTTTCCAGGTGGCGGGACAAACCCGAAGAATGGGGAGCGTGAAAAGAGTGGATTCAGGGAGGATTCAGGTTAGATCCGCGAAGCATTTGCTGTTCTTGCAGAACGCCCGTTTCATGGTATAGAGACATTACACTACACTGTCTCCAGTGGTAAAGGAGGCCTGTCATGTCATTCAACCCCGTTCTGGTTGTGGCAAAAATCCCTAAACCCGCTTGGTACCAGCATACAAACTGTTTTGCACAACCTGACACCCGCACATCGCTAAGGCAACTCGGCCTTACCCTGTTGCCGTATCTCTCACTTTTATTTTTGATGGGCCATACGGTTCTCCGTGGATATTCCTACGCAATCACACTCGTGCTGGGCGTGGTAGCCGGAGCCCTTGCCACACGGATTTTTATCATTTTTCACGATTGTGTACACGGCTCGTTTCTCCCCTCTCCCCGCTGGAACAGGAATGTGGGCTACCTCTGTGGAATTCTGGTATTCACTGCGTTTCACGACTGGCGTCGTAGCCACGCCGGGCATCATATCACCGCCGGAGACCTGGACCGGCGCGGCACCGGTGATATAACCACCATGACCGTCGATGAATACCTGGCCGCATCCAGACTGGATCGGCTCGCCTATCGCCTGTACCGGAACCCGCTGATCCTGCTCGGTGTGGGACCGTTCTACTACTTCCTGATTCGAAACCGTTATCCCTCCAGGGGAGCGAAAAAAATAGATTTTACGAGCGTTATCTTCACCAACTTGGTCATTGCCGCAATTGTGGTGACAGCCACCTTGACCGTCGGCTTCAAAACCTACCTGCTGGTTCAGTTGCCGGTTCTGCTGCTTGCCGCCACCATCGGAGTCTGGCTGTTCTATATACAGCATCAGTTCGAGGGGGTTTACTGGGCCCGCCACGAAGAATGGGATCCGTGGCGGGTTGCCATGGAGGGAGCTTCTTACTTTCAGCTACCCAGGCTTCTCCAGTGGGTCACGGGCAATATTGGTTTTCACCACGTCCACCATATCCGCCCCGCAATCCCCAATTACCACTTGCAGTCATGCTATGAAGCCATACCTGAACTACGGACACTCAAACCGGTGACCCTGTTCAGCAGCCTGAGATCGCTTCGACTCAACCTGTGGGATGAGCAACAGCGCAGGTTGATCAGTTTCCGGTCCCTGAAGACGATGTAACACGTCACACGCGCCACACGGAGTTCCCTGTCATTCTTCCTTTACAATCTGCAGAGATGTTCATTTTCTTCATTGTGCGGGTTGACATGGATCATGACGTCACCCACATTGGGGAACCCGTCAAAGATTAGTTTTTTTACCTTTTTGGCCACATCGTGGGATTCCTTGACCGTCATGTCCGGGTCCATATCCAGCTTGAGATCGATGATCATGTACTGGCCAGAGCGGCGACCACGGATATCATGGACATGCTCCACCTTTTCAACGCTCTCCGCCAGTTGCGTGACCCTGTCGATGAAATTGGGGGGCACATTGCCATCCATCAGGTCGTGGGCCGCACTGCGGCAGGTCTGATAGCCGACGTGCAGAATAAAAAAGGACGTCAAACCGGCAGCCAGTGGATCCATGATGCCAAAACCGAAGAAGGCGCCGCCAACACCCACCAGCGTGGAGATCGAGGTCAGGGCATCTTTCCTGTGATCCTCGGCAATGGCCAGAAGTGTGGGGCTCTCCAATCCATGTCCGGTTTTAGCGGTAAATCGGTACAGCCACTCCTTGATCACAATGGTCATCAGGGCGGCAACTACGGCAATTATGCCGGGAGATTGGAAGTCGCGTACAATGATGGCATGTAGTGAATCATACAGAATCCAGCCGCCGGTGGCGAAAATAACCAGGGAAATAAACAATGCCGACAGGCTTTCAGCCCGGCCGTGACCATAGGGGTGCTTCTCATCAAAGGGTTGACGACCCAGCTTCAGAGCTATCATACTGGAAAAAATCGCCACAAAATCGCAGCCGCTCTCGATTCCATCGGCAAAAACAGCGCCGGAATGACCCCAGTGGCCGGCGGACAGCTTGAAAAGCATCAGCACCGCATTTATCCAGAAACCGATCTTGATGATCCGTTCCGCGCTGTCATAGCGTTCGTTACGTTGCATAGTGACTACTCCGATGGGCGGAGATCTTTGATCCGCAGTTGCAGAGTCGAGTTACCGTTCCACTCATTCATCTCGGGAAAAAAGGCGATATCGATCATTTCGGATAGGGTGCGTGAAGCCATACGGAAGGCAATTGCAGCAAACGTTCTACCCTCCCTGGACAACCTCAATCGCACATGCCCATCCCCAACTACCCGCTTTTCCACCACCGTCATGCAACGCAGCATCAGCACGGGTTCGGGATTGCCCATGCCAAACGGTTCAAGACGTTTCAGCTCCAGAGCCAACTCTCTGGTCACGTCCCCAGGTTGGACTTCGACATCAATATCCAAACGGGGAACAAGATCACTGTCGCTCACTACACGGACAGCTTCTGCTTCAAATGCAGCGGTAAAGGGGCCGATCATGTCAGCGGATAGCCCGACGCCGGCGGCATGACGATGGCCACCGAATCGCTCCAGAAAAGGAGAGCAGCTTGTCAACGCATCGAGCAGATGAAAACCGGGGATGCTGCGCCCCGATCCCCGAGCGGAATTGTTTTCATCGATGGCAATCAGGATAACCGGACGATGAAAACGCTCCACCAGCCGCGAGGCAACGATGCCGATCACCCCCTGGTGCCAGGAGGGGGAGGCCAGAACAATACTGCGGAGGGCAGGATAATCAGTGTCGGCTTCAACCATCCTGACGGCCTCCTCCAGAATGGATCGTTCCACGGACTGGCGCTGGGCATTGGCAGAGTCGAGCTCTTCAGCGAGTAAGCATGCCTGCTCGGGATTGGTACTCAGCAGCAAATCCACACCCGGAACAGCGCTTTCCATGCGTCCGGCTGCATTCAGGCGTGGCGCCAACCGAAAACCGACCTGTCCGCTGCTCACCGTTCCTTCTACGCCGGACACCCGTTTGAGCGCCTGAATACCAGGCTTGACCGGATCGGAAAGCAGTCTGAGCCCCTGGGTGGTGTAAATCCGGTTCTGATCAATCAGGGGCACCACATCAGCAATGGTACCCAGGGCAACCAGGTCAAGCCACTGGCGCAGGTCAGGAACAGTTCCCGCATCGAATGTTCCCTCGGCACGCTGTGCCGCACGCAGGGCGACCAGCAGATTAAAAGCTACGCCGACACCAGCCAGGAATTTGAAGGGATACCCACAACCAGGCTGCAGCGGATTCAACACGGCACAGGCGTCGGGGAGAACGGATTTGGGGGCATGGTGATCGACGATAATCAGGTCAACAGCCTGATCTCGACAGAAGCGCGCCTCCTCTATGGATGTGATGCCGCAATCAACCGATATGATCAAGCCGGCGCCCTGCTTGATGATCAGATCCAGCGATTCCATGTTGAGACCGTAACCGTCATCAAAGCGATTGGGAATAAAATAGCGGCAGTCAAACCCTGTTGCACGCAGAAACGATACCAGCAGCGACGTCCCGGTGATGCCGTCCACATCGTAATCGCCATAGATACAGATCGTCTCTCCATTGCGATAGGCGGCCAGCAAGCGCCGCACAGCCGCATCCATTCCCTTCATGGCAGCGGGATTGAGCATATCCGCCAGGGAAGGTGTCAAAAAACGACGGATCGCGTCCGGTTCAAGAATACCGCGACCTGCAAGGATCGCAACGGTCAACGGGAGAATGGATAAATCCCTTGTCACATCTGGAAGCATTTGAGACTGCGATTGTTTCAGGAACCATTTTTTTTGCATACACGTTTTTTTATCCCCTGCTGTGGCAGGCAAAAAAATCCCCCGGCAAGCGGGGGATTTTCAAGATGATTTCAATGTTTTGTCGCTTGAGGGACGCCCTGCTGCAAACTGTCCAGCGTACGCTTTATCTGCAGGGCGGTTTCGCTGGTACTGTCCTGTTTAAGGTATCTGGTCCAGAACGGTATGGCTCTTTCCGGCTGTTTCAAATCTACGGCAAATACAACGCCAATGTTGTAGAGACTCTGCAGGTGGCTCGGTGCCACTTTCTGTGCCTTCTCGAAGTTGCCCAGCGCCTTGTCGTACCAGCCGACCTTGCGGAACATGATCCCCTGATCGGTGAGAACATCAGGATTGTCAGGCTGTATCTCCAGGGCCATGGCATAGGCATGAATTGCCTTCTGGGGTTGCTGGGTATCGAAATAATCGTTCCCCAGGGAGATCCAGGCCTTCAGATTTTTGGGATCCGTGGCTACAATTTTTTCCGTTTCTGCAATGCGCTGGATATGATCAACCGGAGCAGCGGAGCCGCCGGGAATCGGCTGATCTGTCTGCCGAGTCTTGCCCTCGTTGCTGAGGCTGAAGATCAAAAAACCACCCAGGAGCCCCACAACAAGGGCTACAACGGCAATCAGAATCGTTTCTTTTTTCATGTCAGCCCCTCGCGTGTGGCGGGTTTACAGCACTCAGGCCTTTTGGGTGCTACTCTGCAGAGCTCGATCTTCCAGCATCACCACAATCGGGCTGGCCACAAACACCGATGAATAGGTGCCCACGATAACGCCGACCAACAGGGCGCGTGAGAAGTCGTGAATCACCTCACCACCAAAGAAAAACAGTGATGCCGCAGCCAGAAAAACGGTCAAAGACGTAACTATGGTGCGGGAAAGTACCTCGTTTATGCTGCGATTGAAAACGCTGGGCAGAGACTCCTTGAGACTCTTGTGCATGTTTTCGCGGATACGATCAAACACCACGACCGTATCGGTAAGCGAGTAACCGGCAATGGTCAGCACGGCAGTGATAAACAGCAGGTTGACCTCCAGGTTGAGCAGATAAAAAACCGCGAACATGGCCAGGCAGTCGTGCATGGTGGCCAGGGTCGCTCCAATGCCGAATTTGAAGTCGAAACGCCAGGCAATGTAGAGAATGATACCCAGCAGTGAAATTGCCACGGCTATCAGGGTGTCCTTGCGCAGCTTGTCACCGATGGACGGGCCAATTTCCGTTGAACTTTCCACGCTAAAGGCGTTATCCGGGTACTCTTTCTTAAAGGCGCTTTGCACCGCCTCGGCCGACTTTCCCAGGGCAATGCTCATATTGCGGTCAATCTTCACCAGCAGCTTGTTGCCGTCCTTGATTTCCTGAAGATCCACCTTGGGGATGCCATTTTTGTGAAGCGCCACGCGTGCGGATGCTATATCCATCGGCTTGCTGAACTTGAGCTGCATGGCGGTTCCGCCGGAGAAGTCAATGCCCATGTTGGCGGCGCCGCGCGCAATCTGGATGATGCCGATGATGCCGATAATCGAGATCACGGCTGATATGGCAAAGGCAATGTTGCGTTTGCCGATAAAGTCGATGTTGGTTTTACCAAGTAGTTCCATATGCGCTGTTCCCTCCTTATATACTCATTTTCTTGATGTTTCCCTTGTTCAGGAACAGGTCAAAGGTCACCTTGGTGCCGATCAGCGAGGTGAACAGGTTGATGATAACCCCCAGGCTGAGGGATACGGCAAACCCCTTGACCGGCCCGGTACCGAACTGGAACAAAACAGCCGCAGTAATCAGGGTGGTGACATGGGAGTCCATGATGGTCAGGAAGGCTTTGTCATAACCGGCATCAAGCGCCGACTTGGGGGATTTACCCAGTTTGAGCTCTTCGCGAATACGTTCGAAGATAATGACGTTGGAATCCACCGACATGCCGATCAGCAGAACGATAGCGGCAATACCGGGCAGAGTCAGGGTCGCGCCCAGAGCGGCCAATGCTCCCGTCAGATAGAGCACATTCAGTACCATACCCAGGTTGGCCACCATGCCGCACAGTTTGTAGTAGATTGCCATGAAAACGACAACCAGCACGACACCGATCAATCCGGCCATCAAACCCTTGTTAATGGAATCCTGTCCCAGGGAGGGGCCGACGGTCTCGTTCTGGATGATCTTGACCGGGGCGGGAAGTGCTCCCGCTCGCAGGACGATGGCCAGGTCGGCGGCGGTCTTTTCGGTGAAATTGCCGGATATCTGGGCGCTGCCACCGGAGATGCGTTCACGTATGACCGGTGCAGAGTAGACGTTGCTGTCCAGCACAATGGCAAAACGTTTGCCAACATTGGCAGCGGTAACCTGGTCGAACAGCTTGGCCCCCAGGGAGTTGAACTCGATGGCCACATAGGGCTGGTTGAACTGGGATTCGATGCGCACCTGGGCATCGGTCAGCAGATCGCCGGTAATCAACGATTTTTTCTGCAGCACGAACGGTATCTCACTGACAGCGCCGGTGGTGGGATCAACCGTCTTTTCTTTCATGATTTCGGTATCATCGGGCAGAGAGGTGGAGTTTGGCGGCAGATCCTCCCGCACCAACTTGAACTCCAGTCGCGCGGTCCTGCCGATCAGGTCAATTGCCCGCTGGGGATCCTTGATACCGGGCAGCTGCACCACGATATGATTGATGCCCTCGCGCTGGATCAGCGGCTCGGAAACTCCGAACTGGTCGATCCTGTTGCGAATGGTCTCCAGAGCCTGGGCAACCGCCTTGTCCTTGCGATCCTTGGCCGCTTCATCCGTAATCGTCAGGTCCAGGGCGACAAATCCGCCTTCATCTCGCTGCTGGCTCTGCTGGTAGCCGGGATACTTGTCCTTCAGCAGTTTCTGCACGGTAGTGGCGGTGTCCTTTTCGTAGAGCAAAACAGACACCTTGTCAGAACCAACACGGTTGATACGTTTGAAATGCAGATTTTTGCCGTTCAACGTGTCTTCCAGATCGGTTGCAATGATATCAAGTGATCCTTCCACCGCCTTCTGGGTGTCCACCTCCAACACCAGGTGCGTACCACCCTGCAAGTCAAGTCCCAGATGAATCTTGTCCTTGGGGAGCAGTCCTGTCCACCACGATGGCAGCTGGGCAACCAGTGTGGGGGTCAGGTAGAAAAGCGACAACAGGGCAAATATCACTATCAGGCTTATGCGCCAGCCGGTTCCTTTAGGCATGCGGCTCAGTCTCCCTTCGGTTGTATTGTTTGGTTAAGGGCACTACAGGCTCTATTCTTAATCTGGTCCTGAATCATGACTATTTATTGTTTAAAGCTGCAATGTAGGATTTGGTGATTTTGATGACAACGCCGGTAGCGATCTCAAGCCCCACGATACCATCCTCCACACTTGCAACCTTACCGTGTACACCACCGGCGGTGATCACCTGATCACCTTTTTTGATATTGTCGAGCAATGCCCTGTGTTCCTTGGCCTTCTTCTGCTGGGGTCGGATCAGAAGAAAATAGAAAATGGCGAACATGAGTATCAGGGGTATAAACTGCTGAATTGCGCCCATTCCACCAGGCCCTGTAGCTGATCCAAACATTGAACAATCCTCCTTAAACCTTTTGATTAATTTGCTGTTTAGTATAAAAACTTCGGCGGAAATCGCCAAAGCTGTTGCTGTTGATTGCCGCTCTCATCCGTTTCATCAAATCAAGAAAAAAGTACAGGTTGTGGTACGTGTTCAGGTTTGATGAAAGTATCTCACCAGCCCGGTACAGATGCCGCAGGTAGGCTCGGGAATAGTTGCGGCAGACATAACAACCGCAATCCGGGTCCAGCGCCCCACCGTCCTCCTCATAGATTTTGGACTTGATGTTGATCCGTCCCTGGCTGGTAAAGAGCATGCCGTTACGGGCATTACGGGTCGGCATAACGCAGTCGAACATGTCATAACCGTGCCAGACCGCCTCAACCAGATCTTCGGGAGCGCCGATCCCCATGATGTAGCGGGGGGCGTCCTTCGGCATCAGCGGAGCGCAGGCATCCATGACACCATACATCTGCTCCTTTTCCTCGCCCACCGAAAGCCCCCCCAGGGCGTAACCGTCAAAACCGATGGCGCAGATTTCCTCCAGACTGCGGGCACGCAGGTCGAAATGCATGCCCCCCTGGATAATGCCAAACAGCTGCTGCCCTTCCCGGCGATGGGCGTCCTTGCAGCGTTGCGCCCAACGGGTGGTCATCTCCAGAGAGCGACTGACATAGGTGTAATCGGCCGTGGCAGCCGGGCATTCGTCAAAGCACATGATGATGTCCGCACCCAGCGCCTCCTGAATTCCCACCGACAGTTCCGGAGTAAGGAAGTGGTAGGATCCGTCCAGATGGGACTGGAACCTGACCCCCTCCTCGCTGATCTTGCGCAGCTCCCCCAGACTGAAAACCTGGAAACCGCCACTGTCGGTCAGGATCGGACGCTGCCAGTTCATGAAGGCGTGCAATCCACCCAGCTGCTCCACAAGCCGCTGCCCCGGCCGGAGATAGAGATGATAGGTGTTGGCCAGGATGATCTGGGCATTGACGGCCAGCAGGTCTTCGGGTTTCATGGCCTTGACGGTCGCATTGGTGCCGACCGGCATGAAGATGGGGGTTTCGATCTCGCCATGGGCTGTTTTCAAAGAACCGAGTCGCGCCCTGCTGGTTGTATCCTGATGAAGAACAGTAAAATGCGAAGCTGACACTACGTATCCTTGGTTGATATCGGTCCGTGGGTTGTCACCTACCCCACAGCCCGGAATATATTCTGAAATCAGACAATCAGCATGGCATCGCCATAGCTGTAAAAGCGGTAACCGCGTTCGACCGCCTCGTGGTAGGCCCTGAAGACAAGATCCTTGCCAGTAAAAGCCGCTACCAGCATGATCAGAGTTGACTCGGGAAGATGAAAATTGGTCACCAGCGCATCAACCACCTTGAAGCGGTAACCGGGATAGATGAATATATCAGCTTCACCGGAGCTGGCAGGTACCCGTCCCCTGTCATCGGCGGCGTACTCAAGGGTGCGGGCACTCGTGGTTCCCACCGCCACAACCCGCCCTCCCCGTTCTTTTGTCCTCCGGATCGCCGCAGAGGTTTCATCGGATATGCAATACTGTTCACGGTGAATCCGGTGATCCGCGACCCGTTCGACACGCACCGGCTGAAAGGTTCCCAACCCGGTGTGCAGGGTCAGACATGCGGTTTCAACCCCTTTTTTTTCAAGTTTATCCAAAAGCGCATGGGTGAAATGCAACCCGGCGGTGGGAGCCGCGACCGCACCACCGGTTCGTGCAAAAACCGTCTGGTAGCGCTGCCGATCCCGACTGTCGGCAGCCCGCTGCAGATAGGGGGGCAGCGGCATATGGCCTTCCCGCTCCAGCCATACATCAAAGGGTTCCTGTCCTTCAAAGCTGACCAGCCATGTTTCCGGGTCAATCCGCTCGCATACTGTGGCAACCATGCCGGATGCCAGGGTAATGCTGTGCCCTGACTGGATCCCTTTGGAAGAGCGCATCAGGCAACTCCAGCGTTCACCGTCGGAATCCTGGCGTCTCACCAGAAATATTTCAACCTTGCCCCCGGTGGACTTGTGGCCAAACAGGCGGGCCGGAATAACCTTGGTATCGTTTAAAACCAACAGATCGCCGGACTGGAGAAAGTCGCAGATATTATTGAACAGATGATCGGATATGCCTCCGTTTACGCGATCCAGCAGCATCAAACGGGACTGGTCCCGCTCCGGCGTTGGATAACGGGCGATCAACTCCTCGGGGAGATGATAATCAAAATCTTTTACGAGCATGACACCATCGCCTTAACAACTGTCAAAGAACCTTTTCAAGCACTGTTCCGGGGTAGTAGTAGGAAAGGATTTCGGTATAACTGAAACCATTCAAAGCGCGTTGTTTTGCCCCCCATTGACAGAGGCCCACACCATGACCGTTACCGATACCGCTGAAAACTGCGGCGCCATCAGAAACCCGTACGGAAAAATTCGTACTCTTGATAACGCCGTAACCGAGTATCTTACGAAACTGGTCACCAGCCAGGGTAACAGTGCCACGGCCGGACACAACCGAAATATTTTTGAGACGACCGCGATTGTTGCGGCCACCCGGCCTGATATCAGTTACTCCCGAGACCTTGAAACCGGCGGCGCGCAATCGTTCCTCGATATCCTTCAGTTCCAGTTTCTGTTCCCAGTTGCTGGATGAGTTGCCAAGGCAATACTCGCAGGTGACGCCCTTGAGATAGGGCAGACGCAGTCCCCACACATTCTCGGACGTTTCGGTTTTCCCCCCGCAGTTGGAGTGGTAGAAAGCCTGGATGATAGCTCTGTTGTAGGTCAATACTTCCCCGGCTGTCTCGGAAACAGCCCGTTTTGCCCGGCTGTCTTCAATCAGGCAGCCATCGTAAACCTGATCGAGGACCGATGACTCCAGGTGAAAGGGTGCATTTTTCTTCAGTTCTTTGCGATAGAGGGCATAGGTTCTGGCAATAACCGCCTGGGCTTTGACAGATTCGATGGGCCATGAAGACGAAACTTCGCAGTTTATCAATCCGACCAGGTACTCTTCCAGCAACAGCTCATTGACGACCAGAATTCCTCTGTCCCCAAAAGAGATTTCAGACTGCCCGCGATACGGCTTCCCGTTGATAAAAACAGCGCCCGGCGCCGAAAAAGTGAGGCGCCGGTAACCGACGCCATCCAACAGAATGCCCTCACCGCCAGGCCTGAGGGTAACGGGAGGGACAACGACCAGGGCATCACCGTTTTCACGTTTCGCCAGCAAACCGACGCCATCGACGACAACGGTTGCTGCCTGTTTGACAATGGCTACCCGTATGGTCTGATTGGGAACAGCGTCAGCCGTTCCGGATTCCGTTGTCCAGAGAACAAGGGCAACGACCAGTAGAGCCGCTCCTGATATGCGCATGAGTAATGACAGCAAAACGTAGTGATACAAACACAGAAGCAGGCTTTCTGTCAATTTTTTTGATGGTCCGGCAGGGTAGCGCCAAGCCCCGCTCTGTTTGCGCAGCAAGGTAAACCAGCCGGCAAACAGGTGGTGCATGATTTATCCATATCAGTTTTACCGGATTATTGCTTGGCACCGGTGCGTAGTATTGCTATGCTGCAACAATTGCAGACATTTCAGAACTGTTCCATTCCCTGGTGAAATAAACGTGCCTGCCCTGCTCGACATCAATGATCTTCATACCTGTTTCAAAACCCAAGACGGTAGTGTTACCGCGGTCAATGGCGTCAGCCTTACCATCAACAGGGGCGCCACCCTGGCTCTGGTGGGAGAATCGGGGTCGGGCAAATCAATGACCGCCCTCTCCATCATGCGCCTGGTCCCACCCCCCGGCTTTATCCGGTGCGGCGCCATACGCCTGAATGGCACTGACCTCCTTACCCTGTCCGATGGGGAGATGCGCGCCATTCGGGGGAGTCGCATCTCGATGGTGTTTCAGGAGCCGATGACGTCGCTCAATCCGGTGCTGCGCATCGGCGACCAGATCATGGAGCCGCTCTTGCTGCACCGCACCATGACGAAGCGTGATGCTGCCGAAGAAGCCGCACTCCTGCTGCAACGGGTCGGAATTCCCGCAGCCGGGGAGCGTCTTCGTGACTACCCCCATCAGCTGAGCGGCGGCATGCGCCAGCGGGTCATGATCGCCATGGCGCTGGCCTGCAGCCCTGACCTGCTGATCGCCGATGAACCGACCACCGCGCTGGATGTGACCATCCAGGCCCAGATCCTGGAGTTGATTGACTCCCTCAGGCAAACCACCGAGATGGGGATTCTGCTGATTACCCACGACCTGGGCATAGTTGCCGAACGCTCGGACCACACCTGTGTCATGTACGCCGGGCGGATTGTTGAGTCAACCACCAGTGAAGAATTGCTGGGAAACCCCTGCCACCCCTACACTCGAGCGCTGCTGGCCTCGCTCCCCCAGAACGCCGAACCGGGTAAACCGCTGGTGACTCTTGCCGGGCAGTCGCCTATCCTGTCGGAAAACCTCCCGGGGTGCGGTTTTTGCGACCGCTGTCCGAGTGCGCTAGCCGAGTGCCGGCTCCAGGTTCCGGAACTACGTGAAATAGCGCCCGGCCACCTGCTGCGCTGTTGGAGGAGCCCGTGATCGCTGACAACGCCATCCTGGGAGGAATGAAACTCCGCAAACAGTTCCGGGTGAAGAGCGCACCTGCCACACCGGCTGGACTGTTGACGGCGGTGGATGACGTTTCCATTGAGCTTGCCCGTGGTGAAACCCTGGGGATTGCCGGTGAATCGGGTTGCGGGAAATCGACCCTGGCCAGAATTCTGGCTGGCCTGCTGGAGCCGGACCAGGGCCAGGTTCTTTCCAACGGCACCAAACTCTCGGATATGACCCGTGAGCAGGCGCGCACCTTTCGACAACAGACCCAGATGATCTTTCAGGACCCCTTCTCCTCACTCAATCCGCGCATGCGGGCCGGAGACATCATCGGTGAACCGCTGGTCATCGCCAGTCAGGGTACCTCGGCAACGCGACGCTCCACCGTGGAGAGTATCATGGCAACGGTGGGACTGACAGCGCAGCAGTACCATCGTTTTCCCCACGAGTTTTCCGGAGGACAGCGTCAGCGCATCGGCATTGCCCGCGCCCTGGCCAGTTCACCGGCGGTGATCATTGCCGATGAACCGGTATCGTCACTGGACATCTCCATCCAGGCCCAGATCATCAACCTGCTGCAGAGCATGAAGTCAGCCTATAACCTCTCCCTGCTGATCATCTCCCATGATCTGTCCGTTCTGCGCCATATCTGCGACCGGGTCAGTATCATGTACCTGGGAACCATTGTGGAGAGCGCCCCGGCAGCGGAGCTGTTCACTCAGTGCCTGCACCCCTACACCGAAGCCCTGCTGGCCGCCATCCCCAGAATACACCGTTCAGGCGCACGTAAGGCCGTCATCCTCAGGGACGACATTCCTTCGCCGCTGGCCATCCCTCCCGGCTGCCGCTTTCACCCCCGCTGCCGCTATGTCCAGGAGATCTGCCGCACTACCCCTCCACAGCTCGAGCAAAAGCAATCGAAGCACTTTGCCGCCTGCCACTTCAGTAGCTCGCTATTTGCAGTACAGGAGTAACGCATCAACGCAGAATGGTGGTCAGCGTCGCCCAGGCCAGCACAGCAACGGTTGCGGCGGCGCAAGCCAGTGCCAGTACCATGTGCAGCGTGGTCTCGCGTCTGCGCCCCTGATACCCCAGCAACCAGCCAAGCAGTATTCCGCCGACAATACCACCGCCATGCCCCCAGTTATTTATACCCGGCACAATCAGACCAAATATCAGCAAACTGACCACCCAGCCGCTCACTTCGCGGTACACCGAGTGACCATAGACGCCGCCGCTATCTTTTCCGTAGAACAGCAGGGAGCCGATCAGGCTGCAGATGCCTGCCGACGCTCCGATGGTGAAGGAGACCCCTGCCAAATAGGAAACCCAGAAGCCGAAGACACCTCCAAGCGTGTAGATGGTGAACATCCGGCTGGTACCGTACTCATTTGCCGCCCAGGGCGCTATCTGCCGCAGGGCCATCAGGTTGAAAAGCAGGTGCAAAATACCGCCATGCAGGTAATTTGCACTCAGCAACGTCCAGATTTTACCGTAATGATCTATGGGAACGGTTCCGGTCGCCCCCAGCAGCAGCAGGCTGACATTTCCGGGAGCAAGAAAACCGCCATGACCCATGCGGACACTCACCACCAGGGAAAGTGCGTAATACAGCAGGTTGACCGTGATGATAGCCTTGACGACCCAGTCTCCCTCAAGCACCCCGCGTGTCAGGTTGATGAGCTGCCACCAGGGAGCAGAACGCGATGTTCCACAGTGCGAACAGGTTGATTCCTCGCTGCCGATCAACGTTCTGCAACGCGGACAGAGTATTGGCCGTTGTGCCATGCTGAATACCTCATTGTCTGGATTTGAATGTTCGCAGGGGATTGTGCGCGGGCAAGAAGTGATAACAGAAAGGTGAGTCTGATGATACCCAAGCTGATCCAAACCGGATATCAGTTCACCGGTAACCTACCACGACAGCCTTAAATTGATCGTAATCAGCGAGCCTTTTTTTGTATAAACGTCCGGATACCGTTTTCAAATGTTTCTTCAATTTCGCCCTTGGGGTGATTGGTTACATACCCACGAAAATAAATGAACAGCATCACGATTATAACAGACAGGATTGTCAGGAACATGAGGTTGTCGACAATGGTTTCCCAGTGGGTTTTAACGTTTCCCCCCCGGTCATTCGGGTTATCAATACCCTCGCGCAGGGCGAAATGCTCGCGCAGTTGACGGATACGCTTAAGCTGGATGTTTGCAATGTGATTGACAATGGCATCGCGGTCACGTTCATCGATGAAGACAAACTTCAAGGCCACATTGTAGCTTTCACGGTCACCTGCAACGGCAAGGTTGCGATTGACGAACACGACCCTGCCGATGGCCTCCACGATGCGGCGTGGCGTTGATGGAACCATGATTTCAAGCGGAACGTACTCTTCCTCCTCGAAATGCTGATGTGCGACGATGCGTATTCCACCACCACTGATGCTGGCTGCAAGAGGGATGATGGTATCCCAGGAGGTATCCAGTTCTTCTGTCTCATCTGCCAGCGGTTTCTGTCTTCGTTCCGGGGGAAGATCGGCGTTTTCAGCAATAAACGTAACATCCCATAACTGCTGTTTGCGAAGCAACTCTTCATCAAGACGCTTCTGGCGACGGGTTTGCCATTCCTTGTTGAGAACATCAGGGTTTTGCTCGCGGGAAAGGAAATACTTAATGGGAAGGAAAGCATCGACACGGTAGAATTCACGCAGCTCGTCGGTAACGATCTCACCGATCAGACGAACCAGAACAAAACTGGCCCGCCCCTCAATGACGATGATGGCGCGACAGCTGTAGGCGGCATCGTCCCTGCCTCCCCGCAAATCGACAATCTGACCGACATGCAGACTAACGCCAACCGGCAAATGATCGCGGGAAAGCTGCAGGGTTACCAGATCTTCATCAACTTCGTAGATCACTGCCCAATCGAGAAAAACTTCGGAGTTCGGCATGGGAATGCCGACACCGATTTTCATCCCGGTAGAGAAATAGCTGGCGTAATTACCCATGTCACTCATGATCTGGGTCCCGTTCAGGAACTATGAAAAAGTCGAGAGGGCATACAAAAGAGAAAAGCTATGCGATCGAGTGATTTAATGCTTCGAGGAGTTCGTCAATACCAACCTTGTGAACACCCGCGCCATGTTCCAGAGTTTCCAGATCAGCGATTTGACACTCGTAGCAGTCAAGCTTGAACAACTTGAATACGGTGAGGGTTTCGGGGTGTTTTCTAATGACATCTGCGATAATCATATCTCTGGTGATCATGTCTGCACCCCTGTGGAACGGGTTATGGGAATATGTCGTATGTACCTGGCCGGAATGTACCTACTGCAGGTTTTTAATGGCTTCTTCGATTCGATCCATACCTTCCGCTATGTTTTCCATGCTGACAGCATAGGACAATCTTGCATATTTGTCACCGCCAAAGGCAACGCCCGGCACCAGCGCAACACGCACTTCCTCCAGCAGATAATCGGCAAACTCGGTTGAGTTGCTGATGACTTTGCCGTTGAAGCTTTTACCATAAACGGAGGAAAAGTTGGGGAAGACATAGAAGGCGCCCGTGGAAGTAAAACAGGTGACCCCTGGCATGGCATTCAAGCGACTGACAATATAGGCGCGACGTTTTTCAAACTCTTTCACCATATCGGCCACCGGTTCCTGCGATCCGCTAATTGCCTCCACTGCAGCTTTCTGGGCGACGGAACTGGCACTTGAAGTGGACTGGGACTGCATTTTGGTAATGGCGGCGATCAGCTCTTTATCGGCGCAGACATACCCGATTCGCCAGCCGGTCATGGCATAGGTTTTTGAAACCCCGTTGACAACGGCAACCCGCGGTTTCAGCTCTGGCAGTACCTGGGCTATATTTTTGAACACCAGGCCGTCATATATCAACCGCTCGTAGATATCGTCGGAAATAATCATGAAATCATATTTGAGGCAGACCTGGCCTATGGCCCGCAACTCTTCCACGGTGTAGCTGGTGCCGGTGGGGTTGCAGGGGGAATTGAGAATCAGGGCCTTGGTCCTGGGAGTAATGGCCTTTTCCAGCTGTTCCGGTGTGATTTTAAAGACGGACTTTTCATCGGTTTCAATAAATACCGGAGTTCCTCCCGCCAAAACCACTTGGTCGGGATAGGAGACCCAGTACGGCGCCGGAATGATAACCTCATCGCCTGCCTGAATCAAGGCCTGGGAAATATTGTAGAGACTGTGTTTTGCGCCGCAGGAAACGCAGACCTCTTCACGGGTGTACTCCAAGCCGTGGTCGCGTTTCATCTTGGCGATGATGGCGTCTTTCAGGTCCTCAGAGCCACCCACCGGCATGTAGCGCGTGAAGCCGGCATCTATGGCGTTTTTGGCCGCTTCCCTGATGGCCACCGGGGTATCAAAATCGGGCTCACCTGCA
Source organism: Desulfuromonadales bacterium (assembly GCA_013377095.1). Classification (GTDB taxonomy): domain Bacteria; phylum Desulfobacterota; class Desulfuromonadia; order Geobacterales; family Pseudopelobacteraceae; genus Pseudopelobacter. Next base: position 64,489 of record JACAAY010000007.1, read on the forward strand.
CCGAATCCAATGACATCAACTCCCTGAGCCCGGAGAGCCTTTGCCTTTGCATCAATAGCCAGCGTGGGAGAGGGTTTTATTCTGTTCACACGATCTGCGAGTTTCATGTAATTCCCTTCATTATTTCTTTAAGCGCACGGTTTTCAATTGGGTATTCAAAACTTGTTAAAACAATAATTACAACGACTATCCGTCCAGCCCGCACTTCACTCTGAGAGCTGCCTTTACTTCGGGAGGAACAAATCCATCGATATTGCCGTTCAACCTGCAAACCTCCTTGACGATGGAGGAGGAAAGATATCCGTACTGGAGGGATGTCATCATGAAAAGAGTTTCAATATCATGACCAAGGCTGCTGTTCATTTGGGCGATCTGGAATTCATATTCAAAGTCCGATATGGCGCGCAAACCGCGGATGATGACGTCAGCCTTTTGCTGAATTACGTAATCTATCAGAAGACCCTTGAAAGTGTCAACCCTGACACGGCTCACATCCACAACCTGTCTGATCAGATCAATGCGCTCTTCAATACTGAACAGCGATACTTTCTGTGAATTGCAGGCAACGGCAATAACAATCTCATCAAAAACCTTCAGGCCACGGTTAAGTATATCCAGGTGGCCATAGGTAATCGGATCGAACGAGCCGGGATAAACAGCAATTTTTTTCATTATTCCCCCAGGATATACATTTCCAGGGCCGTATCTCCATACATTCGGCGGTCGGCCTTGATAAAATTCCCCATCTTTTCCGGTAAAACATTTCGGATCGCGCTTTCTGCAATAAAAAGCCCCCCTGGACAGAGGAGTTCCAATGTTGACAGCATATCTAACACCGTTGTATAGAGTTCCGAAGCATAGGGTGGATCAAAAAAAATGATGGAGAAGCATCTGCCACGAGCGGCCAACAGGGGCAACGCCTTCAGCAGGTCCATTTCCAGCACTGTGGCGCGTGCGGTGCAATGTGTGGCGTGCAGGTTTTGCTTGAGACATTTCAACGCCTCGCGATTATTCTCAATAAAACAGCAGGATGACGCGCCACGGCTCAGCGCCTCGATACCGAGCCCACCGGTACCGGCACATATATCCATCACATGAGTGCCATCCAGTTCATAGCGACTCTGGATGATACTAAACAACGCCTCCCTGACACGATCTGCGGTTGGTCGAGTATCCATGCCACGTGGCGCAACCAGTTTGGTGCCGCGCGCACTTCCTGCTATGACGCGCATAAACTCTCCGACTCATTGGTTTTAATCTGTAAAAATACCCCATAGAAGTCATTGCGTCAAGCCGGAAGACGCGCCAACGGAACAATCACACATTCACACCAAATGTATGTTGAAAATAGCTGCCGCTACAGTACAATGGCGCAAATACATTCCCGAAGGTTGCGTGGAGACACACGATGAAGAAGTACATCAAGGTTAAACCAAAAACTTGTTTTCTTCGGGAAGTCGTTTTCATAATTCTGTTGATGGCAACATCATCCGGTTCTCTCCACGCAGCTGAGTGGCAAAAACTGACCCAAACGGCCCATCACAAGGTTTCAATCGAGATGGAATCAATGCAACAAAACGCAAGTGGATACATGATGGCTCTGTTACAGTTTACCCCCCGCGGAGAACTGCAACGCCGGACAGCAGCAAGCAAATATGGCTATAAAGAGTACCTCCTGCATCAGGAAAAGTATGAAATAGACTGTGTTGAAAAAAGCGCCCGACTGGAATTTCTTGATATTCTGGGATGGGAAGGAAAAAGATTGGTCCGGATGCCGGGAAGTAACCGGAAGGAGGCCATCATCCCCGGCTCGGTTCTGGACAGAGTTGCCACACTGGTGTGCCCCGAAGAGGAAAAAAACACCGATGAAGATGAAACATCCGACCTCCCCGAAGACACAAAATCAGATGAATCGGGTTCGGATGTGCTGCTTTCCCTGGAACTGCGCCAGCGAATAGATGATGCACAGGTGCGTACAGTTACCGAACCTGGCAATTTCAATGCATGGGTTGAGCTGGGAAATGCCTGGTATGACGCGGACATGCCAAAACAGGCTATTGAGGCCTACAACCGGGCCCTGGAATTCAATCCGAACGACTCTGACGTTCTGAACGACCAAGGAGCCATGTATCGTCAGTCCGGAGATACCCGGCGAGCTTTGGCGAATTTTGAAAAAGCACTTGCCATCGATCCCGGAAACCTGGAAAGTCTATACAACATGGGATACATATATGCCTTCGACCTGAAGCGGACCGATCGCGCACTGGAAATATGGCAACGCTACCTGACGCTCGACAAATCCAGTGAAACTGCAGAGCAGGTGCGCTCATTCATCAAACAGCATGGAAAAACGGCGGAAAAACGGTGACAACAAGAAACGCTACCCATTTGAATCGGGCTGTGATAATTTGATTCACAGTTCAAAAAGGACTATTTATAATTCAGACTAACTGAATCTGATGTTTTATGCGCCCGTAGTTCAGCTGGATAGAGCACCAGGCTTCGAACCTGGGTGTCGGGAGTTCGAATCTCTCCGGGCGCGCCAATAAAATCAAGGACTTAACCAAAACCGGTTAGGTCCTTTTTCTTTTGTGTTGTAGTTCGTGTTGTAGTAAAAAGGAACCGGACTCCCTCCATGTGTTCCCGGTTACTTTTATTATTTTCTCTTTGCCCCCCTACCCTATCCAAACAGCACAGGACCAGAGCCAAGAAAACCACCCTGGCAGCACCTGGCGCACGACTCCGGTCGGCTCTTTACTGTTGATCCGCTGTACTTTCTCCTTGACTTCATATAGGTGACTTTTGTTAACGTTCCTGCATGGTATAAACCGGCGTGGAACTATGACCCAGAATCGTTGTCCAAACCTGACCCGCCTTGTGAATAAATATATCATAAAGCAGTTAGTTATAGATTCGGGTGGGTCAAGGTTCGACGCCGATTAGGGGTCAAATCACCAAACCGATCCATACACGTATTGCACTGGTTTTCGGTGCGAATGGCTTTTGATATGGGATTTTTGATGGGGTATGGGGATTGTTATTGAGGGTCCGACCACTGATTCTTTCGAGAAATATTAGCTGAATTAGCCGATGCAGCGGGATTTGGTGGCGTTGAGTTCGCTGATCCAGTGCGGTCTGGCGCTGGGAAGAGAAAATGTAGAGCTTCAGGGGGAAAAATTACTTGACACATTAGAACGACCGGTCTAAGCTTTAAACATGAAACGAATTCACAGCAAAGATGACATAGTCCAGGCAGGGCTGGAAATCATTTTAAGTAAGGGTTTCAATGCTACGGGTGTTGAGGCCATCTTGAAACAGGCAAATGTGCCTAAGGGTTCATTTTATAACTTTTTCTCCAGCAAAGAAGAATTCGGCTTGGCTGTAATCGATAAATACCTTGCAGAAACTGTTGGAGTTTTAATCCCTATTTTCAGTGATGAATCTTTATCGCCGCTGGAGCGCATCAAAAAAAGCTTCGAGATTTTGATTGCGAGATTTGAAGGTAATGATTGCAGCAAGGGATGTCTACTTGGCAACCTGAGCCTGGAAATGTCCGATCAATATGAGAGAGCCCGGCAACATCTTGACTTGTCTCTGCTACAGTGGATCAGGGCTTTATCCGGTCTTCTTCTTCAGGCACAGACGGAGAAAACAATCTCTGCTGATTTGGACCCTGAAATGCTCGCAGAGAATTTGGTTTCATCATTCGAAGGAGCACTGCTTCGCTCCAAGGTCAAGAAATCATCTGAACCATTGAAAAATTTCATTTTTTTATACTTCGATAGGTTTCTGTCTCAAAAAAATGAATCGTGATAACAATCTATTTTTTTACCTATGAACACGTAGACCGGTCCATTTGATTAGGTGTCGGCCATACGAATAACCGAGCGCCTCAAAAGATTTGAATGTCAGGAGGAACATCACGTGAAAGAGTCAGTAGGCTGCTTACCAACAAATGGCGTCAGCTTTCAAATGCTGTCAAACAACATCTGCCAAGAGAATAATTTGTCTTCTTGCTCTGGACCGCAGCCTGCATTTCGGAAACACCCTTCAAAACTCTTCGTAGAGACCACCACTCGCTGCAATTTCAAATGCCAGGCATGTGTAAAACAATCAAGCGGCAACGGGATAGTGGATGGAGACATGTCCCTTGCAACTTTCATGGCATTGGTTCCTGTCTTTCCCTATCTTGAAAACATGGTCCTCAGCGGTATCGGCGAACCTCTCCTTCATCCGCGACTGGAAGAATTCATCGGAATTGCCAAAAAAACAATGCCCCATGGAAGCTGGGTCGGATTTCAGTCCAACGGCGCCCTTCTAACAAAGACAAGAGCTATTTCGCTGATAAGTGCAGGACTTGATCGCATTTGCCTATCCCTGGATTCCGTAGCTGGTGATACTTTCCGTACACTTCGGGAAGGTGGCGAGGTGACGGACATTGAACAAGCTTTATCTATTCTGGGTTCCGCAAAGGATCTCTGCGGGAAAGCTGAATTCGAGATTGGCATCGAGTTTGTTTTAAGGCGGGATAACGTCCATGAACTTGTGGATGTGCTGAAATGGGCGACTGACCGTGGCGCTACTTTTGCCATAGTAACGCATCTTCTTCCCTATGAATCGTCCCACGTGTCACAAATTTCCTACGAATACAATTCTGACGATGCCCTCGCGTTATACGAACCATGGAAGAGAATGGCGGATAGCGAAGGAATCGATATAAGTAAGTATTTCGATATCCTCTTTTCTTTCAGGATTTTCAGGACGCAGGAAGAACAACGAATTCTCGATCATGTTCGTCACATGATGCTGGAGTCGAATCAGCGTGGCATATTTCTTCGGGTAAAAAATATTCTGGAACGAGATGAAACATTATTTGAGGAGATGACACGAATTTTTGATGAAGCAAAAGGTGTAGCGGAGAGTACGGGCCTTAGCCTTCGCCTCCCTGAAATCTTACCAACTGCTAACCGCAAATGCGATTTTGTTGAGGGTGGTTCTGCCATGGTCTCCTGGGATGGATCTGTCCATCCATGTTATTATCTCTGGCACAATTACGACTGCTACTACAGGGAACGAGATCTTCATAAGCACATAGAAGCAAAATATTTTGGCAATACTGAACATAACAGTATTGAAAGCATTTGGAACACCCAAAAATTCATATTGTTCAGGAAAGAAGTATTGAAATATGAATTTTCATACTGCACCAATTGCAATGTCAGTCCATGTAATCTCATCGACACCTCAGAGTTTAGCAATGATTGCCATACCAATACAGTCCCCTGTGGTGACTGTTTCTGGTGCATGGGCATGTTCAACTGCATGCAGTAAATAATTTATTCTTTAAAGTTGGGATGAGTTTACCATGGAAAAACGTATCGTAAATGAAATTAGACGGTTGGTTGCGGAAAGCCCGGATAACCGTTTCCCAAACAGTGATAAGCACTATTTTGACACTCCTCTGGTCGGTTATTCTCAAGCTGCTGATCCGATCTTCACCGAGTTCAAGACACATATAGGATCCTTTCATCTGACTCCGCAGGAAATCTTCGCGAGCACGTTCGGTGTGGATAAAGGGCAGGCGGCGTCTGTCATCTGTTGGATACTGCCAATCACTGAGGACACACGAAAGAGCAACCGAGAGAAAAGCTTCTTTCCGTCTTGGGAGTGGGCACAAACTAGGAGTAACGGTGCAAAATTCAATGTTTCGCTCAGCCTCCATCTTGTTTGCTACCTGGAACAACTCGGATATCGAGCAGTAGTTCCACTGCTTTCTCCTGCCATGCAGGTGTTCAAAAATGCTCAAGTTGGAGTTGCATCTACGTGGTCGGAACGTCACGCAGCCTATGCGGCAGGCCTCGGAACTTTCAGCCTCAACTGCGGCTTCATCACGGAGCGCGGGATTGCCGTCCGATGCGGCAGCATTATTACGAATCTTGTTCTTGCACCAACAATACGCTTCAACATGAACCCGTGGGGAAACTGTCTCCATTACGGAAGGGGCGGCTGTGACATATGTATTCAGCGTTGCCCCGCAGGGGCAATATCGTCCAAGGGTCTCGACAAAATGGAATGTTACAAGCATGTCTACGGTGATGCGCCGCGGACGGTGGGAACAATCTATGGTGTAAAAGAGACCGGTTGCGGGCTTTGCCAGACCAATGTGCCTTGCGAGTACCGGGTACCTGCCACATTCAGCCCTTAGAAAGGAGTGCCGAACTGAAAAGTCATCGGCATTTTTTTAGCAATAATTGCGTAGACTGGTCAAATTATTTACGTAACACGCTATCCACAACCCATCATGGCGAGGAGTCACCATGGGAAGAACTGTGGAATTACGAAAGAAAGATAGGAGGAATACCCATGAAGAACTTATTTGAAAAGACCCGGATCGGCAGTTTGTCACTCACTAACAGGTTCGTCTACTCGGCGACATGGGATGGAAAGGCTGATGATAAGGGATTTTGTACGTCCAGGAATATCGATTCAGTAGTCGAGCGCATTCGCGGAGGAGTGGGACTCGTCATAACAGGTATGGCATTTGTGTCACCGGAGGGAATGGCCGCTCCCTGGCAATTGGCAATTTACAATGATGAATTTATTCCGGGCCTCTTGAAAATGAGTAAGGCGGTTCATGATGCTCGAGGGAAAATTGTCCTTCAGTTAGCTCATGGAGGAGCTTACTCAGCTTCCGCGTTAACCGGGAGCGATGTTTTGGGACCTTCTGCGAACGACTCAGAGCTGTTCCCCAAATGCCGGGAAATTTCCATAGCCGAAATCAAACAGGTCGTTCAGTCATTCGGAGCGGCAGCGGGAAGGGCAAAAAAAGCCGGCTTTGATGGTGTGCAGTTGCACTCGGCACACGGCTACCTGCTGAGTCAATTTCTCTCACCGTTCTTTAATAAACGAACGGACAACTATGGTGGAAGCATAGAGAACCGAGCGCGAATACTCCTTGAAACTTTCCAGACAGTAAGAAAAGAGGTCGGCGAGGAATACCCTGTTTTTGTGAAAATCAATTCCGAGGATTTTGTAGAAGGAGGTCTTACGGTCAATGAGATGCTGCAGGTTTGCTCGATGCTCGAAAAGGAAGGTGTTGATGCCATAGAAATGAGTGGCGGGACAATATTTGCGTCAGGCGCTTACTCCAGTTGCAGGGTGGGACAGGATCAGGATGTTTATTACAAAGAAGCGGCTGTTCGCTACAAAAATAAAATCGGCGTACCACTGTTGCTGGTAGGTGGTGTTAATTCAATCGAGATAGCCGACAAAGTGATAAACGATGGGACAGCTGACTATATATCCATCTGCCGCCCTCTAATTCGTGAACCAAACTTGATTGAACGCTGGAACTCCGGAGACATGAAGCCTGCCAGCTGCAAATACTGCAATGGTTGTTTTGGGCCTGGACTAAAAGGCGAAGGTGTTAAATGCGTAGTTGCTTGAGCTAGAAGATCAATAACTCGTATATCCAGCAGCGGATATTCAGTAATTGCGTATATAAGGAGGTGAAACGGAATGCAAATTTTGATCTGAATTATGAGCAAAGAGTCAATGGCCAGTCAAGGTAATCGGTATTCAATCACAGACGCACTCATCGAAAACAATGGAGGTTGTCATGGGAAATGTAACTCAGCAGATAGACGAATTGGTAGCCAAGGCTCAAAAAGCAGCAGCAATTTTTAAAACATATTCTCAGGAGCAGGTCGACAAGATTTGTGCAGCGATGGACGCAGCTAGCGTTGCCAACGAAGTCATTCTTGGCGAAGAAGCCGTTGCTGAAACCGGCATCGGACGTGCCGACCACAAAGCCATCAAAAACCATCTCGGCGCCCATGTTGTCTATGAGTATTTCAAAGACAAAAAATCCGTCGGCGTTATCAAAGAGGAAGAAGGAGTCAAGTATATCGCTGAGCCGTTTGGTGTTCTCGCCGGCGCAACGCCGACCACCAATCCGACTTCCACCACCATGTTCAAGTCACTGATCGCCCTCAAGAGTCGCAACGTCATCATCTTTGCTTTCCACCCTCGCGCCCAGAAGTGCAGTGCCCATGCCGCCAAGCTCATGTATGACGCAGCCATCAGCGCCGGCGCGCCTACCAACGTTATCCAGTGGATCGAAGAGCCCTCCCTTGAGGGAACCAATGCCCTGTTCAAACATCCTGATGTCAAACTGATCCTGGCCACTGGCGGCAACGCCATGGTCAAGTCGGCCTACAGCTCCGGTCACCCCGCCATTGGTGTCGGCGCAGGCAACACCCCGGTCTTCATCTCCAAGTCAGCCAACCTGAGTGTTGCCATCAACAACGTTATCCTTTCAAAGACCTTCGACAACGGCACGATCTGCTCCTCCGACCAGTCCGTTATCTTTGATGATCCGGCTATAGCTGAGAAGGGTATAAAAATGCTTGTTAAGCGCGGCGCCTATCTCGTCAACAACGACGAGAAAGCCAAACTTGAAAAAGTAATGTTCGATAAAGAGCGTGGTGTACCCGCAACCGCCATTGTCGGCAAGTCTCCCCAGTTCATCGCCAAGCTGGCCGGCTTCGAAATACCCGCAGACGCCAAGCTGCTGCTGGTACCCCTGAGCTGCATCGGTCCCGAGGACTGGTTCAGTCATGAGAAGCTCTCCCCGGTTCTCGGCGTCATCTCCTACAACAGCACCGACGAAGCCATCGCCGCTGCCAAATCCCAGCTGCTGTGGGGTGGAGCCGGTCACACCTCCGTTATTCACGCCCAGGATGAAGCCGTTCTGGACAGGTATGCCGCTGAAATCCCCGCCAACCGTCTGCTGCTCAACCAGCCGGCAGTTCACGGTTCCATCGGCCTTATCTACAATCAGCTGCCCCCTTCACTGACTCTGGGTTGCGGCACCGATGGCGGCAACTACCTCGGCAATAACATCAACTTCAGCGACCTGCTCAGCATCAAGTCGGTTGCCAAGCGTATGGTTGATTACGAAAGAGACGAATAGCTTTCACTGCGATTAAATCTTCCAGAGGTTGATAGTGATGAATCACCTGGCCTACTTCGCTATCATGGGTTAAAAGCATACGGCTGTCGGTCATTTGCCGACAGCCGTAGAGAAGTGAGCTCCAGGGAAAAAATTCCTTGACATATTGGGGCGACCGGTCTAATTATAAATCATGAAAAGAATTCACAGCAAAGACGACATCGTCCAGGTAGGACTGGATATCATATTGAGTAAAGGATTCAGCGCTACCGGCGTCGAGGCAATACTGAAGCAGGCAAATGTGCCAAAGGGCTCATTTTACAATTTTTTCCCCAGTAAGGAAGAATTCGGTCTGGCGATAATCGACAAATATGTTGCAGAAGTTGGTGAACATTTCCACACCATATTCACCGATGAGTCTCTACCACCACTGGAACGCGTGAAAAAAAGCTTTGAATCCAGAATATCGAGATTTGAAGGCCATGATTGCACCAAGGGGTGTCTGATCGGCAATTTGAGCCTGGAACTTTCCGATCAATACGAGAGCGTCCGGGAACGTCTTGAACAAGCTCTGCAAGGCTGGGCGAAGTCTGTGTCCAGGTTACTTCTTCAAGCACAGAAGGAGAAAACCATCCCGGAAGATTTAGATCCTGAAATGCTCGCGGAGAATTTGATCTCAGCATTCCAGGGCGCACTGCTCCGGTCCAAGGTTAAGAAATCGTCCGACCCTTTGAAGAATTTCATCCATTTGTACTTCGATAGGTTTCTTGCTCAAAAAGAAGAAGGATAAGTCGTCACTTTTTTTTGGGTAGTAAAACATAGACCGGTCTAAATGTTTGCCCGATCCCGACAAAAGGAGCGTAAGCAATGGAACTGAATCAGCACCCGACAGTAAAACGTTATCACGAGAGAAAAGCATCGGCGACACTTCACTCGACTCCGCTGAAGCTGAGCGCCCGGGAGCTGCGCACGATGTGCCTTGAGGCAGGGGCTGATGACGTGGGTTTTGTGGAGATTACGCGTCCGTCGCTGGCTGATCATAAGGCGGCCATTCTGAATCTGTTCCCCTGGACCAGGACGTTTGTCAGTTTTGCGGGACGGATTAACAGGGAAAACCTGCGAAGTCCCGCACGTTCCATTGCGAGCCTCGAACTGCATCAGACGGAAGAACGTCTTATCCATGCCGCCCGCACACTCGCAACAGCCCTGGAGCGTAAAGGCGTTCGTGCCTCGACCCCGGCGCCCGGGTTTCCCATGGAAGCTGACCAGTGGGGCAACGGTAAGATGCACGTGGTATCGCACAAACCGATAGCTGTTGCAGCCGGACTCGGGAAGATGGGCCTCCACCGCAACGTCATCCATCCCGTATTCGGGAGTTTCGTGCTGCTCGATACCATACTCATCGATGCCGAATTGGATGAATACGACACACCCCTGGACTATAACCCGTGCCTTGACTGCAAGCTCTGCGCGGCTGCCTGTCCCACGGGCGCCATCGGGCCGGACGGATTTTTCCATCCGGTGAACTGCCTCACCCATACCTATCGGGAGCTGATAGGAGGCTTCAGCGACTGGGTTGAAAATATCGCTGACAGCAAGAACTCCATCGATTACCGAACCAGAACCAGCGACGCCGAAACCGTATCCATGTGGCAGAGCCTGGCGAGCGGACCGTGCTACAAGTCGGTGTATTGCATAGCCGTCTGCCCGGCGGGGGACGAGGTGATCCCACAGTATCTGGAAGACAGAAAGGCATTTATCGATAATGTGGTCAAACCGCTTCAAAACAAGACGGAAACAGTGTATGTCCTGCCCGGTTCGGACGCCGAGAGTCACGTCCAGCGAACCTTCCCGCACAAAAAGATAAAGCGCGTGGGAAACGGCATCAGACCGCCGTCCGTGGCGTATTTTCTCTCCTCCATGCCCATTGCTTTCCAGCGACACCAGTCCGAAGGGCTGAACGCGACCTACCATTTTACGTTCAGCGGCAGTGAGGAGGTCGAAGCAACGGTCGTCATCAAGGATAAATCAATCAGGATTGAAACGGGACATGCAGGCGTCCCGGATGTTTGCGTGCATGCCGATGCAAAGACCTGGCTGCGCGTGCTTCACAAGGAAACCTCGATGGTCAAGCAAATCGTCCTGAGGAGGATTCGTGTCAAAGGGCCGTTGACCTTGTTCAAGGCGTTCGGGAAATGTTTTGCATAAGGGACTTTAATCATTTGTATTTCGATAGATTTATTGCTCAGAGAGAAAAGAAGTAATGCTCGATTATTATTTAACCCTTATTACATAGACCGGTCTAGGCGCAATACTGTTAGAGGTAAATAAAATGGTATCAAAAAACAATTCATGGGTTCTCATTACAGGTGCTTCAAGTGGATTCGGCGAGGAGTTCGCTCACCAATATGCCGGGCAAGGCCATTCTCTGGTTCTGGTGGCGCGCCGTATGGACAGGCTTCAAACACTCGCCGAGGCACTACGCAAGCAGTACCCCATCGATGTCGTCGTAGAGCAGGTGGATCTTTCGGAAGTTGCGGCAGTCATCCAACTGCATGAGCGGCTCCGCGAGCGCGACATCGTGATCGACATCCTGATCAACAACGCCGGCCACGGGCTGCAAAGCCCGTTTTTGGATGCCAAGTTGGACGCTGTCCTGGCGATGGTGCAGCTGGATGTGGCAAGCCTGACAGCAGTTACCCACATCTTTGCACAAGACATGAGGAAGCAAGGACGTGGAAAGATCTTGCTGGTCGCCAGTCTGCTGGCCTACCAGGGTGTACAGAACTTTGCCGTCTATTCAGCTGCCAAGGCCTACGTATTGCGCCTGGGCGAAGCCCTTCATCGTGAGCTAAAGCGCGAAGGTATTACCGTTACGACCCTTTGCCCGGGTATGTCGGACACCGGATTCGCCGCTGCGGCGCAACAGAAAATTACGCCTGCGTTGAAGCTATTGATGATGCAGCCGGCCCCCGTGGTGGCCGCCGGTATCCGTGCCTTGCAGGCCGGACGCATCAGCGTAGTCCCAGGTTGGGCCAACAAGGCCTCCGTAATCCTTATGTGGGCGTCGCCACGCTGGCTGCACCAGGCTATTTTCTCTCACATCATGAACGCATGAGCACGACTAACCATACAGGTGAGGATTGATATGAAAACAAAAGCATTTAAGAATTTGGGAAGCTTGGCGTACAGGTACCGCATAGCACTCCTCATGGGAGCATTGATTGTCATTGCCTGTGGTGTTGTGTTTGGAAGAGACAAGAAGCCGTTGCCTGTAGATACGACAAATCCCCGCATGGTCCGGGCCGTTACGGTGTTTTCCGCGGGGAGTGACTCAATGGAATATACCGGTGTGATCCACGCTCGCACGGAAAGCGATCTCGGTCTTCGCGTGTCGGGCAAAATACTGAAGAAACTCGTCAAGGCCGGGGATCATGTCAAGCGCGGACAGGCCTTAATGCAGCTTGATCCAACAGACCTGCAGCTTGCCGCCAATGCAGCCCAGTCGTCAGTGGAAGCAGCTCGAGCGCAGAACAAGCGCGCTCTCGCTGATGAACTGCGCCAGCGTGAACTGGTTGCCATAAAGGCCGTCTCCGTACAGGAATACGAACAGGCCAAATCAGCAGCAGACGCAACAACCGCGCAGCTGAATTCGGCCATTGCTTACTCGAGACAACTGATTAACCAGGCCCTATATGCGGTTCTCAGGGCTGATGCAGACGGCGTCATCATGGATATTCCAGCGGACGTCGGCCAGGTGGTAAGTGCGGGAAATGTGGTGGTTCGCCTCGCACAGGACGGCGCCCGCGAAGCGGTCGTCAACCTTCCTGAAGGAAATTTGAAACTCGCAAAAAACAGGGCCATCGCCAGCCTCTATGCTGATTCAGGTCAGACCTTCCCGGCAAAGCTGCGTGAATTGTCCGCAATGGCTGACCCTCTCACGCGTACCTATCAGGCGCGCTACAGCCTGGATGGATTCGGCAGGAACGCCCCCCTTGGCGCAACGGTGACTGTCCATCTGTATGGAGAAGCCCGTAATGTTGCGATGCAGCAGTATGAAATTCCCGTGGGCGCGTTGTACGACGGCGGTACCGGCACAAGCGTCTGGGTTATAAACCCGAATACATCAACCGTATCGCGGCGCCGGGTTGCGATTGCGAAGCTCGGCAGCGAGACCGCGCTTGTCAGCAGCGGTCTCGCACCCGGTGAACGAATTCTCGCGCTGGGCGCTCATCTCGTCAAGGAAGGGGAAAGAGTAAAGATCATCTCTGGAGCGGAAAAGGAGCCAAAATCATGAACCGCTTCAATTTGTCCGCTTTCGCTGTCCGCGAACGCGCCATCACCCTGTTTTTTATTATTGCGATCATAATGGCGGGGGGATTTGCCTTCCTGAAACTGGGACGGGGAGAAGACCCTAAATTCACCGTAAAAACCTTGACCGTGACGGCAGTATGGCCAGGTGCGACTGCAAAGGAGATGCAGGATCAGGTGGGCGACCGGCTGGAAAAACGTCTTCAGGAACTTGAATCCTACGACCGGGTAGAAACCGCTTCATATCCCGGAATGATCCTGATGAAGCTCTACCTGAAAGACTCCACGGCTCCCAAAGACGTGTCGGATGAATTCTATCAGGCACGAAAAAAACTTGGGGACGAAAAAATACACCTTCCGCAAGGGGTGCTGGGTCCCATTGTAAATGACGAGTTTTCCGATGTGTATTTTGCCATGTATGCGTTGCAGGCAAGAGGTCTTCCCCAGCGCCAGCTCGTGCTTGAGGCGGAAGCGCTGCGTCAGCGGCTTTCCCGGATAGCCGGCGTGGAGAAAGTAACTATTCTCGGTGAGCAGGACCCCAAGATCTACGTCGAAATTTCCTACAAGCGTCTCGCAACCCTTGGAGTAAAGGCGACCGATCTGTTTCATGCGCTGGAAACCCAGAATGACATTACACCTTCAGGTTTCGTTGATACGGCCGGACCGCGTGTCTATCTGCGGCTCGACGGAGGCATCAACGGCGTCGAAGCGGTCAAGGCGATTTCCGTGGCAAGCGGAGGGAAATTACTGAAGATCGGCGATGTGGCCGAGGTCACCCGCGGCTACGAAGATCCTTCGACAAAGCAGATACGTCACCAGGGAGAGCCATCACTCATCCTGGCCCTGGTCATGAAAAAAGGGTTTAACGGCCTGACTCTGGGCAAGTTGCTGAATGCCGAAGAAGCGGCCATTCACAAAGAATTACCGGTCGGACTGGTGCTGTCCAAGGTGTCGGATCAGTCCCACGTCATTTCCGAGGCGTTTAACGAATTCATGATCAAATTCGTGGTTGCGCTTGCCGTTGTCATGGTGGTCAGTCTTGCCACACTGGGGTTCCGTGTCGGGATCGTCGTGGCTGCCGCTGTGCCTCTGACCCTCGCCGCCGTGTTCGTCATCATGCTGCTTACGGGAAGGGATTTTGACCGGGTTACTCTGGGGGCGCTGATTCTATCATTAGGGCTGCTGGTGGATGATGCGATCATCGCCATCGAGATGATGGTTGTCAAAATGGAAGAGGGACTGGATCGGATCCAGGCAGCTACTTTTGCCTGGACATCCACGGCCAGCCCCATGCTTTTCGGTACGCTGGTTACCATCGCCGGCTTCCTGCCGGTTGGTTTTGCCAAATCGACGGCCGGTGAATATGCAGGCAACATATTCTGGGTAGTGGCATTCGCCTTGATCACCTCGTGGTTTGTTGCGGTGCTCTTTACCCCCTACCTGGGCGTCAAGCTCCTGCCTGACATCAAACCGGTCCCTGGAGGGCATGATGCTATTTATGCAACCCCGAACTATCAGCGTTTTCGCAGCATCGTGCGGAGAGTCGTCGATCATAAATGGATTGCCGCCGGCGTAACGATTGCTCTTTTTATGTTGTCGGTGGTCGGTATGGGGTTTGTGGAGAAACAGTTTTTTCCCAATTCGGACCGTTCCGAACTGACGGTTGAGGTAAACCTCCCCCTTGGCAGTGCTTTTGCCGCAACCGATAGAACGGTCAAAAACATCGAAAAAATGATTTTAGCCGAACCAGAGGCGCAAGCCGCCACCAGCTATATCGGCCAAGGCGCACCCCGCTTCATACTGCCGTTGAACCCCGAATTACCCAACCCGGCCTTTGCCCAAATCATCGTCCTGACCAAAGGCCCTTCCGCACGCGATGCGCTCAAGATAAAACTTCGCCGGATCATTGCACAGGGCGCCTTCCCCGAAGCACGCGTGCGGGTGAAACAATACGTATTCGGCCCGCCGGTCACGTTTCCGGTACTTTTCCGTGTCATGGGACCGGACCTCAATGAACTGCGCCGGATTGCCGGTGATACCCGAGCCATAATGGCTGAAAACCGGAACCTGCGTGATGTGCACCTGGATTGGGGTGATCGGACTCCAAGCCAGCAATTGGTCCTCGATCAGGATCGTCTGCGTTTGCTTGGCCTGACCCCGCAAGAATCCGGGTTGCAATTGCAGGCGATTCTGAACGGTGCTCCCACCACACAGATGCGCGACGGCATCCGTTCGGTCGACGTTGTGGTTCGTGCTCCCGGTTCCGAGCGCCACAGTCTGGAAAACATCGCCAATGTTGCCCTGACAACCAGAGACGGGCACTCAATTCCGCTGTCACAGATTGCGCATTTCGAATCCCGCATGGAAGATTCGCTCCTGAAGCGCTACAACCGCGAACCGTATATCTCAGTTCAGGGGGACGTTGTCGATGGGGTTCAGCCTCCGGATGTAACGGCCCAGGTTCTCCCAAAACTGGAAAGAATAAAAGCAGCCCTACCCCCCGGATATCGCATGGAAACGGGTGGTTCCGTGGAAGAGAGCAAGAAAGCCGATGATGCCCTGGGCTTGCTCTTCCCGCCAATGATACTCCTGATGTTGATCTTCATCATGCTTCAGGTCCGTTCATTCGCCACCATGTTCATGGTGTTTGCCACCGCCCCTCTTGGCCTGGTCGGGGCCGTGCCAACCCTGCTCATATTCCACCAGCCGTTCGGATTTAACGCGATTCTCGGACTGATCGGACTGGCGGGGATCATCATGCGCAATACGCTGATTCTGGTCGACCAGATTCGCCACGACCAGGCGGCGGGCCTGAGTGATTACGATGCAATCGTGGAATCCACCGTACGTCGTGCTCGACCGGTAGTCCTGACCGCAGTGGCTGCCATGCTTGCCTTTATCCCGCTGACTTTTTCGAGCTTCTGGGGATCGATGGCCTATGTGCTGATCGGCGGAGTCGGGGTTGGAACGATCCTGACGCTGCTCTTCCTGCCGGCCCTCTACGCGATCTGGTTCAAGGTAAAGCATGCGCATGCCGCTACTGAAGGAGCACTGACATGATCCGCAGAATTGTAACCATATGTATTGCTGTTGCCTGCCTGTCCGGTTGCAGTATGGCCCCGCGCTATACCCAGCCGCAGGCCCCGGTTCCCGCCACCTGGCCCAGCG
>JACAAY010000070.1 GCA_013377095.1 Desulfuromonadales bacterium
CACGGTCAACCGATTCGGTCCGCTGACGGGAAGCGGCGAGCGTCTGGCGACGGTCGAGCATGATTTTACGGAGTGGTTTATACAGAAATGTATTGAGGATAACAACGAGGATACCGAAGTTTATCAGCTGGATAAAAAAAGCTGCGTTGAGTTCAATCATGGGCTACCTCCCAACAGACATCGTAAGCGGATCAATGCATCGTCTGAGCGCGACATGGGTAGTTACCATAAAAGTAATAGAGCGAATTGGCGCCATGTCAAATGGAAACCAATTCAACGACACACAATCAGCTTTACTCCGGGTACAAACGCATTACATATCCAGCAGATCGATGATGCGGGTTAATTCGTCGGCATCGC
Source organism: Desulfuromonadales bacterium (assembly GCA_013377095.1). GTDB lineage: Bacteria > Desulfobacterota > Desulfuromonadia > Geobacterales > Pseudopelobacteraceae > Pseudopelobacter. The sequence continues at coordinate 361 of JACAAY010000070.1, forward strand.
TGAAGTGGATTTCCAGTTTTCCGGATTTGGCTCCGATTCTGCGGATGGCAACCCTGGACTGAAAACGCTTCTGCAACTGTTCCTCCAGGGAGCTCAGCAGCAGGTCCGGCTGTTGCAGGCGCTTGTTGGCAACCGGATTCGGATTTTGTTTCAACTTGCGCACCAGTTCTTCCGTTGCACGGACGCTCAACTGGCGGCGCAGAATCTCATGCCGGGCTTTTTCAATCAGTTCCTGGTTCTCCAAGGCGAGCAATGCGCGGGCATGCCCCATGCTGAGACGCTCCTCGACGATGTCACGCTGAATATCCTCGGGCAGACGCAGGAGTCGCAGTGAATTGGTAACGGTTGTACGATTCTTGCCGACCCGTTTGGCCACATCCTCCTGGGAGATGGAGAACTGCTCCACCAGGGAACGGTAGGCCTGTGCTTCTTCAATTGCGTTCAGATCCTGGCGCTGGATGTTTTCGATCAGCGCCAGCTCCAAAACCGCATTGTCACTGGCTTCACGGATGACAACCGGCACCTCGCGCAGTCCGGCCTTCTGGGCAGCACGCCAGCGGCGCTCTCCGGCGATTATCTCGTAATAGGTATCCTTTTTCGTCACCACCAGCGGCTGAATGATGCCCTGCTCCCGGATGGAGGCCGCCAACTCCTCCAGCTTGTCAACGGCAAAATGCTTGCGGGGCTGGCATTTGTTCGGTCGTACCAGTTCAATCGGACATATAAAGTACTCCCGGGTGTCCTCCACCGTCTCCTTGACGTGCAGGAGCGCGGCCATCCCCTTGCCCAGGCCACCTATCTTAGCCATTGGCAGCCTCCCTCTGTATGATTTCACGGGCCAGCTTCAAATAAGCCACCGCGCCTCGCGAGTTGATGTCGTAGTAAATAATCGGTTTGCCATGGCTGGGCGCCTCTGCCAGGCGAATATTGCGCGGTATGACCGTCTCAAACACCTGGCCGGGAAAATTGGTGTGGATTTCCTCGGCCACCTCTTTTCCCAGGTTGCCGCGGGCATCGAACATGGTCAGAAGAATCCCCTCTATGGTCAAAAAAGGATTCAAACCCCGCTGCATCAGCCGGATGGTATGCAGAATCTGGGAAAGTCCCTCCATGGCGTAATACTCACACTGCAGCGGAATCAGCACCGATTCGGCCGCTGTCATGGCGTTGATAGTCAGGAGATTCAGCGAAGGAGGACAGTCAATGATGATATAGCGATACTGTGCAGATAACTCGGCCAGTACGAATTTGAGTTTCTGCTCACGCGCATCCAGGTTGGCCAGCTCCAGTTCGGACCCGGCAAGATCGGAATTCGCCGGCAGGATGTGGAGAAAAGGCTGGCCGGTGTCGATGACCAGACCCCGGGGATCAGCGCCATTGATCAGAGCGTCGTAGATAGTCTGCCGCAGACTATCCTTGTCCACTCCCACACCACTGGTGGCATTGCCCTGGGGGTCAATATCCACGATCAGCGTCGGTCGTTCCGCCGCCGCCAATGAAGCAGCCAGATTAACAGCTGTGGTTGTCTTGCCAACCCCGCCTTTCTGGTTGGCTATGCAGATAATTCTGGACATGTGAGTCTGGTTTCCCGCCTGATGATGTTGGATGGATTTCATGCCCTGTTTGGCTTTGAAAAGTTTAAAAAATTACCACAAACTTGCTGTGCTGCAAAGAACATTTTATGATCACACACTCTTGCTTCTGCGGCCAAACTCGATACCCAGCTTATCCAGACGCCACCTCAGCGTACTGGGATTGATACCGAGCAATTCAGCCGCGCCACCGCGACCATGGATTTTCCCCCTGCTCACCTCCATGACCTTACGCAGATGCTGAGCCATTGCCTCATCAAGCGTCAAAACCGTATGGTCATCATCCGTTTCACACTGAACAAGGCTATCATCGGTTGGCCCTACGGGAATCAGCACATCAAACAGCAGGGGACCATTCCTATGCAGTATCAACTCCCGCTCAACCAGATTCTCCAGTTCCCGGACATTACCCGGCCAGGCGTAGTCCATCAGCCGCGCCAAGGCTCCCGGCGCAATGCCGGGTATGTCGGCAATGCCCAGATATCTGCATTTTTGAACAACAAAATGGCGGGTAAGGGCGGCAATATCCTCCCGACGCTGCCGTAACGGAGGGAGCACCAAGGGGAAGACATTCAACCGGAACCAGAGATCCTCACGGAAACGGTTTTCCAAAATCATGCTTTCCAGATTACGATGGGTCGCTACAATCACCCTGATGTCCACGGGAATCGGCCTGCTTCCGCCAACCCGTTCGATCTCGCGGTTCTGAAGCACCCGCAGCAGGCGCACCTGGGCTTGGAGCGGCAGCTCTCCGATCTCATCCAGGAAGATGGTCCCGCCGTCGGCACGCTCGAAACGTCCGCGCTTCTCGGATACCGCTCCGGAAAACGATCCTTTCTCGTGACCGAACAACTCGCTGTCGATCAAACCTTCCGTGATGGCACCGCAGTTGACTTTGATAAAGGGTCCATCCTTGCGGGGCGATGAGAAATGAATTGCATTGGCAATCACCTCTTTGCCGGTCCCGGTTTCCCCCAGAATCAGCACCGTATTGTTCAGCGGCGCCACCTGGTGGACCATCTCCATCACATTGCGCAATCCAAGGTTCCCGCCGATGATCTCGTCCCCTGCCTGGGCAAGGAGTTCCTTACTCAGAAAACGGTTGTCATCGAGCAGCGTGTCACGGTATTTGAGCAGCTTTTCGTGGGACAGGGCATTGGCCAAGGCAATCACAAAGGGATCGGCGACGGCGCCGAGGAGTTCAACATGCGCCGGGTCGTAGCGACCTACGCCCCAGGCATAGAGCGTCAACCACCCCAGCATCCCTTCCGCACTCCACAGCGGCAGAATTATGCCGGAATTATCTTCGAGCTTCAAATGGGGGGCCAGCGCGCGAACCAGTTCACTCTGGTCTGAATTCACCATGATGGGATCGCGTATTTCCCACCTCTGCAGTGACGCCCACAGTTCCTCCGGAACGGGAATGATTTCATCGGCGCTATCCGCTGTATCGCCGGTCACATGGGCAACTCTCCTGATGGCCGACAGGCTGGAATCACGAATACCCAGGCTGAGCATATCCAGAGGGAAGAAGCGCCTCAGATAACCAAAGGCACTCCTCAAGGCGGTTTTGATCTCAAGACTGCTGCAGATCCTGATTGTCACCTCCCGGAAAAATTCATCCCTGTTGACCATACCCATCACCCCACTTTTCTCGCTCAATCGAACAGCACGCAGCAACCTCAACATGTTGCACATTTAATCCACATTTGCAACATATTGCGAAAGATAGTGCAACATGCCGCACTTATCTTGCCGCACGCTTGCAAATGCACTGCTTATTAATCGGTTTTTTATTGGCACGCTTATGGCTTGCAAACGGTCGTCAATCAGCTACAGAACACGCTTGTTATCTCCGAGCCTTTTATCCTAACGGGGAACCCCCACGGTTACAGGCCAACGGGTTGTGCCGGAAACGGCGCAGCCTCCCTTTCGGAAAGGAGATGGTGTTAGCAGCAGGAAAACCAAACCTATGAAAGGGAGAACAGCAGATGAACAAGATTTTGCGCGTAAACATGGAAGACCTGAGCACAAAGTGCGAGGAAGTACCAGCAGCATGGGCCGGACTGGGTGGACGGGGCCTGACCTCAACCATCGTTGCTGAAGAAGTTATCCCCACCTGCCATCCACTGGGCAAAAATAACAAGCTTGTCTTTGCCCCCGGCCTTCTCTCCGGCACACCAGCCGCCAACTCCGGTCGGCTCTCTGCCGGCGCAAAAAGCCCCCTGACCTACACCATCAAGGAGAGCAACGCCGGAGGTACGGCTGCGCAACTCCTTTCCCGACTGGACATCAAGGCCATCATCATCGAGGGCATACCCAAGGAAGACAAATGGTACAGCCTGCATGTCGATAAGGATGGCATTTCCATCCATGAGGAAACCGAGCTGATCGGCAAGAACAACTTCGCCGTGATCAAGGCACTGGAAGAACGGCTGGGCAAGAAGACCGGCATCCTGACCATCGGCACTGCCGGCGAACTGAAAATGACCGCGGCCAACATTTCGGTCAAAGACCCGGACAGCAAGATTCGCAGCCACGGACGTGGCGGCCTGGGCGCCGTCATGGGCTCCAAGAAAATCAAGTTCATCTCCATCAATGGTGAAGGCGCGCCGGGTGTGAAGATCGCCGAACCGGACAAGTTCAAGGTTGCGGCGCGCACCTTTGCCAAGGCGCTTCTGGATCACCCGGTCAGCGGCCAGGCCCTGGCGACCTACGGCACCAACGTCCTGGTCAACATCCTCAACGAGGCCGGCGGACTGCCGACCCACAATTTCCGCTATGGCCAGTTCGAAGGGCACGACAAGATCTCCGGCGAGACCATGCACGACACCATCGTGGCACGTGGCGGCAAGCCAAAACACGGCTGTCACGCCGGCTGTATCATCCAGTGTTCGCAGGTGTATAACGACAAAGATGGCAACTACGTCACGTCAGGCTTCGAATACGAAACCGTCTGGGGCATGGGCGCCAACTGCCTGATCGATGATCTTGACGATATCGCGGTAGCTGACAGCCTGATGGACGACATCGGGATCGACTCGATTGAAGGGGTGGTCATGTTCGCCGTTGCCATGGAGGCCGGCATCATCCCCTTTGGGGACAGCAAGGGCATCCTGCGACTGCTCAGGGAAGAGATCGGCAAGGGCACACCGCTTGGCCGCATTCTGGGCGGCGGCGCCGGCTTGGTAGGCAAGACTTACGGTGTCTCCCGTGTGCCGGTGGTCAAGAACCAGGGCATTCCGGCCTACGACCCGCGCACGGTCAAGGGCATCGGCATCACCTATGCCACTACCACCATGGGCGCTGACCACACCGCAGGCTACACCATCGCCACCAACATCCTCAATGTGGGCGGCTACGTTGATCCGCTCAAGAAAGAGGGCCAGGTCGAGCTTTCCCGCAACCTGCAGATTGCCACCGCAGCGGTTGATTCAACCGGCATGTGCATCTTCGTTGCCTTCCCGGCGCTGGACATTCCCGAGTGCCTGCCGGCCCTGATCGATATGATCAATGCCCGCTTCGGCATCGCTCTGACCGGTGATGACGTGGTCAACCTGGGCAAGTACATTCTGAAGACCGAGCGCAAGTTCAATATTGAAGCCGGATTCAACAACGCCCACGACCGCCTGCCCGACTTCTTCAGCTTCGACCCGGTCCCGCCGCACAATCTGGTGTGGGATTTCACCGGTGAGGAAATTGACGAGTTCTGGAACTTCTAAAACCTTTTCTATTCAACGCCTTGTATCTACATTACGAGTATGTGAGTGCAGCATGCAGGGACGGGTCAACACCCCGTCCCTGTTTTTTGATCTGAAATGCGTTTCCGAAAACAACGTCGCACCAGAAGTATCCCTCCCGTTTCAGGCCGTTGCGATCTTGCTCGGGGCCAGGGGACGGTCCTTGCAGTATCGGGCGTAGTCCATGTCCTTCTGCAGGATATGCTGGGTCAACCAGGCGTTGAGGAAGATCAGAATACTGGTCAGGACGCTGCTGCCGATACTCTCGTACAGATCCATCATTTCCTTGACCTTGTCTGAAAAAAGGGTGTGTTCCGCGCTGTGCTCCAGAAGCTTGGGATAGCCGATCTCGCCCATCAGGATTTCTTCGGCTGCAAAGTGATAGGCGGCGTATTCCATCAGTTCGTCCAGCAGCGTTCTGACAACCTGGTCGCTGCTCCCTTTGCTGTAGTCGTCAAAAGCCTGTTGTATGAGCTTGAAGAGATGCTGATGGTGCGCATCAATTTCCGCAACTCCAATAAGGTATTTGCCGTCCCATTCCGCCAGTGACATAGAGTGTGCTCCCGTTGACTGATAATAAAGCCGCAACCTGCGGCTACGATTGATCCAAGGCCGACAGCCCTTTTTCCTTCATGAACTCCGCAAACACCCCATCCGGTGCAGCCCTCACGCACATCTCAGCGCCCCTATCATTGGTAAACAGCAGCGATGCGCAATGCAGCATCATCCGCTGGGCTGGTTCGCCACCATAGGTCGTGTCGCCTACAATCGGCAACCCGCACGACTCCAGATGAACACGGATCTGATGCGTGCGCCCGGTTATTGGCTTGGCCTCGATCAGGGAATAGCCACCCGACGCCGTCAGCAGCTGAAAATCAGTCTGTGCAGGACGCCCTTCAACCATGATGCCATAGCGTGCGCTGGCGATCTTGCCGATGGCGCCATCCACGCTCCATGATTCCTGGCCGGGATGTCCACTGACCAGGGCAAGGTAGCGTTTTTCCACCAGCCCGTCATGGAAACGGCTCGACAGCCAGGCAGCCGCCCGCTTATGCTTGGGAAACAGCATCACCCCGGATGTACCGCGATCCAGACGGTGGATCACCCGGGCCGGTTCATCGCTCCCCTGTTGCCGGAAATATTCACTGACCCAGTACTCCAGTGTCCCCTTGAGCTGATAGGGAGTGCGCTGGGTGTTGACTCCGGACGGCTTGTTCACCGCGATCAGGTCATCGTCTTCCAAAAGGAGCAACTCGGCAGGTAGCAGCAGTTCACGAAATCGCCCCGCCTCCATGACGCCAACCTCAATGATGTCACCCTTCTTGACGGCGCGCGACGCGACCCGCACCATACGGCTGTTTACGGCGCAGCCTCCCCGGTCGATGATGCGCCGCGCCTCGGACTTGCTGACCGCTTCGCAGAGGATTGAAACGGCATCGTCCAGTCGATGACCGGACAGGTTATCAGTGATTGTTTTTCGGATGATCATAGTCCCGTTTCTACGCTGTTCCGGAGGAGGATGCAAACGAATTTCAACGTGGCGAAACAGGGGCGCTTCTGGTATGATTTGCGGCTATGATTACGAATCCCCATCATGACACCGTCCAACTGCGCGGCCCGACGCAGCTCGCACAGCTGGTCGTGCGTCAGTTTCTGTGTCCAGGAGATTGCGCCGTGGATGCCACCTGCGGCAATGGCCACGACACACTCCTGCTGGCCGATGTGGTTGGACCGACCGGCAAGGTCTGGGCATTCGATATCCAGGAAGAAGCCATCCGGCAAACCGGTCAGAAGCTTGAAAAATCCGGCCAGACTGAACGGGTGAAACTGCTCCTGGCAGGCCACGAAACGCTGTCTGAGCATGTTTCCATCCCGGTCAAGGCGGTCATCTTCAACCTGGGCTACCTTCCCGGAGGCGACCGCGGCATCATCACCAAACCGGAAACGACAATAACAGCACTCCAGCAGGCGCTGCAACTGCTCCTGCCAACGGGGGTTGTGGCCATAACGGTCTATCCCGGACACCCGGGCGGCGACAACGAAGAGACTGCCGTCTCCCGCTGGTCAGGCTCCCTTGACCAGCGCCTGTTTCACGCCTGGCGCATGGGACAGGTCAACGCCATGCCCGGCGCACCCTACTTTTTTCTGATTCAAAAGGCTGCCTGATGCTCCGCACCCTGCTTCCCTTTTTGCTTACACTCCCGGCGCTGTGCTACAGCCTGATGTCACTGTTCTGTGCCCGCCGCTACTTCGCCGCGCCAAAACCGCGCAATACCGCGCACCCCCCGGTTTCCATCCTCAAGCCGGTCAAAGGGATGGATGAGGGGAGCTACCAGAACTTCGCCAGCTTCTGCAGACAGGAGTATTCCGGCGCCATCCAGCTGCTGTTTGCCGTGGCCTCACCCGACGACCCGGCGATTGCGGTCATCAAGCAACTGATTATTGATTTCCCCAACCAGGACATCTCACTGACTATCAACCCGGCCATCCACGGCCCCAACCATAAGGTCTCCAACCTGATCAACGTATTCCCCAAGACTCGGCACGACATTATCATTGTCTGCGACAGCGACATCAGGGTATCGCCCGTCTACCTGGCATCGGTCACATCACATTTCAGCGATCCCCGGGTCGGTCTGGTCTCCTCGCTCTACCGCACTTCCCGGGTGCATGGCATCGCCACCGCCGTTGAAGCAACCGGTTTTACGACCGAGATGATCCCCAATGTCATGGTGGCGCTGCAACTGGAGGGCCTCTCCTTTGCCCTGGGAGCATCCATGGCCGTTCGGCGCCAGGCCCTGGCCGCCATGGGTGGTTTCGAGGCCCTGACCGATTATCTGGCGGACGATTACCAGTTGGGCAACAAGGTGCACCGCGCAGGATGGCGTATCGCGCTGGATGATTGTTTCGTGGAAAGCATGGTTTCCTCGGAAAACCTGGCGATCACCTTTGCGCGGCAACTGCGTTGGGCCCGCACCATGCGCGTCAGCCGGCCAGGCGGTTATCTGGCTTCCGGCATCACACTCCCCTTCCCTGCCGCGCTTCTGGCCATGCTGATCGCCCCCTCGCCGGCTACGGCTCTCGCATCCCTGCTGCTGCTGTATGGAGTGCGCCTGGGAGTCAGTACGTTCTTCAGCCGCAGTTTTGTTCAGGACGGCCTGCTTCCCCGCTGGCTCTGGCTGATCCCCCTGCGGGACATGCTGGCGTTTTTCAGCTGGGCGCTCTCCTTCCTGGGCAACCGGGTGGAATGGCGCGGCAGTCGCTTCCTTCTCAAACCGGGCGGGAAACTGGAAGAACTGGTCTGAGGGACACACCATCTGCAGCAATGCCTTACAGCCATACAGGTAACAGGATTGCCGCCCAAGAGGCGCGGGACCTTCAACGGGCCGTTTTCCGCTTTACTTTTTCTCATTACGTGCAGTATAAAATGTGTCTGCAAAAAAAATGAGGTACTGTTGTGTCCGCTTTAATACAAGCTATAGGCCATTCGACCATCGGCACTGTTCGCATACTGGGAAGAATGGGCTGGTTCCTGCTCCACTCCTTTACCACAATAGTCAGAAATCCGGGCAGCCCGGTCCACGTCCTCAAGCAGCTCTCCTTTATCGGCGCCAAATCCCTCTTCGTCATCTGCCTGACAGCCGCCTTCACCGGAATGGTGTTGGGGCTACAGGGTTACTACACCCTGACCAAATTCGGCTCGGAAGGCATGCTGGGAACGGCCGTGGCCCTCTCCCTGATCCGAGAACTGGGGCCGGTGCTGACGGCTCTGATGGTAACCGGCCGGGCCGGCAGCGCCATCACGGCCGAGATCGGCATCATGCGCATCACCGAACAGATCGATGCCCTGGAAACCATGGCGCTGGATCCGTTCAAATACCTGATCACCCCCAAGCTCCTGGCCGCCATGCTTGCCCTGCCGCTGCTGTGCGCCATCTTTGATGTGGTCGGCATATACGGGGGCTGGCTGGTGGGTGTCAAGCTGTTGGGAGTCAATCCCGGCGCCTACTTCTACGAGATGGAAAAGTCGGTGGTCTGGCGCGATGTGTACTCCGGTTTTGCAAAATCCTTTTCATTTGGCATCATCATCGCCTGGATCAGCTGCTACAAAGGGTATTTCGCCGACCGGGGCGCCGAGGGTGTTTCCAAGGCTACCACCGAAGCCGTTGTGTTGACATCCGTCCTGATCCTGGTCTGGGATTACTTCCTGACATCGGTGCTGCTGTGATCAAACTGACCAACATATATAAATCATTCGGTTCCCAGATGGTGCTCAACAGTCTCGACTTCACAGTTCCCGCCGGCCAGATTACCGCCATCATTGGTCCCAGCGGCGAGGGCAAGAGTGTGCTGATCAAACATATGATTGGTCTGCTGCAACCGGATAGCGGCATGATCGAGGTGGAAGGCGAAAGCATCCTCGGTTTGCGCGCTGCGGAGCTGAACAGAATTCGGGAAAAATTCGGCATGCTCTTTCAGAACGCTGCCCTGTTCGACTCCATGAATGTGTTTGAAAACGTGGCCTTTCCGCTTCAGGAAAAGACGAAACTGAAGAAGGACGAGGTCCGGTCACGGGTTTTGGCGGCATTGGAAGATGTGGGACTGAAAAACGTGGAGCACAAATATACCGACGAGTTGTCCGGCGGAATGAAGAAACGGGTCGGCCTGGCCCGGGCCCTGCTGCTCAACCCCAAGATCATACTGTTCGACGAGCCGACCACCGGACTCGATCCGATCATCAAGCGGGCCATCCATCATCTGATCAGGGAAACCCACGCAAAATTCGGCTTCACGGCAGTGATCGTGTCCCACGAAATTCCGGACATCTTCGACATTGCCCAGAATGTAGCCATGCTTTACAAAGGAAAGATCCTGCAGTTTGGAACGGCCGACGACATCAGAAATTCAAGCCATCCGGTGGTACACCAGTTTATCTCCGGCAATCTGGATGGCCCCATACAGATGATATAACAGCTTAGTATCATAGGTGCTTTTATGAACATGGTTAAATTGGAAATGACGGTTGGCGCATTCATGGTCATCGGTATCCTCTGTCTGGGATACATCTCGGTCAAACTGGGCAAGATGGAACTGCTTGGAGGTGACTATTACACCATATCCGCGGGATTCGATTCGGTCTCCGGCCTCAAACCGGGCGCCCGCATCGAAGTTGCCGGAGTCGAGGTGGGCAAGGTTGAGCGGATAGCCCTGGACCCCAAGGGCAACGACCGCGCCCTGGCCTTCATGAAAATCCAGAGCGGCGTAAAAATCTCCGACGATGTAATTGCCTCGGTCCGCACCAGCGGCATCATCGGCGACAAGTTCATCAAGCTGAAACCGGGCGGCTCCGATACCTATCTCAAAAACAACGGCAAAATACAGGAAACTGAATCAGCCATCGACATTGAAGAACTGGTCAGCAAATTCATCCATGGAAAGGTTGAATAGCAGGCACAACACATTGAAGAGACTATTCGTTACCCACACTACAAAACAATCGGGAGATCCCATGTTTAAACGAACACTTCTCGTACTCTTAGCCAGCTTTTTCATCACAACTCGCGCCTTTGCGGTTCCCACGGACGACGTCAAGAAAACCGTAGACGAGGTTGTTCGCATCGTTGCCGACAAAGAAATGAAACACAACGACAAGAAACGGCGTCAGGCACTGAAGAAATCCATCAGCGCTATCTTTGACTACGGCGAAATGGCCAAACGCTCCCTGGGCAAGAACTGGAACAACCGAACCCCTGCAGAAAGAAAGCAATTTGCCGACCTGTTCTCCAACCTGCTTGAAAAGTCCTACGCCAACAAGATCGAGTCCTACAACAACGAAAAGATCTTCTATATCAAGGAAAATGTTGACGGTGACCATGCCGAGGTAAAATCAAAAGTTGTCACAACCAAACGAGACGAATTCACCCTGGACTATCGCCTGCTCAACAAGCAGGGTAAATGGATGGTCTATGATGTGGTCATCGAGGGGGTCAGTCTCGTATCCAACTACCGCAGTCAATTCAGCAGGATTATCAGCGCAAATGGCTATGACGAATTGGTAAAAAAACTCCAGTCCAAATCGGATGATTTGAAGTCTCCATAACAGCATTAAATTTCTTGACACACAGTTTCACCCTGTGATAAACGACGTTGGCAGCAAGTTTCGGAAGTTCCTGCAGAACGTTGAAGAACCAATGTTTTATTCGGCTTTGCGGTTTTCCTGCATCAGACTCCGGAAACTTTGGCAGTATCACACTCGTTCCGGCGTGCACCGGAGAAAAAAGGAGGTAGGAAATGGCAAAGGGTAAGGTTAAATGGTTTAACGACACAAAAGGATTCGGTTTTATTGAGCAGGAAGGTGGCGAAGACGTTTTCGTACATTTCTCCGCAATCCAGGGCGAAGGCTTCAAGTCCCTCGCAGAGGGTGATGAAGTTACCTTTGATATCACCCAGGGTCCCAAAGGACTTCAGTCGGCTAACGTTCAGAAAATACGTTAATTCCTTACAGTCATGAGACACAAAAAATCCGCTGACATTCTCGGCGGGTTTTTTTTGTGTGAAATCTGTTATCGCAGCCTAGGCTCGCGCCTCTTTCCCTTCCCCCCGTTTTGGGGAGTATCCGAGCAGACCAGTTTTTCATCCGGCCGAGAAGCTCCTGATCGCCCCTTCTGCCTGGATACACCAACACTCCCCGCTACCAGCTGTTCGGCAAGATCCTCCCGCCCCAGCTCCCTGAGCGCCTCCAGCACCTTTTTACGTTCATCGGGCAGATGCCAGAGCAGTAGTGCCTTCTGCAGACCCTTTTCCCGGTCACTTCGTGCGACATACACCGCTTTTTTGTTCTCGGGATGTATGCCGCTGTAAAACATGCAGGTGGAGAGCGTTCCCGGAGTTGGCGTAAAATCCTGCACCTGCTCAACCCTCATCCCCAGTTTCTTCAGCGCCAACGCCAATTCCAGCATATCTGTCAAGGTGCAGCCGGGGTGCCCCGAAATCAGATACGGCACCACCTGCTGCCGTTTACCGAGACGAGCATTTTCTTCGTTGAAGCGACGCAGAAAGGTCTCGAATGACTTCCTGCCCGGCTTGCCCATCAGCGTTGTTACCTTTTCGACCAGATGTTCCGGCGCAACCTTGAGTAGACCGCTGACATGATGTTCAACCAATTCACGAAAATAGGCCGGCTGATGTTCCATCAGGTCATAGCGCACCCCCGACGACACCGCCACATGCTTGACACCATCGGTGTCGCGCGCCTTTCGCAGCAGCTGAACAGCCCGTTTATCGTCGGTGCGCAGATTCTTACAGATCCGGGGAAAAAGACAGCTCTCCCTGCGGCACCCTTTCAGAGCCTCGGGGTTAGTGCAGGAGAGGCCGTACATGTTGGCGGTCGGGCCGCCGATATCGCTGATACTCCCCCGAAACCAGGGCTTGTGGGTAAGCGCCTTGACCTCCCTCAGCACCGATGACTCGCTGCGAGACTGGATCGACTTGCCTTGGTGCATGGCTATGGCACAGAAGGCACAGCCTCCGAAGCAGCCGCGGTGGCTGGTGATGGAGGTTTTGATCTGTTCCCAGGCCGGAATCGCTTCCCGGTAGGAGGGGTGTGGCGCCTTCTCAAAGGGGAGCGCGTAGACGGCATCAATTTCCACCTCTGCCAGCGGCAATGCCGGAGGAGCACAGACCAGCAGACGGTCTCCGTGGCGCTGGACAATCGTCCTGGCGCAGAAGGGATTCTGTTCGAGGCTGGTCAACCGGAACGCCTCGGCGAACTTCATCTTGTCAGAAACGGCTTCTTCGAAGGAGGGTATGTCCAGACACTCACCTGGCTGGTCAACGCTCTTCGCGATCCGGCAGGTGCCACGCAGATCACGGATTTCCGCCAGACGCTCGCCCAGCCGCATGCGCTGCGCCAGCTCCAACAATGGCCGTTCGGCCATGCCGTAGACCAGCAGGTCGGCCTTGGCATCAAAGATCAGCGAACGCCGGACCCTGTCCTCCCAGAAATCATAGTGGGCAAAGCGGCGCAGCGACGCCTCGATCCCGCCGATAACAACCGGCACATCACGGTAGGCCTCCTTCAAACGGGAGGTGTAGATCAGTGTAGCCCGGTTAGGACGGGCACCGTGACGGTTACCCGGCGTGTAGGCGTCGTCGTGGCGCAGCTTGCGAGCCGGTGTGTAATGGGCAACCATTGAGTCCATGGCGCCGGCTGATGCGGCAAAAAACAACCGTGGTTTCCCCAGTGCCATGAACGCTTCCCGGGAGCGCCAATCGGGCTGGGCAATGATTCCGACGCGAAAACCGTGCTTTTCCAGCCAGCGAGCCAGAAGCGCTACGCCAAAGGCGGGGTGATCGATATAGGCATCACCGTTGACGAAGATGACATCCAACTCGTCCCATCCTCGCTGCATCATTTCTTCTCTGGTTGTGGGGATAAATGGCATGGAGACTCAGTGGTGTACGGTATTCATGGTTAAACCCGCTTACCGGCAAAAAGTCCGGACAGGTTCTCCCGGTAAAAGATAACTCCAAGAAACGCAACAAGCAGCATGCTGTTTGCCATCAGAAGCCTGGCCTGGGAATGAAAGTGCCACATGGCACTGACTGCGTAGAGAGAAAACGCCAAGGTTACATATCCCGCAATTTTCAACAGATCGTAGCGTATGTAAAAGTGTTTCTGACCCCAAAAATAGGATAACACCATCATCATGAAATAACAGATCAAGGTTGCCCAGGCGGCGCCCGCATACCCCAGCAGTGGAATCAGGACACCGTTGGCCGCGATGGTGACCACAGCTCCGAAGATGGTGATATAGGCGCCGTATTTCGTCATGTTATTCAGTTTATACCAGATGGAGAGATTGAATATGATACCGAGGCACAGATTGGCCAGCAGCAGAATCGGGACAATGGCGATGCCCGGATAGTATTTTGCGCCAATGAAATATTTTACCACGTCGATATACAGCATGATCCCCAGGAAGATGATCAGCCCGAAGAGGATGAACCAGGTCATGACCCTTGCGTACAGCTGCCGGGAGTCGCTCTCCTTTGCGTGGGAAAAGAAAAACGGCTCGGCCGCATACCTGAATGTCTGGATAAAAAGCGTCATCAGAATCGAGACCTTGTAGTTTGCGCCATAAATCCCGATCTGCGCCATGACATAGTCATGTGCATTGGCAACTCCGGCGGGAATCACCAGCAGGTATCGCAACAGAATCCTGTCGAGGGTTTCGTTTACCATACCCGCCAGGCCGGCCAGGAGAAGCGGCAGGGCATAGAGAATCATTTCCCTGAACAACTTCCTGTCGAATTCCACACTGAACCTGAAAATATCGCGGTACAAAAGCAGGACGGCAACGGCACTGGCGATCATGTTTGACAGAAAGACATAGCCGACGCCAAAGGAAGGGTTGTACAGCGTTGAGATTCCCGTAAAACCCAACCTCAGCAGATAGGGGCACAACAGCAGAAAAAACAGGTTGAAGGTTATATTGATGGCGATGGTGATAAATTTGAGCGAGGCAAATTTGAGCGCTCTGTGCTGCTGCCTGAGTCTGGCAAAGGGTATGGCCGTAATTGCATCCAAACCGACGATGACAACGAAATACACCAGGTATTCCGCATGGTGATCATAGTGCAACCGGCCGGCAATCCATGACGATGCAAGTATTCCCAGGATGATAAAGAGCAGGTTGACGCCCATGACCGGCATGAGAGAGGTGGAGTAGACACAATCCTTTTCGCTACGGCTTTCGGAAAAACGGAAAAAAGTGGTCTCCATCCCGAAGGTGAGCAGGACCATCAGAAAGCTGGCATAGGCGTACAGCTCCGTTACCACACCGTATTCATTGGGCAGGAAGATGCGGGTATACAGAGGAACCAGGAAATAATTCAGCAATCTTCCGACGATGCTGCTCAATCCATAGACTGCTGTCTCTTTCACAAGCCGTTTTAGAGGATTCATGTACCGCTTTCATGGGGAGCTGACATATTGATTTTTTGGAAACCGAGCCGTCAGAACTCACAGTGTGGCCTTCTCGATCACATTACGATTCAAGGACGTAAAATATAACACCGCGGATAGAGGGTGTCAAAGTGATAGGGCACATACCGGGTTTAGCAACCAACCGGCAAAAAAAGGATTTATACTTCCCGACGAGGAATATGAAGACCATCGACCTCAGTCAGGTTATATCCGAATTCCAGAGCATCCTGCGTCACTCCATCCGTGAGAGCATCGAGTACCGCTCTTGTCTGCCCGATGAGCGCTGCGCCAGCGCCACCCGTTGGGCCGAGATCAGACCGAAGTGCAACCGGGGTGAAAGCTAGGCAAAGGGATGGGACTCAACCGGTGGTAAGCTATCCAGAAAATTGGGGAGCAGGCGATGGATTATAGGCTGGAAAGTACAGGCTCCGTACTCTCTATTTGCTTGAAGCGACTCGGTAGGGAACGATAATAAGGGCACCCACTTCGATGCAGGCGACACAACCGTTGCTCGTCGCCCAATAAGCACACTGTACGGCGGGGGATAAATCATCAATAATAGTTTCACGACGGATCATACACAAACATGAGGGGAGAAAACCCAATGAGTTCAATCTATCACATCGGTGAGCAGAAGGTTCAAATGAGGGCCGGTTCCTGCGATGTTGCCCAGACAATGAACCGCACAATCTATCCGGTCATTGCCCACATTTTTGTCGAATTCATCCACTCCCAGCCGATGGTGTTTATCGGGTCCGTCGATCATGACGGTTTGGTCTGGGCATCACTACTAGGCGGGCAGCCAGGCTTCATGAGTGTCATGGACGAAAGAACGCTGAAGATACTGGCCTTGCCCCATGCCAGCGATCCTCTGCTGCAAAATCTCCAGGACGGTTGCCAGGTCGGCCTGCTTATCATCGATTTCCTCAAATGCCGCCGCCTGCGCCTGAATGGAAGTGCGCGCATGGGGGAAGGATGTTTTTCGGTGCAGCCCGACCAGGTGTACTCCAATTGCCCAAAATACATCCAGACGCGTGAGTATGATGATGCTCCCGAAGAGGGGCACCGTTCTCCACAGGTTGTGCGACAGGCACATGAGCTGCATGATGAGCTTGTACAGAAGATTGGTCGGGCGGACACCTTCTTTCTAGCAAGCTACCACCCCGAGGGAGGCGCCGACGTTTCCCACCGGGGAGGTTTTCCGGGTTTTCTTCGGGCTGTTGATCAGCAGACCCTGATATGGCCGGACTATGCCGGTAATGGCATGTTTAACAGCCTGGGCAATATCGTTGAAAATCATTCCGCTGGCCTGCTGCTGATTGATTTTGAGAACGGTGGAACCATACAGCTATCCGGGGTTGCCCGGGTACTCTGGGAAGACGAGCGCATTGCTGACTTCCCCGGTGCGGAACGGCTTGTGGAATTCAGGCTCCACAAGCTGATCGAGACTGATGACGCCACGACTCTGCGCTGGAAATTCATCGATTATTCGCCGGATATTCCGTGGTTTTTCTAACGTCCAACGTCTCGATAACAATTCTTAACAAACAGCAACAGAATTTTAAATCAATGAGCTTGCATCATGTGCTTCCGGGGCACTGGAGCCTGTCGACAAACTTTACAAAGGAGCTATAAAATTACCACACAAAACCAGATTTCATTCTAATTAATAAATGGTTATAAGCTTGGCACACAACCTGCTTAAACAGTGTAAATCAAAAAATCGGGGTAATTAAAATGAAAAAAACTTTGATATTGCTAGCATGTGCGATGTTTTCGATGACAATGAGTGCTGGGATTGCAAGTGCTTATTCAATAGATTACCAGCGTCAATTGCTTGGAAATGGGGGATTCACAACTAACGTTACAGGTGCATTAGTGGAAACGTTTGATGCCACAAGTTTAAATTGGAATTGGAGCGGTGATTATAAAATTCGTAACACTTCATCGGGTATATCGGCACAACCCTATGGATTATCAGGAGTCGATACCACAAACTTCATCTCTGTACCAAATAATTCATCATCAGGCAGTGTAACTGCAGTTGAAGCAGTAAATCTTGGTTCTTTATACAACTATTTTGGTCTTTGGTGGGGTTCAGTCGATACTTACAACAAAATTGAATTTTACAAAAACGGCTCCCTGGTTGACTCGATCACAGGTACTCAAGCAATCAGTCCTTCAGTAGCTAATGGCAACCAAACCGCACCATCAACCAATTTATATGTAAACATCTATGGTCTTAAAGATTTCGACAGCTTTAAATTGATCAGCACAAATTATGCATTTGAAGTTGATAACATCGCAGTTGCAAATATAGCCCCCGTCCCCGAGCCAGGCACCATGATGTTGCTTGGAGTGGGCATGCTCGGATTGGCCGTTTTTGGCAAGCGACGCATGAACAAAGAAGCCTAAAATAAGGACGAACATAGTTTAACAAAAAGGCGTTGCTTTGGTGACGCCTTTTTTCTTGTTGTCGGCTATCTTTACAGCCGTTTATGCCTCTGCTGATTTCCGCGAACCAAACATTTCCATGCAGTGATGACATCTCTACCATGAAATTCCGTAAAGAGTGAAACAGACGGCTCAAATAAGAACTCTTAAAACAACTGCGAACATCGCGCGCGGAAGCTTACGTACAGCACGACCACCAAAGAATACACAACAAAAAAGGCACCTACAAGAAATCTTGTAAGTGCCTTGAATTGTTGGCTCCCCAAGCGTAACGCCCAGCAAAACTTTTTCGTTTACAATTTCGTATTCCGAATGGTTCCCCTCAAGAAAAACCATCCGAGAACGGAGTACATGTTTCAGAGGTATTCTGGTTGACAAGCCAATGAAATTTGGAGACTAATGTTACAGTTTGTTTACGGATGCCCCTCCCTATTGCACAAGCTCACAGGAAATATCATGACTAACGATACTCAAAATAGCATCATCCTCTATCAGAGCCCAGACGGCTCTGCTTCACTTAAAGTCCGTCTCAACAACGAAACCGCTTGGCTGACCCAGTCGCAATTGGCCGAATTGTTTTCTGTCAAAATCCCTGCCATTAATAAACATCTGAAAAATATTTTCTCTGCCGGAGAATTGGTGGAAGAGGCAGTTATTTCCATTTTGGAAACAACTGCCGCAGACGGCAAAAACTACAAAACAAGATACTACAATCTTGATGCAATAATTGCCGTAGGTTATCGGGTTAACAGCTTTCAGGCAACCCGATTCCGCCAGTGGGCCACGCGAATCCTGCGTGACCACATCGTTCTAGGGTACTCGATCAACGAACAGCGCTTCCGCGAACAGGCAGAAAAGTTGACCGAAATGCGCCAAGCCGTGGAACTGCTGGCCCGCACCCTTGCCAATCAGGAATTGGTCAGCGAAACCGGCAAGGATGTACTGAGGGTCATCAGCGACTACGCCTATGCCCTGGCGCTTCTGGATCGATACGATCACGGCACCCTGGCCATTGAGGATACCACCCAACAAACGCTGCATATCATCGGTTACGACGAAGCAGTGGGGATTGTGTCAGCCATGAAGGGTGAGTTCGACGGTCTGTTCGGCATTGAGAAAGACCAGGGATTCAAAAGCGCCATGGGAGCTATCTACCAGACCTTCGGAGGCGAAGAACTCTACCCCAGTATTGAGGAAAAGGGGGCAAACCTCCTCTACTTCATCATAAAGAACCACGCATTCAGCGACGGTAACAAAAGAATTGCCGCCGCCCTGTTCATCTACTTCCTTGGAATGAACGGCATCCTCTACCGCCCTGACGGCAGCAAGCGGATGGCCGACAATGCATTGGTGGCCTTGACGCTACTCATCGCCGAGAGCCGGCCCGACGAAAAAGACACCATCGTCAAAGTTGTTGTGAATCTTATCAATCGTAAAAACGACTAAAGTTTAGATTTTCGTTGAGAGTTGATCAATAAAACGGGAGAGGTCTTGACGTGAATGTTGAGGATTCTATTTCTTTTAACGAGCTGTTCGAGAAATATCAGGGGTTAGTGACTGAAAACAGCAAGTTGAAAGAAGAAAATAGAGCCCTGAAGTCACAGTTGGGTATTGAAGATACGCGGATTCCAGCTGATGAAATTTCCAGCCATGAATCCGCACCCGAAGTAGTCGCTCAGCGAGCTGCGGCTAATTTATTGCCTCCGGTTATAAGCAAGAACACTGAAGAAAGGGAAAAAATCAGGCTGTTTATGTCGCTCTTCAAGGGACGGCACGATGTGTACGCCAAGAGATGGGAAAACAAAAAAAAGGGGACGTCTGGCTATTCGCCCTCCTGTCTGAATGAATGGAAACCCGGTGTTTGCCCTAAACCGAAGGTGACATGCGCCAGTTGCACCCATAAGGCATATGCTGCCCTGGATGAAAAAGTCACTGACGATCATCTGCGGGGTAAAATTGTCGCGGGAATATACCCGATGCTCCCCGATGAGACCTGCTGGTTTCTGGCGATCGATTTTGATGACGGTGAGTGGCAAAAGGATATCTCGGTCTTGCGGGATGTATGTGCTGAATTTACCATCCCTATCTCAGTCGAACGCTCACGTTCCGGCAACGGCAGCCATGCGTGGTTATTCTTTGAAAGGCCGATACCGGCGTGCCTGGCAAGAAAATTCGGCACTTCATTACTTACCTATACTATGCAGAACAGGCACGAGATCACTTTCAAATCCTATGACAGATTTTTCCCCAATCAGGACACAATGCCCAAGGGCGGCCTGGGGAATCTGATAGCATTGCCTTTGCAAAAGGAGGCAAGGAAGGCCGGCAATAGTGAATTCATCGACATGAACTTTGTACCGTATCCCGATCAGTGGGCGTTTTTTTGTACGATCCAAAGGTTGTCCGAAGATGACGTAATATCGCTTGCTTTAAAACTTGGTCAGGGGAATGAACTCGGAGTCTTGAAAATAGATGAAGAGGAAGCGCAAAAGCCATGGGAAGCGACCAAGGTCAGATTACTGAAAACGGATTTTCCACGAGAAATGGAGATCGTAAAAGCGAATATGCTGTATGTCCCGAAGGCAGGTATTTCTCAAAGGGCTCTGAACCAGTTGAAACGCCTGGCGGCTTTCAAAAACCCTGAGTTCTATAAGAATCAGGCGATGCGTATGTCGACCTATGGCAAGTCGAGAATTATCTGCTGTGCCGACGATACTGCCGAATATCTCTGCCTGCCAAGAGGGTGCGAACAGGACTTGAGAGCCGTATTAGCTACACAGGGAATAGATGACATCTATCTGGATAAGACTAATCACGGCAAAATGATCGATGTTGAATTCAGTGGCAACCTGAGAGACGAACAGCCTCTGGCAATGGATAGACTGCTTGAGCATGATATCGGCGTGCTTTCCGGCACTACGGCTTTCGGGAAAACGGTTGTGGCAATCAAGCTGATCTCCGAAAGGAAAGTCAACACCCTCATCATTGTCGATAAAGCCAGCCTGATAACGCAATGGAAGAACAAATTGACTGAATTCCTGACGATAAATGAATCCCTGCCTGTATCGGACTCTGAAGTGAAAAAGAGAGGACGAAAAAAGGCCCGAAGCATAATCGGGCAACTGGGGCAAGGCAAGAATAGCCTGGGCGGTATCATTGATATTGCCTTGATGCAATCGTTGAACAGAAAAAACGAGGTCAAGGAATGCGTTAAAGATTACGGCATGATCATCATTGACGAATGTCACCATGTTGCAGCCGTGAGTTTCGATGAGATTCTCAAATCGGCAAAGGCAAAGTATGTCTATGGTTTAACCGCAACGCCCACCAGGAAGGACGGCCACCACCCCATAATATTCATGCAATGCGGTCCGGTACGATACAGGGATGACGCAAAGAAGCAGGCGGAAAAAAGGCCCTTCGATCATTTCGTAATTCCGAGATTTACCTCTCTGCGGGTCCCATTGGATAAGGACGAGAAGGACGTATCCATTCAGGAAAACTATTCGCTCATGGTTGTCAACGAAATGCGTAACCAGCTGATAGTTGACGATGTGGTCAAAAGCCATGAGAGTGGCCGGAACTGTCTTGTTTTGTCCGATAGGACCGCTCATGTGGAATTGATCGCCGGAAAACTGAGGGAAAGGATTCCCGAGGTTATGACTCTCAGGGGAGGAAGGGGAACAAAGGAAATTGCAGAAATATTCAAACGCATATCCGACACACCCGCGGACAAGCAATTGACACTGGTCGCTACGGGCAGGTATATCGGGGAGGGTTTTGACGAACCGCGTCTCGATACCCTGTTCCTGACCATGCCGATTTCGTGGAAGGGGACTCTGCAACAATATGCGGGAAGGCTTCATAGGCTGTTTGAGGTCAAAAAAGAGGTACAGATCTACGACTATGTGGATACCCATGTAAGAATGCTGGAGAAGATGTACCATAAGCGGCTCAATGGGTATGCCTCTATCGGCTATAAGGCAAAAGGGGGAGGTGTTGAGGCGGACTCAGTCGACATTATTTTCGACAAAAGTAACTTTTTGCCGGTTTACAGCAATGATATTTTGTCTGCGGAAAGAGAGATCCTGATAGTAAGCCCATTCATTACCAAAAGGCGCACAGTGCAAATGATGCAAAACCTGGAGATCGCGTTGCGGAATAAGGTCAGGGTAATAGTGGTGACGAGACCAGTAGAAGATTTCGGGGAAAAGGAACCAGTCGCCTTGCAAGGGACTCTGGCTATCTTACGGGATGCCGGAGTGAGTGTGGCATTTCGTCCGAACATCCATCAGAAATTCGCACTAATCGATCAAAGGATTGTATGGTATGGGAGTATCAACCTGTTGAGTTTCGGGAGCGCGGAAGAGAGCATAATGCGACTCGATAGCCCAAATATCGCCGGCGAGCTTTTAAAAAGTGTGGAAAACGCTGGAAGTACAGGTTTCGTCTAAACTTGAATCTGAAAACAAGACCATCTGATACGCCTTGAAAACGTGACAAGCACATGTTAATACTCGAATTATTCCATCTGATGGAGTTGCTCTAAATATATTCACAAAAGCAAAATGGCCGATTTCATTAAAGAAATCGGCCATGATATTGTTGGCTCCCCAAGCGTTACGCCCAGCAAAATTTTTTCGCTTACAATTTCATTTTCCGAATGGTACCCCTCAAGAAAAACCACCCGAGAACGGAATACTTGTTTCAGAAGGTTGGAATTGAATAGAACGTCTCAAGGCACCAGCGGCGGAGCGTCAGCGGAGACCGCTGTCGCCGCTGGTTATGTTGTCTTTGCTACTTTCAGGTTTTTTCTTGTCACCGAACAGAGCCCAGATGCACAAAAGTCCGAAGATCCCTGGAGAGCGTGCCCAAGCGTATTTAGTCCAGTTACACAACATCAATCCGAACTTTGCTCGCACACACCCTGTCTCAGAGATTTCTTGGAATTGGATTACTGAGATGTAAAAAAAGATGATGGCCCCGAGTGTCAACAACAGCTTCCGATTCATCAATTTTTCCTTCTTCTGTATACCAAGGCGTTAAGGCCCTGGTTATGCCGATTTCTTACATGAAGCCAATCGGGCTATCACTCACGTTCAAATTCAAAACTGGCGAGGGGCACTTATGCCCTTCTCCTTTTCCATAGCAATAATCCAGCACTGCCCATCGCTTTCCGTTCACCTCAAAAAGTTGCTCAAGCATTGCACGGCCTTTTTGACTCACTGCCTCCAACTTGTGAGTACCGTTCGGAATCTGTAGTTTAAACTCCTTCCACTTGTGCTGATTCCCAACTCTGAAGTATTCATGCAGGACAGGCGCACCATCAAGTTTCACCAAAATGTCGACATTTTTGTTTTCGTAACTCTGATTTGAAACATAAAGCGTGAAATTACCACTTGGGTTTATCATTGGATTTTTTATTTCCGTTATTGCTGAGTTACAGCCGTAAATGAAAGAAAGCGCGAGAGCAAGGCCGCAAACCGATAATGTCTTTTTCATGTTTTTGTCTCGCATACGGGGCTGAGGGTGTGCGGGTTTCACCGCACCACCCGATAGTTAGTCGATTTTTTCTTACATGACCATTGATTCTGGCTAGAAGAACAACTCAGCAAAATATCGAACGTTTTGGGATTGTTGTCTCTATCGCCGTATGCATTTATTATCAGTTCATTTTGGTACCAACTGATCACCTCAAGATATCCATGTGAGTTCCCAGGCCCAAACAGTTTGCTTACATTTAGGGGTAGAATATCCATTACATCTATGCGGGAGGATATGTCGTCTGATTTGAAGATATAGACTTCCGAAATATTGCTTCCCATATTGTCAGTTATTGAAAAAAAACTTTCGTCTGGTGACCAGTTAATGCAAATATTTCGCTCAAATTTTAATAGTTCTCTTGGATTATCTTTTTGCTTCTGATGATAAAGTAGGACATGTGAATCGTTTTGGTCTCTCTGAGTACTCAAAATAAATTCAAATTTGTTACTCGGTGACGAGAGTTTCTGATGCTTTCCGGGGAAACAGTTGCCCTCATCGTAAGCAAATGAAGTCGTTGCAAGGATCAACAGGCTGATTATGTAAATTATTTTCTTCATCAATTTCTCGACTAATCGGGTAGGAGGCGGGGTCTCCCCCGCCGTCCTCCCACACCACCGTGCGAACGGTTCCGTAGCCTTTCAGGGCCGTTACCGGCATGACGTCCATGTCGGTTACTCCTTTGTTGCACATTACCGGAGTGTGACCGGCGCGGCGATGGTTTATCGCCGCGCCCGAGTCCACGCGAGAGTTAGGAACTGACTTTGATTCCATTCCTCTTCGAATACAGTAATAAAAGGATTTGAGGCACAAAGAACCAAAACACAATATTTGATACAACGCCAGGCATTGTGTATGGTCCTACGTAATCGCGGCCTTGGCTGTCAAAAAATGCAACCATGAACGGAATTCCAACTATCCTTCCCGTTTCATCTCCGTTGATATAGGGGTAACCCATAAAATATGTAGCAGGCCATGTTGCCAATCCGATAGAAATTCCTATTGCAATAGAAATGATATGAATTTTTCTTAGATTTTTCGGTGCATTATTATCTTTGGCCAAACGCCGCACTTTGATCATGGCAACAATTCCGTAGATAATGACTGCAACTCCTAAAATTGCGAGAACTATTATCACCATTCATTCTTTCCTTTTGCCTGCCTAACGGGGTGCCCGATTCACTCGCTTCGCCCGGTCGGTTTTCCGGGCGGGGCGGCGTGCAACCGGCTGGTTGTAGCTACATTTTCAAGAGCTCTTCCCTGTCAAACCCTGCTGCTTCCAAATCCTGCATAACATCTTCCGGCATGTAATTTGGCAGCGCCTTCGTCCGGCGACGGGACCGTTTCGGGTCTAGTGGAGTCAACCATTTTTGGATTTTCTCTTCAGGAACCGAAACGTGCTCTTCCCAGAGGATTTCCGCGCCATCTTGTACTCCGTCCAGTAGCTCGTAGAGGCACCGAATACCTCTGAATTTTAAAACGACGTTCTTTCCGTCGGTGTTCTTGTATGAAATTGCACTTTCCTCGCCTTTAGCATTCGCCTTTTTCTCTGCCTGCGATCCGCTCTTTGCGCGGATCAGATGTGTATTGATGTGGACAACGTTCCGAGGTTCATCTTCGATTACATGCTCCAGCACCAACTCCGCCAGATACCATCCCATAGACTCACCTCTTGCCTTTAATCAGTTTTTATTCTTCAGCCACAACGTGGTGAGCCTGACCAGCGGCGTTAGCCGTCTGGTCGTGGCGAGTGTTAGGTGTTCGCCTTTTTAGTAGCTCAACTACTTCAATTGCTCTTTACCGAAAGGCAGATAGATAATTCTGACCCCTTCTTCAGTCTTAGTCAGTTGTAATGCAAATTTCCTATCGATAACTCGCCATAACCCCATTTCCTTGTTTTCAAAGAATGAAGGCTGCTGGTATTTCTTGTATTTCTCGTTTAAAGATTCTCTTGCTTGTTCGAGTGTGACATTTCGACCGTAATGGACCATCACTCCGGAGTACTTCCCGTTCTCTAGGTCCACTTGTGTTAGTTCCCACAATAACCGATCGAAAACCGGTGTAAAATTCTCAGAATATG
>JACAAY010000071.1 GCA_013377095.1 Desulfuromonadales bacterium
TCACCCCCCAGGCGGTCAGCCAGATGAAGAAGCCGGTCAAAAGCTGCAAGGCCCTGCCGCTCAGGGGGGTCGGGATCAGCAACACCACAAAGGGCACCAACCCCACGGCCACGGCAGTGACAACTGCCCGAGCAACCGGCAGCCATTCGCTGGCCATCAGCCCCAGACCTATGCCGGTGGAGACCTGGTTCTTGTTGGCCAGTACCCTGGCGGCCGTGTCCGGATCGGCGTAGAGGATCGCGTCGTTGATCATGTTGGAGAGGACCGACTGGATGATCAGGTACTGGGGGGTAACCCCGTTGTTGGTGAAAAAGGAGATGTGCCTGGATACTATGTTCTGGCAGGAGGTCATCTCGTTAATATCGGTCACATCCATCCCGGCGTTGGAGCACATCTCGGAGACGCTCTGGTTGAAGTTCATATCCACCAGATAGGCATTCAGGCTTGACCAGGCGCTTTGACAGGATTGGGTCAGACCCTGGGGGTTGGCCGCATCATAAAAGACCGTAAAGATGGAGGGGCTGTTGGCCTGGGACAACTGGGTCCTGATATCCACGGTGGAGTTGAGCAGGGTGTCCAGATTGATCTGGGAGCCGGGACGCTGGATCTCGAAGGTCACGCAGTCCCGGATGTAGCGGTCCAGGGAGGCGGTCATGTAGGCGTTCGGTGTTTTTCCCGAGACAGCCCCGCCGGTGGCCGACATCAGGAGATCAAAGCCGATCCCGCCGGCCGACTCCTTGTAGTTGGGCGCATTGGGGGCATTAACCAGATCGATGATCTCGATGATGCTCCGCTCGATCAGGTTGGTGACGCCGGCCAGAGCGACAATCCCGTCCGGCACCCCCTGCACGATCTGGAAACGGTTCAGCACATCGTCCTGAATCGTCAGATTGCCGGTGGGGACCATCAGACCCAGGTAGAGGATCACCCCCAGGAAGAAGGGAGTCACCCAGGCGCCCAGGGAGAGCCTGCCTCCCATGAAGACCTTCAGGTAGACGAACATCCCGCCGAACAGGACACCGGCCACGGCCATGGAGAAGAATAGCCCCCGGTAATCGTTGGCGCCGAAGATCAGGGCCACCTTCTGGAAGGCGGTGACGATCGGATCGAAGCCGTTGTAGCAGTGATACTCCATGTCCAGGGCAAAAGCATTTTCTGAGAACAGGGAAAAGAGCAGGGCCAACAGAATGTGCCCCACAGGGATTTTCCGTCTCTTTCGTGACTGACGAAGCATATTGTCTCCAGCTCTGACATATCCGAACATGCTTTTTTTCCACAAGTACCGGAATAACCAATTGCCATTTCGCCGTCATTTCAGTAGCCTGGATTAAGGAGATTGATCATGACCCGACCGGCAGATAAGAAATATTCAGATCGAATACCAACCGACGTCGATGAGCGGCGCATCACCTTATCCCCGAAAGCGGCGAAAACCGTTTTTGATGTACTGGAAGAGCCTCCACCGGCTAACGAACGCCTGAAAAAGGCTGTTCATCGCGCAAAGGAAACCCTGAGCAGGAAGTAACCACGTCATTTCCACGCCAATTGCCGATTCCCTCCTCCGTCTGACCAATATATCACCTTATCTTTCCGCTACCTGGGTGAGATAACCCGCTTTGCCAGGGACGGTCCGAACAGCCTGGCCAGTTGTTCATAAGCCAGGGTATCGAACTCCTCGTAACGTTTCGCCATGGTCTGGATCGAGCCGTACTCATTGGCCCGGGCCACGTATTCCGCCTTCAGCCGGTTTTCGATCTCCATGGCGTCGTCATAGATCTCCTGCAATCCCCCCATGGCATCCTCGATCAGATCGACCCGGCAGGTGTGAGCACCCTGCCAGGCCTGGGCGGAGGTGTCGCTGCTTGACAAGGAGCGGCCGTAGAGCATCATGGTGCGCACCGTTGACATGAAGTCGTTGAGCATGTTGTAGGCATAGGCGGTGGCGATAAAGGGGGCGATGGTCTGGATGATGGAGCCCTCCTGGTTGGATTTGATCGCCATCTTGAGCACACTGGCGATGGGAACCGGCGAGGAGTTGATGAAGTCGATCTGGGCCTGACTCAATGCGTTGTGACTGCGCATGGCAGTGGCGATGCCGGTCATCAGGTTGGCCACATAGTTCACCAGGTTGGCATTGGCGTCGGAGAGCGGTGAACAGGCGCCGTTTCTGTCCTTGATCTTGTATTGACCGGTGATGAACTTGCGCATATCCGAGATATCGTTGTCATCGCACGGCTTGACGTAGGAAGCCTTGATTCTGCCGTCCGGCGCACTGCTGACCCGCACATCGCCGATGGTTCCCCGCAGCATATCCCCATAGCCGTTGAAGCCGTACTTGTCCTCCAGGTTTGCCAGCACATAGGGTGAGTTCCCCACAAAGATCGCCCTCAGGTCGGCCGGGCAATTGGCGATGGAGCCTGCCAGGGCGAAACTGGTGGGCTGGTCGTTGTTGGCCCGGGTGGTATCCGTGATGGTCTTGTACAGGTTGGTCATGCCGGAAGATTGCATGAAATCGCTCTGGATGGCGGACAGCTTGGCCTCTTTTTCATCGCTGTCGGTCATGGATTTCATGACCGTGGCGACCAGAGCGCGAGACGCCTTGCAGTCGTCCATCTGCAGGCCATTCAAGGTGTCGGTGATGGCGGTGAAGGATTTGATGATCTTGCTGCACGGTTCGCACAGAACGTTCAGGGCCAGGTCGAAGGCAACGGATGGAGCCGAAGCCAGCACATTCTGAAGCTTCTGGACCAGGTAGTCGAAATCCATGAAGGATATGCCGCCGTTGAACAGATCGATGCCGCCGCAGCCCCCCTTGACCTTGGGCAGGGATATGTTCACCAGCGGGTCAACCGAGCTCCCCCAGCGGGCGGAATAACTCCCCCCGGTGAAATAGCCCCGCTGCTGGCCCTGGTAATACTGGGGGCCGCCCCCGGCAGTGGCGCCGATCCAGTCGTCGACGAAGTTGGCCTCGACCCGCGAAACCGGCACAACGCTTCCGGACAGGGTCGCCAGCAGGAACAACGCACATATCAGCGATAATGATTTTACGTATCTCTTCATCACAGATCCTTTCCGGGCTCAAGGAGCCTGACCATCAGGCAACGACTGTTCAGCATCGTATGAACCACCCTTCTGGAACTCATACAGGGAAAAATTCCGGGGCGTGTTTTCTCCGGAGAGGAGTTGTATGCCCCGGTACAGCCGCTGTTCGATGTCAGTCAGTGACATGACTCCTGCTGATACCGGGATAAAGTCCCGGCTGTTGCGGTAGATCAGAACCGTTGACGGCTCCATGGTCACATTGAGCCGGGCAGCCAGACCGCTGGTCATTTCATAGGCCCGGATCTCCCAGGCGTACTTTTCCTGAAAGTACCTCAGGATGCCATCCTGCGCCCGGCAGAATTCACACTCCGGCGAATAAAAGTAGAGCAGCGCATAATCGTTTTTGGCCGCATGTATGCGCCTCTCCATTTCACCAGTGCGCGTCCTGGTGGATGCGACCATCCCCGGCGTTGCCAGGGAATATTCAGGTACGCTGAGCTGCGGGTTTTTCTGCTGCACATAGGCTGCGACGTTCGCATAGGCAAGTGACCTCTTGCTGGCGATCTCCTGCATGACCAGGTATTCGTTAACGCTCTCCTCGGTCAACTGCATGACCGCTTTTTTCTGGAAATCCAGCAGCAGTTCCTGGAAGTCGTCCGGATGCATCTTCCAGAGCTGCTCCTGGGTGTAATCTTTCATTGAAGGGATACGGCGGGGCTTCTGCTCCGGCTTCGGTTCTTCCTTCTTCTCTTCCCTGGGCGGGTCCCGGTACCACCACCAGCCCTGCTTCACATCACGGTAATAATCAGGCACCTCAGCCCCTGCATGAGTACTGCCCGAGGATATGAAAAAAAGAAGAGAGATCGAAATGGTCAGCAACTGCAGGTAAAGGCGCATGGCCGGTTTCCTCCGAAGTTCAAAGCAGTGGCGTGGCCAAAGCCTCCACCCTGCCCTGATCCAGAAAGCCCCAGTAGCGGGAATCGAAGCTGTCCCGGTGCTGGCCGCTGACGAACAGCTTGCCCTCGGGTACCCTGCCGTTGAACACAAACAGGGGCAGCGTATTCCCCTTCAAGGTAATCAGCTTGGCCATGCCCAGGTATGTTCCATTGCAGTAGAAGAAGCGGTTGCGCTCATCCACACTCAGCGTCTCCCCGGCTGCGCAGGTCACCTGCTTGATGACCCTCTGCCGCTTACCCTGCTGAAACAGTGGCGATGATAACGGGAAGATCACGTAATCCCCCTTGCGCGGCGCCCTGCCGGACCGGTCCAGCACGAAGATGCGGTGGGAGAGCGATGGCGACAGGGAGAAGACCAGCCGCGAGCAGAACCAGTAGCCGGTGAAAGAAAGCACCATCACCAGGATCCACAGCCGCCGGTCCCTGAAAGGGGAATACCCGTCCAGAGTTCTGCGCAAACCCTGCAACGACGCGGCAGCCTTAGGGCGTAATCTCTTCCACATTCTTCCTCACCAGCACGTCCCCCAGGATGATGACCCTGTTCTTGGGGACCCTTTCCTTTACCTGCTCCAGTCTGTCGAAGCTGGCCTTCAACTGTTCCTCGTTGATCTTGCCGGTCAGGAACTGATCCCGCTGTTCGGCGATGTAGCCCTTCACGTCCAGGGCCACGATCTTCTGGGCGTAAAAATTATCGTACACTGCCAGGATCGCGACCGTGAGCAGAGAACTAATCAGCGCGGCCTTGGCAATCGTCCGCCAGTCGCTTGGCGCCTGTTGCGGCGGCGCTGATCCGAACTCCCTTGAACGGGTCTCTTCCGGTCCGTCGTCCGGGTACCACCAACACCGTTCTTCCGTCATGATTGGCTCCTTTCCCGGAAAGGGTTATTCAGGTTACTTTCCCTCATAAAACCCCGCCTTCAGTTGAGTAATCAGGGCTTCCAGGGACCGGCTGCCGGTCTCCACCTGGAACCGCTCCAGGGCATAGCCCAAGGCCACATCCCCCTGAATGGTGTAGGACTCCCCTGATGTCAGGTTCCTGTCCAGCCCCTCGCTCATTCCCGGGTCCAGTACAGTCAGATTGCGGCCATAGACGATGGCCGGAACCTGGTCGATGCCGTACTTCCTGAAGAGCAGCGGATCCACATTCACTCCGGCGGCATAACGCTGGCAGCGGCTCTTCTCCGGGTCGCAGGCAGTGTCCTTGAGGATGATAGCACTGATGAAGCCCATGGTCGGCGTGATATGGGTTACCCCACCGACCAGCCCCCGCATGACCAGCCTCACATTGGGGTCCTTCAGTCTGGCCACATCCCGGACGTAGTTCCTGAGTGTCGCCCTGGGCATGGAGGAGGAGATAAAGATGTAGATCCGCTCGTTGACCGGGAGCTGGCCGGCCATTGCTGCTGCCGCCTCAGGATCCCCCTGGTAATACTCCTGGATCCGGCCACCGAAGATCTCCCGCTTGAGACGTTCCTGTTCCGTTGCCACCCTCTTCTGGAATTCATCCGACCGGAACAGAGCATCGGTCTCCTTCGCCCGGACCGCCCCCTGCTTTTCAAAGGAGTTTGGGGGGATGGTCAGTGTTTTGGAGAGTTTGTCACCACGAGTGTGCAGGTTACCGATGCTGTCCAGGTCGAAGCGGGCAAGCGCCTGTTTCTTCCAGAACGCTCCATTTACGTAGATCTCCAGTTCGCCTGATTTCTGTCCCGCCGGTACGGCCAGCTTGCCTGGTGTCTGCGGGCACTCGCCTTTTGAAACGAGATAGATCCGGTTTCCCTCTGCCTTCTCCACCCGAGAACAGAGGTCGGGCGTGTCGACAAAAACGTCAGCCCCGTTCGCCCTGTAGATGTCTGCAACAAGCGCCATTCCGGCAACGAGCATTGCCACGCCAAATCTGTTCACCCCTTGCCTCCCGTGCAGCGTTCCCTGGCCAGTGCGATCAGGATCTCCCTGGTGATCTGTTGGGTGGCAATGAAAGAGTCGCTGCACCAGCAGAGCGAACGGGCCTTGAGCCCTTCGTCCAGCCCCAGGAACAGCTCCGCATCGATGTTCGACAGGTTGCAACGCATCGCCAGCCCCCGGTCCAGCAGCAGTTGGCAGAGGATGTCGTGATCCTCCACATCCGCATCAGGCTCACAGCCGCACAGGTCTCTGAAGCTCTTCAGCCCCTCAGCCCAGACGCTTCTGGTCTCCCCGTCCCAGAACGGGAAATACTCCTCGGTGATCAGCAGTTCGTAATCGCTTGTCGCACCGGCCGGACCCATGCTACCCCCCTTCGCGGACAACTCTTTCAACGTTTTCAACTCATTGAACTCTTTCAACTCTCAAACTCCCTAACTGCCCGACATACAGCAATCCCGTTTCCGGGTGATGATCCAGAGGAAATTCCCTTCCGTGCCGCTTGATCCCGCATAGGGCGGGTTTTTCAGATACTCCCAGAGCATGGCCGATCTTCCCAGCGGGTGGCACATGAAATCCGCCATGGGCCGGGCAATCTGGATGCGGTAGTTGTGCTTGGTCCAGATGGGGGACTGAACGCAGTAGCAGTACCAGAGCCCGGGATCGCAGATCAGTTGCTGCCGGGAGAGCTTGTAGAGCAGCCTCCCCGCCACCGCGGCATTGCCCTGCACGTAATCGTTGTCATTGATATGCCCGGTCAGGGGATAGGCCGAACCCCAGCTTCCCATGCACCAGAACAGGGGCGACATGGGCAGATACTGGGACGAAACCGCATCGGCAATACAGGCCAGTTGCGCCACCAGATTGGCGAACAGCAGCGCCTCCACCTGAAAGATGGCCGACATCTCGTCATCCTGCCAGAAGGGGTCAACCTCCGAGAGATAGGCCACATCGGTGTCACTCTGTTCCATGCATTTCGAATCCACCATAACCCCCATGATTGACCAGAAGGGCATGATCCACCAGTGGGCCTGGGCAAACACCGACGCATCCTGGGCTTCACCCCCCTTACCCTGGACATGGGCATGAGTGCCGCGCAAATAGGAGTTTTTGCCGTTGTTCCCCATACTCATTCCCAGGGCCGGGAAACAGTAGGGGTCCTTGACCGTCTCGATCATACGGGATGGTTCCCACATGGAGGCGGTGATGCCGTACCTGGTGTAGGGGGGAGACGGAAGCGGGCAGGAGCAGGTAGTGGCGTCGGCGCTGGAGGGCGCTTCCCCGTTCATGACGTTTCCCTGCTCAATCGTCATCCCCGCAATCTTGATCGGGAAGATGCAGTCCCAGCAGACGTCATTCTCCGGGTCCAGTGAATTGCCCTGGCAGATCGCATGGACCGTTCCCGGAACAAGAACCCACGGGGACAGCATTCCCAGAAGCGCAATAAGCGTGAAGTATTTACCGGACCGCATATTCCCTGACCTCCATCATGCGTCCCTTCTGCATTGCCACGGACGGCACGGCTTTCAGCCCCAGTTTTGTCACCATCAGACGGTCGGCATAGAAGACCGGCCGCTTGAGATGGTCTCCCAGCTTGTAGTAACTCCCCTCCGTGAGCAGCAGCATGGCGTTCAGATCCCTGTTCCAGGGGGAGCTGCGGAACCATTCCACCTGCCTCCGATCATTGCCGTCGATGATGACCAGGGTCCGCGACAGCTGGATATAGTCCAGCGGGTTGAAGCGGTACCCCTTTGGGTAGAGTATCCCTCCCTTGCCATCCGGAATATCCATGTCCAGGGTATGGGTCATGTCCGCCAGAAACGTACGTGAATGCTCTGCTGCCGGGAGTTTCACCAGATTATCCGGCCGGTACTCCCTGACCCTGCGGCTCATCCTCTCCCGGTTGAAGACCTTCTTCCAGTCCACTGCTGCCGCCCTGGCCCTGATCTCCTCCAGGGCATCCGGCTCAGAGATCGGATAGACGGCCCCCAATCGTCCCAGCTCCTTCGCCTGAATTGAAACCGAAATCAGCAGCAGAAACAGTAGGCTACTGAAAGTTGTTAAAGTAGTTTTGCACATTGTTTCTCATGCCCTGCTGGATGGCGGCGTTGGTTTTGGTTTGAATGTCCGCAAAGAACTCGGACAGGTCCATCTTGCTGAAATCGAGAGCCTGGAACTCTTCGGGGGTAAAGCCCCTGCACAGGGGAATCTCGGGAGTTCCCCAGTACGGATTGCCGTTCCCATCCTGAAATGCCCTCAGCTGCGCCCTGCCCTGCTCCTGGATGATCCGGCCCAACTTCGACTGATATACGCAGTGGGTCTGGGCGGTCTGCACACAGCCGACCAGGGGCCATTCCTCCACGCAATAGGAGCCCACATAATGGGTCAGTTTCCCGTACAGGGCCTGGGATGTCTGGCGGTCGTTGGATCCGCAAGCCGCCTCCACGAACAGGAATGATCCGGGATCAGTGGTGCAGCACTGGAAGAAGTTGGTATTGACTCCCGGCTCCTTGCAGGTTCCCCCTCTGCCGCCAAAGATGTGGATCTGGCCCAGGCACTGGCCGCTGTTGGGATCCACCTGCCCCGTGGAGCAGACCATGTCCTTGCCGGCGCTTTCCAGCACGTTCATGATCGTGGCAGCCTCGGCAAATTCGTTGATCACTCGGCAGTCGGTGACGATCTGTTCTCCGGAAGCCGCGTCAATCGGGCACGGTCCGTTGTCGTCGCAGCGTTTGTAGAAGAAGTCCCAGGAGTCCGGGTTGGAGAGGTACTGGGTGGCATTGCCGGAAATGACCGCGTCGGTCTTGCGGGACGGCTTTCTGGTCTTGCAGGCCTTGATCGGAGAGGAGTAGTCCACCCGGTTGCCCAGGTTGACCGACTTGTCTTCACTGACCCAGGAACCACTGGTATCCTTTCGCAGGTCCTGGTAGGCCATGGCCAGCCCGTTGTCCTGTGTCGTGCTGACCACCCGGTCCAGCCGCTTCCCGGCAGCGCTGAAATCCCAGGTCTGGCCGCTGTCGCAGCGGTAGACCCTGCTCTTGCTCCACCAGTCGCGGCACTCCCTATAGCTGCTGTTCGCGCCGCTAAAGGTCCTGCAGGAGGGGAGCGGCGTGATACCGGTCGGCATATAATTGCTGTAGGTGAGAACACCATCAACGGTTTCCTGCTGGAGAAAGCAGCTTTGGTTCTGCTCCTGGCCGGCGCAGCCGTTGTTCACGTTTTCAGAATAAGCGTCCTCGGTCCACTCCAGGTCATAGTCCCAGCTGAAGGCGGAAAACTGGGCGCCGGAGGCCGGACAGACCACGCCGGTGTTGATCGGTGTGTCGAAACCGCTCAGCAGGCCGTTCACTGCGGCAGAGCCGCCGTAGCAGCCCGCTGCCTGGATGTTCTGCATCCGGAAGAGCGCCATGGTCAGCTGGTAGTTCCCGTTGGGGAGTTGGGGCACGGAAACCGTTGCCAGCACATGCCAGTTATCAGCGCCAATGGGCGCCTCTCCGGGAAATGCAACGCCGCAATTATGGTGCTGACTGCCGCCGGGCGAGGTATCCAGATACTGCAGCTGGTAATCAAGGTCATCGATCCTGTGGATACGCATGAAGACAAGGTGATCCGTGCAGAGCTGGCCGGCCGTGGGAGCCTGGTTGAAGCGCCGGATATTGGTGGTTACCGAGCCGACCCGGTCGATGCCGCATGAAACCTGCTGGGATGGATTGGCGGAGCGGGAATAGGAGCTGCTCAGCAGACTGTAGTAGCTGGTAGGATTGGCGGACTGGACCTGGGCTTCGGCTGCGCCGTCGCTTGCCAGCAACAGACCGGCCAGGTTCCCGCTTGTGCTGTAATAGGCGGTGGGCAGGGTCGCGGGAACCGCCAGGGCGGAGCAGCCGCCGGTATCCTGGCCGTGATAGCTGATGGAGCTGCCGGAGATACCAGTCTGGGTGATGGCGTACTTTGGCGATACCCCCTGGATGGTGCCGGTCACGCCGCCCCCCACCGTACCCAGTATCTGCCCGGTCCGGGTTGAGAGCAGATTGTTTCCGCAGCTGTCATTGATGCAGTAGCAGCCCCCCAGGTCACTGATGGAGACATCAGCAAGGCTCACCTGACCGGTCGGGTTGGCGACCCATTTGTACCCTCGGCAGTTGTTCCAGCTGCCGGGGTTGCAGGAGATCAGGCCGTTGGCGCAAACCCCGGAGGCCGGAACCGGGGCGCGGTAGCTGTACTCCACCGTCCCGTCCAGATCCAGGTCTTCACCCACAAGCACGTTGGCATCCCCTCCCGGCGTCGGTGTCAGCAGAACGGTCAGGAACTCCCTGGATGAGGGGCACTGGATCTGGCCGCTGAAAGTATTGGTTCTGTCCAGGCTCTTCATGGGCGTGGCGCTGGAGGTGAGCGGGGCATAGGCATTCGTCCTGATTCCCTCCATGGAGCCGTAGAGCCCCAGCGCCTGGTTCCCCGCGTTGTTGCCGGCCGTCTCGGCCGGACCCGCTCCACTCGTGATTGGCAGCAGGCTGCTAAGAACCAGCGCCAGAGCGATGGGTGCTGACCATTGTGCGGATGGCCGCGTCATAACTCATGCCTCCGTCAACCAGCTTCTCGATTTCGGCCACCTCGTCACCCGAGGAGGTGTAGACATAGTAGGAATAGGGATCCACCGAAAGCCTGGCCACTCCCCTGCCAAAGGGGGCGTCGATGAACAGCTCGGAATACTTGGGGCGCATGGATTTCAGGGAACAGAGCAGCTTCATGGTGAAGTCGTCGTAATCGATCAGCCCCTCCTGGCGCCCCTTCTGGAAGTCGGGCGCTTCCAGAAAGATCTTGAAGGCGGAACTGGCCCGGATCACATCCCCCACGGAGCCGAACTGCTTCAGGTCCAGGATCGACTGGGTCACGATGGCGATGGAAGCGTTGTGTTTGCGCGACATGCGGTAGGCGGCCTCGATGGATTCCTTGAGCTGCACCCCCTCGCGCATGAACTGCCAGACCTCGTCGAACACGTTCAGCTTCCTGACATCCCGGGGTGACAGAAACATGTCGTGGGTAATGGCGTTGATCACCTGCAGGGTGACCACCTTGAACAGTTCCGGCTTGGGTCGCAAATGCATCAGCTCCAGCACCACGAATTCATCACGGGAGATGTCGAAGTCGCTCCGGCCGTTGAACCAGCGGCCGTAACTGTGACCAGTGGTGAACTCGGTCAGGTTGAAAGCCAGCATCTTGGCCAATAGCGACAGTTCGCCCACATCGGTGAATTCACGGCCATGGGTTTCGAAATTGGTCAGAAATTCATACACCCGGTCGATGCAGGCCTGCGGCCCATAGTTGCGCCAGGCCCAGCTCACCGCCAGCCTGACCAGGGTGGAGGCGCTTTCCGCCCGGTCAGGGGGAATCACGTCGGTGGCCGAGAAGCACATCTGCATCACCACAGCTGCGATCAGACAGAGGGTGTTCTCCAGATACTCGCTCTGCTCCGACTCTCCCAGTTTCACCTCGTCGATGTTACTGAACGGATTGAGGCAGATGCGGGAGTGCTCGTCGAAGTCCAGGAATCTGGCCCCGTGCATCCTGGTCATCTTCTGGTAGGACCGGCCCACGTCCACGATGCGGATCTTGGCGCCGGCGGCAAAATAGTTGGAAACGAGATAATTAACGAAGAACGACTTGCCGGCACCGGGGGAGGCGGCGATGAACATGTTGTAGTTGATGGCCTCTTTGGCAAAGATGTCCAGGGTAACGATCTGCCCTTTTCTGCCGGTGGCCAGCAGCACCGGTTCTCCCCCGCCGGTGAAGTCGGACTGCACCGGCAACAGCAGGGTGACCGCGTCGGAGGGGGCCGGCGCATCGCGGTTGATGATGTCGATGTTACGACCCATGTCGTAGAGACCGAACGGCAGGGCCGCGATGAAGAGGCTGTCCAGGATCCAGCGATCGTACTGCATGATGTAGCCGTGGGATTCCCAGACCCGGATGGCCCGGGTCAGGGACTCGTGGGCCAGCTGGTCGCTGGCTGCCCAGACCCACAGGATCGGCATGACACGGACAAAGGGTATCCCCCGCTCGATCTTGTCCGTGGCCTCCAGGTTCTCCTCCTTCTTGCGGGCCAGGGATGGCGCAAAGGAACCGAAGGCCTCCTGGGAGAGCACCAGGTTGCATTTGGCGTGCAGCTTGGCTTTCAGGTCGGCAAAGACGATGTTGAGACAGAAGAGGAATGGCGTGATCACCTGGCTGGAGTTGGCCACCAGCCCCGAGATGCCGCCGAAGATCTCGTTGGTCTGCAGGAAGTTGACCTCCAGGGGGAACTTCTTGACCGTGGCGCAGCGGAAGACTTTCTCCCCCACCAGCAGCCGGCGGTTGTCCTTGGCAATCTCCGTGTCGGCAAAGATGATCTGGCGGTTGAGGGGAACCTCCGGATCATAGTCGTCGTTGTTCAGGGAGACCCGGTCATTCAGCAGTCGTCGCATACTGTCGATCAGGGAGGCGGGATCCAGGGGCAATGGCTGCAAATGCGCCCCTCGCAGTATCTCGGTTACCGCACCGCGGATGTCGCTCTGGCCGGTGGAAAGCTCATCGTTATGAGGGAACTTGAGACAGACCAGCAGCCGGAACTGGCGCACCGGTATGCCGGCTATGGTTGCCAGGCCATCCCTGCCCCGGGACAGGTAGTCAACAAAGCGCGCTGTCGATTCGGCGCCGATGTCGCTTTCACGAACCCGCAGAGCCTGGTACCGTTCCAGGAGCGGGTCGATGTGACTGTCGGCCCAGAGGATGAACTGCATGATCGAGCCAAAGGGGAGATTGAGGCGAAAGAGCCCCTCCAGCACCTGGGCCGTGGCATCCCCGGCAAAGGCCAGGGGACGGCATTCCCAGAGGAAACCCCGGGTATCGTCCGTGTTGGTGTAGATACCGGTTTCAGGGTCGTAGTACATCCAGGGCAGAAACCCGGAGAAGGAGCTCCGTTCCACCTTCTTGAGGAGTTCGGCCCTGGTGGGTGAGGAGTGTTTGTCGCCGAAGATACGCTTCAGCATCTGGTCAGTCCCCCTTCTCCACCAGGCTGCCGTCCAGGATCCACTGGGGATGGTCGAGAAAGAAATAGGCGTAGCGGGGCATGAACAGTTCGCCGCCATCGCCCCGGTAGGGCAGGAGCAGCACCCGCAGCACCTGCGGTGGCGCCACCAGCGGAGTTTCCGGTTCATTGAGCAGTCCGGAGAGCCGCTTCAACAGTGCGCCCCGGTACTGCGCTTCTTCCCTCCCTTGTCCGGGGTTATCAGGTTTGTCCTTCCCGCACTCCTGGCATTCGCCCTCCCCCGCTCCGGTTTCCGGCTTCACCAAGGGGTTCATGGAATCGCTGTAGGCCTGCTGCACCGAGACGCATTTACCCTTGTCCGCCTCGGGGCAGTTGAAACTGGACTGGTAGGGGTTCAGGACCGCGGAACAGCCGCACAGGGTGACTGTTGCCAGAAGCCAGCTATATCCCTTCTTCATACTTCCTCCCGGACGTGATCGTCCTGATCTCCTTGATGCCAAGATCGACACCCTCGCTGATGATGACGGTGATGTTCTTGGTGGCACCCACCTCGATGACCGGCATGGTCTGTTTGGCCAGTTCCAGGTAGAATTTCTGCAGCTCCGTGGCAGCCGTGGCAACCCCGCCGCCGATCCCTGCCCGCGCCACCTGGCTGGGATCCACGATCTGGGTTGCGCCCAGGGCGCTGATGGACTGGGTCGTGGCGCTCTGGCGGAATGCTTCGCCGATACCGCCGAAGAAACCGGCGATCAGGGAGCGGGCCACGGCAGCCCCCATCTTGGAGACGACCGTTCCCTTGAGACCGATCTTGCCGTCGGCATCCACCACAAAGCCCTTGATCTTCTGGTCGATGACCGCGTGGTCCTTGCGATCCAGACAGGAGAGCGACACCAGCCGTAGTTCAGCCCGCTCGGTGGCCAGGTTGCCATGCCCCTCGGCGATGACGAAGCACCCCTTCAGATTGGCCTTGACCTTATTGGGGAGCACGGCCAGATCCTTGATGCGGATAAAGACCGGGGCCGGATTTCCCTTGGCTCCCTCAGAGGTAGGGGCATCGAGCCCGGAAAGCAGGGTCGCCGCCATAAAGGAAGGGGGTAAATAGACCCGCTCGCCAGGCTCTTTTTTTTTATCAGCGCCCTCTGCTTTTGCCTCTTTACCTTCCTTGCCACTGCGCATGTCCCGTGTAGAAACAATCTCGATTTCGCCGAAGGTATCCGGTTTGGATGGAGGTACCGGCTGAGCGGGCGGGTATGGCTGGCCTGTTGCAGCAGTTCCCGGGGGAGGCGGTACCTTGCCGAAGGAAGCGTAGGCCGGCTGTCCCTTGCCCGCTGCCGGGCTGGGAGGCGACGGGAGCGGCAGGTCGGGGAGTTTTGAATCACTCCTGGCCGAGGTTTTCGGGGGCGGGCCGCCTGAGAGACCCTTGGCGTCCTGGGCCTTCTTTTCCTCCTTGATTGCCTTTAGTGCTTCATGCTCCTTGTCGGTCTTCTTGTCGTTGATGATCTCGTCGATCTGCTTGGACAGCGCGGCGATCTTTTCGTCCCGTTTGGCGATCTCCTTCTGCCCTTCCATGTACATGGATTTCTCCAGCAGCTTGGGATCGAGGGCCACGTCTTCCCGTTTCCCTGCGACCTGCTTCGGTGGTGGCGGGGAACCGCTGCGCACCCAGTAACCGGCTGCCGAGACAGCCAGGATCAGACCGATGCTCGACAGCATGACCACCCGTTGCTTGGCTTTCGGTGACAGACTCTCCCAGAAAACCCTAATTCTCTCCCTGAGCGCCATCAGCCCCTCCTTCCCTGCCCTGGTTCACAACCTGCTCGACCACGATCAGCCTGGCGGTCTCTCCTGCTTTGAGGGTATGCCGGTCCAGGGCCAGCCCCACCGGCTTGACCGCAACCGCCTCGACCAGGAAATCTTTCTCCCTGATCTTCAGCTCCTCGCCAACTTTTCTGGAAGAAACCGAGAATTCCTTGATTGACAGCCCTTCCCCCTCCACCCGGAAGATCCGCGCAAGAGTCAGATCCAGGTCCTTGAAGAGCTGGAGTTTTCGGTTCACGAAGCGTGCGGAAAATCCCTCGGGAATTTCGCCGGTGTAAACGGCCTTGATCACAGCCAGGATTTTCTTTTCAAAAGGGAGGGAGCCGTAGATTGCGGCGTTGTGCCGGATCTTCTCCGTGCCCGGTGAGAGCCTGACGGTCTGGGCCGGAATCCGTTTGGGGATGGCGATCAGGTTGTAGACGCTCTCCCCGCAGACCACGAACAGTTCGGTCGGGGTGGTGGAGTAGATCTCCCTGTCGTCCTTCCTGGTGATGCGGAATTTGACAAAGGCGTTTCTCCCCACGGCCTTGACACTGACCCCCTTCTCGCTGGAGAAGATCACGTCTTTTATCTCCTGGGAGCAGACGATACGGTTGGCGTCGGAACTGGACAGGCTGACCTGGGTGCTGACCTCCGGCATGACAATCTGCTGCTGGAGTTCGGCCGGGAAAGGCCCGGATGGAGTTTTCTCAGCCTGATGGATCGGTGAAGCGGATGGAGTTGTTTTTGAACTGGCCGGCTGAACCGGATTCTCTCCGTATGCCAAATGAGCGGAGAGCAAAAGAATCGACAACATTGACAGGATTGATTTGCGCACGTTAGTGCCTCCCATTGCTGGAAACCTGGTTGGTTGAAGCCTGGTTTCGCGTTTCCTGCTCGTAGAGTCTGCTGATCAGGAAGCGGCCGTCGGTTACCCGGTATTCAATCGTGTAGACCCGCTCCTTTTCCTCCAGGAACTGGTCGTTGGCGTACTGCCGCCGGACTCCGTCAATTTCCATCTCGCACCTGACCCGGTCGATCTTGATCCTGGTGATGTGAAAGACGCTGGAGACATGCCCCATCTCAACCGTGTCGGCAATGCCGTAGAACGACTTTCGCACCCCGGCGTAGTTCTCGGGTGCGAACATGGTCAATAGCTCGCTGAACTGGCTGCGCGCCGTTGCCGGGGAATAGTTGAGGGCCAGCCACATGGCGTATCTGCCGAAGACCCGGATATACTCTTCCGAGGCGGAGTTGCCGATGATCTCCAGTTTCGTGTTGATCACGGGCGGAACGAGGATGGTTGTCTCGTGTTCCAGGGCGTAGATCGTGACCAGCGAGTTGGCGATAAAACCGATCCCGATAAAGGCGCCGGCATACTTGAGCAGCCGGTTCTCCCCCTTGAGGTTGGAAAGACCCTGCATGAAGAGATTGAATCTCATGGTTGTTCCTTCAGCCTGCTACTCATAGAATTCCTTCTCGAAGAACAGCGGATACCCTTGCAGCTTCGCAAACCCGATCATGAACAGCATGTGCACCAGCAGCCCCTTGGAGTACTGTTTCTTGATCCTGCCGTAGACCCAGGGCACAACGATCATCAGAACCCAGAAGATTCCCCCGAAGATCATGGCCAGGGTCAGAAAAGTGAAGAAGAGGCACAGGTCATCCGATTCGAGCCAGAGGACCTGCAGGGGACGGCCGAGATACTGGGGAAACCTGCAATTCGTCATGACAGAATAGAGGACCGGCCGAGACCGGCCCTCTCCTCCCTTGCTGATTGTTCAGATGATTGCGCCAAGACTGGTGACCAGCGCGTCCGCCCGCAGGAGAATCGCGCCGCCGCAGATGGCCGGAATGGCTCCCATGATCTTGCCCTGAATGGCCATGACAGCGCCGATGATCATGGCCGCCACCCCGCCGACAAATCCGATCGGCCCCTGGAGCATCCTGACGACGGCCACGTCATAGACATCATAGGCGAAAGATCCGGCCGCCGGAGCGACAATGGCAAGAGCAATTGAGTACAGCAGCTGGACGGTCAGGCAGATGAGCATGAAGAGCATCAGCCTGTTCTTGCTGCATCGATAAGCGCCGATTTGAATGTTTCCTTGCATGTGTTTGCTTCCTCCCGGAATACTGGAATGGCCCGGCCAACAGCCGGGGCTTATGGTTGACGATGTACCGCGCTTCCCTGACAGCGAGCCTTTTCTTGACGTTACTTTTGTGCACCTCCCTCCGTGAGCAGCTTCTCGATAACGGGAATGTTCGCTCCCTGGACCATTTTTCCGTTGATCCAGAATTGCGGCGTCCCCGTGACACCCATCCTGGCCGCCAGTTGGCGATGCTGCATGACAAGACCGCTGGCCCGTGAGTCCGGTTCCGGGAACTTCTCCTTGTCGCGCTGCCCATCCATAACCTCCTGATAGGCTTTTTCCCGGTCTTTGGCCCCCAGGATCCAGGCCGTTTTCCGTTCCGCGTCCGGGTGCAGCTGAACCAGGGGAGCAAAGAAGACATATCTGCTGACATCGGTGCGCTGATTGAAGAACGCTGATGCCTTGCGGCAGAAGGGACAGTCCGGATCGGTGAACTCGATTACCCGGTTCCGGCCGTTGCCGATCCTAACGCCCACATCCAAAGGCAGTTCCTTGAGGCGCTTCGCTATCAGCTCTTCCCGCCGCCCGGCGGTGATGCTTTTCCCCTGGGTGGTGAAGATCTCGCCGATGATCAGGTAGTTTCCCTCGGGCGCGAAATAGAGCAGGTTTCCGCCGGTCACCACTTCGAAGAGTCCGGGTATTTCCGTTCTGGTCATGCTCTCGACCGCTGTCCCCTGGTACGCATTTCGGAATGCTTCCAAAGCCTTGGTGGAGGGGTCGCTCTCTCCTCCGGCGTTCAAGACATAAAGGGCAGCGAAGCAACAGAAAGACAGGAAAAACGCCACCGGAACCAGACGGTTCGACACTCTATTTCTCATCGTTTTTCTCCTCTGCCAGAGACCGCATGACCGATATCTCCACCCGTCTGGAAAAGCTTTTTTTCCCCGGCACGTAACAGCATTTTCCTTCTCCGGAGACCTCATCGACCCGGAGACCGGCCTTACCCAGCAGGCTGCCTACAGCTACGGCCCGCCTCATTGCCAGCCTGTCGTTGTACTCCTTGGATCCCAGGTCGCAGGTGAAACCCTTGATGCGGATTGCGGTCACGGACGGGTCGGTCTTCAGAGTGGTAGCCAGAAGGCTCAATCCGCAGTTATCTTCCACCCTGGAGCTGTCGAATCTGAACAGGACTGTCTTTTCCAGCCGGTATTCAGAAATGTTGGAGTGGTACGGAGATTTCTTGGGTATGGTTAGGGGAACTGGATCGATCGGCAGGGCGGTTGCCTGGTCTCCGAACCTCATCGCTAGGGGGAGCTCTTTCAGTTCGGGGACCAGGTGGGAGCGGTGAGTATTGTCGCAGATGACGAACTCACGGTCACTCCCCGTATCCCTGACGGATTCATAACGGTATCCGTAGCTCTTCTGAAGCACAGAGGACGCCTGGCTGTTGGTTGCCAGGAACAGGGTT
Organism: Desulfuromonadales bacterium; assembly: GCA_013377095.1. GTDB lineage: Bacteria > Desulfobacterota > Desulfuromonadia > Geobacterales > Pseudopelobacteraceae > Pseudopelobacter. The sequence goes on from JACAAY010000071.1 coordinate 18,277, forward strand.
ACCGTAACTAAGATAATGAGTCTTGCCATCGTCTCCTCCACAATAAAAAAACCGGCCGAGGGGTTTCTCCCCTTCTGACCGGCTTTGCCCGGGCATCCACATGCCCGCGGCCGTGCCGTTCTTCGACAACGTTTTGCGTTTTTTTATTTTCCCCTCCTACCTATAATTATCCTGCGGGGGTGTAGCTCCTGCTGAATTTTTCTCCCCCTGAGGGAGGATACCAGTCCGATTGGTCATCTCTTTCCGATACTGCCCAGAAGATCAATCGCCTTGAGCAGCCATGCGCCCCTGACCAGTTCCATCATGACGACTGAAGGATGTTTTCCGATTATGGTAAGCAACTCGACACCAATGATCGTCCCCAGATATTTTTCCAGTCTCGTGTCCCAGTCGATGCGATATGAGTAACCGGTGGTTGAAGAGGATATGTGTTGTTCCCACTCTTCGAGATTGATCGCCTGGTTTCCCTTTGCGAATATTCTGGGGAAATCTCTCTCTGCCGCCAGGCGAATCCCGGAGGTCGAAGAAGTGTCGGAACGGGAAAGCTCATGCTCGGCGCTCGGCGGTTCGAATTGCCAGGAGTTGCACCATTGGTTGAAGGAAAGACCCATGCGCCGCAGGGCATTGTGCAGTTTATCCGGCCCCTTGAACCTGCTCCTCTTCAGGGACGTTTCTATCAGCCCCCGTCTCTGAAGTATCCGGTAGACCGGAAGCGCCCTTTTGCACCCGATAACCCTGGATATCTCCACAACGCTGTGTCCAGAGGAAAAGGCCCGACCGATACGGTTTTCGTACTCATGCTCTATCCGCCTCAAGGCAGCGTTCTCCACGCCATTGTCGCCACCTGGTCTAGCCATGTGAGCTTTCCTCTGAGTTTCCGAATCTCCCCTGTCGGAATTCACACTGTGCAGGGGGTCAGGAACAATCGTTTCTGTAACTATATATTCATATAGTTATAAACGTTTATTTCCATCTTCAGTTGCCATCAAACGGGAGCGATACCTTTGCACGTATTTCCTCGGACATCCTTCACAACTGATCCACAAGAGCGTACCATCGCCCCTTCCGGTCAGACACCGAGAAGGTCGGCGTAGGTCAGGCTGAGTTTGCCCAGTTGGAGTTTCATTTTCCTGCACCGTATGTCCCATGCTGTCTTTCTCAGTTTACGAATCCTCTGGCCGTCCACATCTGTGGCAAAGGCCCTTTTGACCCGGTATCTAACTACTTCCGTGGAGAGATTCTTCATATGTGATTCGCCCAGAAAGGTGTTCAGGATGTAGCGGTCAACCTTGTCATGTTCCGGAAAGAGCAACAGCATGGTTCGCTCCCGGGCGCTCCTGATACTCTTCAGGGACTCAGCGACAAACCACATTCGGCCCCAGAGCCGACCCAGAACGGATAGCGCCGCGACACCGGCGTCATCCAGGGGCAGACAGATCAACCCTTCCCGCTCCATGCGTGCGATGATCTTCGAAGGTATTCCGAATGCAGCGGTTGCTTCCTTGAGTTCCATGGTGCGACCTCCCTTCAAACATGGCCTGCAGCGGAGTGGATACCAAAACGGACCAGGCCAAAACGCTCTCTTTCTGTTTCATGGAGCAACAACTTCCCCGGTGCGGAGGGCGTCCGGCGGAAACCAGCTCCTGCCGGAACAGAAGTGCTTTTTTCATGATGCGCCGGAATGCCTGATGAACCGCGCCTTTCGACATTCCCAGAGCCTGTGCGGTTTCTGTCAGGGACATGCTCGCCCCATCAAGGCCACAAATACAGACGATGACATTTTCCTCCACCGGCATTAAACGTTCCATCAGATGAAAGAGTACTTCCTCCGCCTGCGCGGTTTCACTTCCAGAAAGGATGGTTATCTCGGGATCCGGCAGGTAGGTTTCGCCTCCGTAATAAACGTCGTCTGAATACTCCTGACAGTCGAATACGGACATGGAAACGCCAATCCTTCTTTTCGCAATGCTGCAGGGCGAGACGCGGAACGCGGTTTTCTTGAACAGTCGCCAGAAGGCCGTGGAAAAGGAGATTCCCTTACGGTTGCTCACCTCGGCTGCCAGCAAAGCCGCCTCATAAGCGTCATGGAGGAAGTCTTCCTGGTCATACGGGGTGTTGAGCATGTATTTACGGATTTCCTTCTCCACCAGCCCCATGTATCTGTCCACCCAGGCGACGGCTTCTTTCCCATCCATTTTGACCTCCGATTGTTTCTTTGCCCCTTTCACTCCGAATCCAAAACTCATCCGGCCTGATTATTCCTCTGCTCACAAGGTTCCTGACACGCCCCAATGCGCTGTTCAAAGCGTCACGGACGTTCGATTCCCGGCATCCGAGACATCCGGCGATTTCATAATTGGACATGGCCCCTTCATAGGTGGCTCCAATTGCCAGACAAAGCACTCTCTGCTCCCGCCTGGTCAGAAATTGACAGACCGTATCGTAAATCACCTCGACGTCCTGTTCACGCTCCACCTCAGTCTGGGGGATAACGACTGAATCAACGTCTTCCACGCACAGGTGGGAAGGAACCGAATTTGAACCGGACGATGCGTATTCCGGATTTGGGGTCATCTTGACCAGGGATTCTTTGAAGACGGTCCAGAATGCGGCTTCAAAGGGAATCCCCTTTCCTGTGCTGCGCTTTGAGGCGACAAGTGCGGACAAAAAAGCCTCCTGCATATAGTCGCATTCCTCATAGGGAGAGTACTTGAGGAAGGGCTCAATCCTGCGCCTGATTTTTTTCTTGTTGTTTCTCACCCAGTCAGCCGCACCCAAGAAGTCCATATCAGCTCCCTAATAAAAAAAGCCGATAACGGATGTTTCCGTCTACCGGCTTTGCCCGCGTTTCGGTCGAACGCGCGGCCGTGCCTTTAGGAAAGTCAGGGGTAAATTCTGGTTCTACTCAGCGGGAGTGCCCCGCGGATGATGAAAAGCGATCATGCGATTCACTCATCCTCCTTAAAAACACAAAACGCGCCTATCTCAGCCGCACACCGAGACAAGCTGCGATTCTGATGATCTCCTCTCTGGTTGCTTTCCTTCTGAGATAGTCCTCTACTCTCCGCCTGATCTTCGCTGTGTCCAAGCCAGTTGGTATTTCGAAATCGCCGATCCGGATCATGCCGTTAGGGTCAAGGGATATCATGCGCTCAAGGCACGCCTTCTCAACGATCTTGACGTCAGCCTCACCCCGTGTGAGGGAATAGGCGCCATTGGATAACCTCAGAGCTTGTCCTGTCCGGCGCAGATGGTCGATCACTGTTTTCAGAACCTGGTCATGGTAGTGGCATTTCATGACACCCATTCCAACTCCTCTTTCTTTTGGTTAAAGAATGGTTAAAAGAAGGTTAGGGGCCTGTGAATAACGTTGTAACTTCTTGTGTTACTTTCGTAATTCGGAACACCCCGGTCGCCCAAAGGTCAATAGTTCCGCCGCTCAAAGGTCAATACTCCTGCCGGTCAAAGGTCAATAGAGGTCGCTCATAGGTCAATAGTCGGTCGCTCATAGGTCAATACCTCCTCCTGACGGTCAGCGTGTCGTCTTGTAATTTCCAGGTTTCCAGGAAACCGGCCTCTTGCAGCAGGTTGAGAGAGATTTTTAATTTTTCCCTGAAGTGCTTCGCTGACATCTCTGCACCGCAGAGTCTCATGAGGGTGGAGATCTTTACCGGGAACGGTTCTCGGTGACTGGCCCAGTATCCGAACAGCTTTGACGCGATGCCGTCCGGAAGAGACTTCCTGATTTCCCAGTTCACTCTGGTCAGGAATTCCTCGTCGAACAGCAGAAGCATCTCCTTGCAGAGCCATACCTGCCAGCGGGAGAGGTTCACCATCTGCTCGTCCCTCGACCTGAACATCTGGATCAGGGATACACTGATGAAACTTCCCAGCCGTTTCGACTGGATGCGGATCGCTGTCGCCTGCATGCGGCTCAGGCAGATCCGCAACCGTTCGTAGCTTTGACCTTTGACCGGCCAGCCGAGTGCCCTGATGAATGAGTACGGCGTAAATTCCACGCATTCACCGAGTGGACTCTTCTTTAGCAGGTGCACGAGATGCAACCAGACAAGTTCGTCATCCTGACGCAATTCCTCGCCCCGGTACACGATTTGGCCATCACCGATCACCGCGATTTCAGCATCCTTCATGTACTGACGGGGCTGATTGCGGTTACGGCAGTTGAACAGGGCCGAGCGAAAGATCTCGTTCGGCATGGCCCGCTGCCCTTCCGGCCATTGCGGGAGGTACTTCGGTTGTGCCGCCAGGCTGGCAAGAAGATCCTTGAACGTTTCTGAAAATGAATCTGGAGCTGCATCCGGAAACGGAGGATCGTTCTTCGGGCTATCTTCTGCTGGACCGCACACTCCAAACCACTCCCACCACTATTCTCCTTCATCCAGTTGTCAAACTTCGGCGGCCGTTTCCCCCTGTCTGGCATTGATCCATGACTCGAGCTCCTCACGCCGCCAGCGTTTTACCCCATAAATAGCACGGGCTTCGGAAAATCCTCGCGACGCGACATCCTCCAGAGTGTTGACCGGGAAATATTCATGAATTCCATCGCGTCACGAGTTTCATAAAGGCGTTCATTGCCTCACCCCCGTTCAGTATTTTTCTTCTGATATGATAATTATGGCGATGCGCAGTTTGTTTTAATTAATAGATAAATACTAATTTAAAAATCAGATGTAATTTTAGCTTTATTTGAACACGAAATAACTCAAATCAATCTGATGCCTGGCTTTCACGGAATGGGAAATACGTCAGCTTTCGAGGCGGGAATTCTCGACTTGTTTGCGGCATGGTTTGATATACCGTCAGTCGAGGGTAAAATATTTTTATGCATTTCGGGATGATTCCCACCGTTGCAGTGGACATGCATTTTTGAAAAGTAATACGGCAATTAAAATGACTGCCTGAATCAGAGAACCCATTTCGTAAGCATTGCACTCCAGGTACGGGCTTTTTGTTCAGGATTTTTGTAGCAGTTCTATCCTTCTATCAGTCTCCTTTCAATGTCTTGATAGTAGCTCTGATCAGTTTATACGCCAGTTTGCGCGTTTCCTCATCCAGCTCCTTTAGCATCTCTTCTATGCTCGCTGTACGCACCTCATCATTTTCCAAGTGCGTGAAATCGAAAAAACTCATCAATGGAACATTCAACGCTACTGCCAATTCTTCAAGCAGATCTATGGAAGGGTAGTTTTTCGCCGACTCAATCCGGCTGACATGTTTCTGTTCAATATCAACTAGCTCGGCAAGCTTCGATTGAGTCAATCTTCGAGCCTTGCGAATTTCCTTGATGCGCTCCCCGAGTAATTTTTTAGTAGATTTCATGCTTTCTCCCGTCAGCAGTATTGATTCTGACGAGAGAAATTGAAACATCGTCTAATGGGGTATAAATATGAAAATTATCCGTTATTATGGGCTACAAATTACGCAATATAGTTTTTATTTAATTTTAAATTTTAAACTTCTCTATTTGATCTCCACCTCAACCACAAAGTGAACTTTACAAACTGAATGACACATGCAGATCGGAAATAGAAATATCATATTGCATTACCCGTCCGACCCACTCCTGGCGGTATTTGGCATACACTGATCAAACTCAAGAATATGTACCGCCACTCGGCCAGGAAAAGGAAGGAGATCGGTCTATTCGCATATCTATCCTTTTAAGCACACGAAACAAAATGAAAAAAGGCGACCCAAAGCAGGCCGCCCTTTCCAGGTCGGAGGGACATCATCCGGCCTGAAGATCGCAAACTCTTTCTTCCGTGAAAACGGACGTTTCATTTTCAGCGTGCATAACCTCCACACTGTTCGCTGCAGCAAACTCCTCATCCTCAATCAGGGTGTTGATGTCCTCACCCGTTTCCAGATGTGTTATTACTAGCCGTAGCGCAGATGCCACTTCGTTGAGACAGGTTCTAGGACCCAGATAACATGATATTCCATCCATTGCCTTGACCGCATCCTGTGCTTCCAACCCGGAACGAAGCCCATAGGAGACCAGCCGGGCAAGACCATCGGCCATTGCCGAACCGCAGCCGCCGGCCTTGCCGAAGCGGATGAAGACTTCAAATGGTTTCCCTTCCTGAGTCGTGACGGTCACAAAAAGCTTGCCACAATGCGACCGCCGCTGAATGGTGAATCCCGGCACAGTAACCGGACGAGATGTTTTCATGCCCATGGTTTACCTCCCTTTCGCTGATTGATCGAGAGTCACAGCAAATTCGATATTCCGGTTTCCGCTTCCCTTTCGTATTCGAAATTGTCGCGGGCCACGCGGAGATTCCCTTCAAAATCGATTTCCATCCGCTCACAGAAATGCATCAAGTCAGCAAGCAGATCCTTGACATCATCTTCGTCACCGTCGAAATCCCGTCCATCAAGAGTCAGGCAATATGCCTGCATGACCGCGTCGATCCGGCCGGCGCGTTCCTCGTTGGTGGGTTCTGTTGCCATCTGATGTAGTGATGTGCTCATTTAGTAACCTCCTTCACCATTCTCGGGCAGGGACCAACCCCCCTTCTGAGGTCTCTTGCCCCTGCCGAGCAATCAAATCAGACCCCGTTCAGCAAAACTCAGGTAGCTGTCGCCGATGATGATGTGATCCAGGACCCTGATACCCAGGAGATCACCACACTCTTTGATGCGTTTGGTGATATCCAGATCCTCGCGGGATGGCGACGGATCACCGGTGGGGTGGTTATGCATCAGAATCAGGGCCGCAGCACTTACCATGCAGGCAGTTTTGAACAAATCCCGGGGTACAACGATACTCTGATTCAATGAGCCAACCGACACCCGGTCAAAACAGACGATCCGGTTTTTGCCGTCCAGGTGGAGCGTAATGAAGTGTTCTTTCGCCTCCAATCGCAGATCCTGGAACATCTCAAAAACCTGCCGAGCTTCCGTGAAGCGCTTGGAAACCCAGT
>JACAAY010000072.1 GCA_013377095.1 Desulfuromonadales bacterium
AGGCATTTTCCATTTCAATATCCCGGTCTTTCATGAAACTTTTGACACTATCTAGTATTCAAAAACCGTCCAGTCCCAACTCCCGTAAGCGCTGGACATTGATCAGGTTAATCTTGCGTACGCATGTTCCGAAAAGCCGGTACCCGCCGCCACCTTCGGCAAGTATCTCCAGGGCCTGGTCACTGTCGGTCACCACCACCGTGCCGACCGAGGCGACCTTGCGCCGGAAGAGCGGTTCCGGCACAAATCCGGCTGTGGGACCAACCACTGCAATGGCCGCATCCGCGGGTACGAAGTTGATGAGTTGCTCAATGCTTCCGTTGGCGATGGCCGCCCCGGTAAAGACGGCGGTCTCGCAGCGGGCCAGGGTTTCAGCGGTGCGTTCCGGCAGAACGAATGTTCCGTATCCAGCCTCGGCCTCAACTTTGGTTTCCTCTTTGCGGTCGATTATAGTGACCTCTGCGGCGCCAAGTTCTTTCAGGCGTTTGAGGAACGGTATGATGGCACCGACCACGCAGACCCGCCGGTTACGGAAAAGTGAAGGAATCCCGGACAGGTCGCCGCTGGTATCAACGCGGTAACGTCCATCCTCGAAGAACGGTACGGACAGGGCATTCAGCGTGGCCAGCCTGATCACCCCGGCGAAGGGACCGGCACTCTCTCCGGTCATGACCTTCGCGGCCCGCATGCCGCGGATGAGCGGTGTATGCTCCTTCAGGATGCGGTTGCCGGCGTTTCTGATCGCCTCGGGCGGGGTGTAGGCCACCCCGGCGCACCCGTTGGACAGTTTCACACCGACAAAAAAGACCCCCACCACCAGTCGCTCGACGACCAGATCGTCGAGTGTGGTGCCGTACAGTCCCCGCAATGTGTGCGCAACCTCGTCCAGGATAATCCGGGAACTGCCGTCGTTATTTTTGCTCTGACCCTTCACATTTTGGCCTTTAGCAATTCTATCCACATCCCCTCATCGTTTCTGGTAACGGTGAACGAATCGAAACCTGCCGACTCAAGCGCATCTGAGTAATGGCGGTCGTCATGGCGGGGGATCTTCCTCTGTCCCCCGTGCCACTCCGGATGTTCCTTCTTCATCCGTTCCATATGCGCCGCCCTCAATTTCGGATCGCCAAGACCGCCGCCGATATAGCCGCATCCGCCCGGTTTCAGGACACGCTTGATCTCTCGAAAGGCTGTTGGAAGCTCATCCCAGAACGGAATCGAGCCCCTGCTGATAACCAGATCCACTGACTCGTCTGGCAGGGGAATCGCCTGGACCTGGCCAAGCAGGGTTGCAGCACGCGTTGTCAAGTTATGAGTTGCTATGTTCACCGTCGCGCAGCTGAGCATTTCAGGAGAGGCATCGATAAACACGAAATCCAGTGTAGTAATCCGCGCCAGGGCAAGTCCCAGATAGCCGCCCCCACACCCCACATCCAGACAGAGACCCGAAGCGATCCCGGTTTTCTCCAGAATCCGGCCGGCGTAGAATGAGTAGATCGGCGCGTTGATTCCGAGGGCAATGCTGTTGTAGTCGTTAACATCCGAAGCGTTCATGAAAGAGACTCCCCGAATTCTCAGAACCCTGCTTCCAGGCGCAACCCGAAGGTAGTGCCCTGATCGGGAAAGCCATTGATGGTCTGGTACTTGTCGTTCAGCATGTTCTGGACATAGGCAACAACCCGTCCCTGAAACCTGCTGATGTGATAGTCATAGCTCGCGTTCATATCCAGACGGGTAAAATCGCCCACTTCCACATATCTGACCGGAGTCGTGAATCCGTTATTCAGATAGGGCGCAACGTATCTGAGGGTCAGATTGGTCTGGAACGGGCCATAACGATGGGAGAGGAGGAGGGACAGAATGTCATGGGGACTGGTGATTGATACGGTATTTTCATTGAATTCGTAGTGAGAATAATTCAGGTTGTAACTAAAGCCATAGGGGAGATTACCGGAGGAAGACACTTCAATCCCTTTGCGGGTGACATTTGCCTGATTGTACAGCGTGACCTGCTTGGTTCCGGTTCCCTGCGTGGTTGAGAGTTTGTAATTGTTGATGTCATAACAGAACAGAGTCAACTTGGGATTGAAGGCCGGGTGGTAATTGCCTTCCAGGCCAACTTCAAACTTGTAACGTTCCTCGGCCTCAAGTGTGACATTTTTGACCGGCGTAAGGAACGGATCAACATCCGCATAGGAATACCCAACCCTGGCAGAAAGTTTGTGGATGCCGTCAATCTTCCAGGCGCCACCCACGCTTGCTCCGATGGAAGGAGCAGCCCACTGGTTCTGCGGTGACCTGGCCACCCCATTGACATCGGTGCCATGTTTTATGTACTTGTCATCGACCCGCACCCCGGCGTCAACGGCCAGTTTGTCCCCGAAGAAACGTTGCTCATCCTGGATATAGCCGCCCAGAACCAGCTCTTCCTTCTCTTTTCCATCCCATGAGGCATACCCGGTCGGCTCATGCCACTTGATTGCCTGAAAACCGATTTTGGCCGTGTTGTTTGCAATGGTTGACGTATGCCAGACATGATAGTTGTCGGCATAATCGCTCTGCCCCGTGTAGGTATATTTTATCTTGTCGGGATTATTTGCCGGCGTACTCGTACCCATGACTTCCGTGTCGGTGAGCATTCCGTGGGAGTAGGAAAATGACGTCACCTGTCCGGGTGTCCAGAGTTTGTTGATAGTGATCCCCATCCAGAGCGCCTCCATCGGGTCATAGCCCCAATAGGAGTTGTTGGTTGTATTGGTAAAGGAATGCTCCATGTTACGCTTGCCATGTTGGTAGAAGATGTTCGTGTTGATTTTGAGCGTTTCTCCGTCATACCCGCCGTTAAAGAGAATTGAGGCGGCATTCTGGTTCGTGTACCATCCGGAGCGTCCATCGGTGCCATTAATGGTGCCTGTCAGACGGTAGTTGAAATTTCCGAGCTTGTTGCCGTGATACAACTGGAACTCTCGTGTGTTGAGGCTGCCATAGTCGATGTTTACACCACCGTCAAGCCGTGTTCCCTTGCGGGTGGTAATGATGACAAAGCCCTGGTTTGGCGCACTGACTGAAGTTCCGAGATCTACAATCGGTCCAAGGCTGAGGCTTGTGGAATCCCTGACGATCTGAACCGATTCGATTGCATCCATGGGAAATTGAGCCAGAATGCGAGATGACTGGGAGCTGGGTATGTAGAATCCATCAATGATGACACCGACCGAATTGGAATCGCCCCCCCGCACGGAGAGGAAGTTCATGTATTTGCGTCCCTGGTATGTGGTAGCTGTCCCGGCGGCGCGCGAAAACAGATCGTAAAAATCCCGTGGCTTGATGTCCTCAATCTCTTCGCGCGTGAATACCTCGGTGGTAGCCTTGGCGCTCTCCTGGACTGCGGATTGGCTGTAGACCGGAATCTTCAGTTCATCATAGGTACGACCTGTTTTTTTAGTCGCTGTAACCGTAACCGTTTCCAGATCATGTTTCTTCATTTCTCCGGCGTCTTCATCCGCATGGGCAATTGCCACACATCCCAGCATACAACCGACAAGTACTGCGTTTTTCATTGTCCCTCCTCATTATTTCATTGGCAGATACGTGATTTTCATGCCTGATTCATCCTTGAATCAGGAATATTCAACGCACTGATCACTACGCATCGTTTCGTCGGATCATTTCCCCATGATTCGGTGCATATCCTGTTCGGACACCTCCACACCCAGGAAGAGCCGGTAGAATTCCCGTGCTTCCCTGATCACATCGAGCGGATACTCTTTGGGATAGAGCAGATTGGTGACCCATTGCAGGCCGAGTATTCTCATGAATGAGGGGGGGCGATCGAACCAGTTGAAGGGGGTTCGTGGAATCAGAAAGACCTTCCCCTGGCGGACGGCCCTGATCCTCTGCCAGGCCGGATCCTTGAAGACTTTTTCAAAAAACAGTTTTTCCTGGACGAGAATCACATCCGGGTCATCGATCATGATCTGCTCCAGGGAGATCTTCTCCATGCCCATGTGGCTGGCCGTATGGCAGCGGTGGACATCCGTGTCGCCGGCGCGTTTAAGCAGTTCCACATGGATCGAGTCATCACATTCGGTCTGCAGACCATCGACCCCTTCGGCATAGTAGACCTTCGGCCGCTTGCCCTCCGGAACCCTCTTGACCGCAGCGTCCACCGAGGATAAAACCCGGCGACTGTAGTCGCTCAGTTTTTTGGCCCGTTTTTCCCTGTTGAGGAACCTGCCCAGAAACAGGAACACATCCGGATAATCGGAGAGACTGGCGGCCGTTGCATAGGCATAGGGAATGCCCAGTTTTTTCATGTTTTCCTCCATCTTGGGATTGATGGGGGATTTTTTATCGCTCCACATCAGCAGAGCGTCCGGTTTCGTCTTCAGCAACACTTCAATGTTTGCCGTCTGCCCCTGCCCAAAGAGGCCGCCGATTACGGGAAGGTCCCGCACGCTTTTATGAAGGTAGTGCTTGTCCTCTTCCTTGAGTGGAAAGATCAGACCCGACATCATGGTGGGATCAACGGCGTACAGAATGTATGCGCCGTAGGGCGCGGGAGCGTAGACTTTCTTGATGGAGTCGGGTACGACAACCTTACGCCCGCTCATATCCACAATTTCCCGCGCAACCGCGGATCCCTTACCCATGACAATCATTGCAAGGAATACAATCACAATTGCCAACACAGTACTTCTCATTGCCATCAGTTCCTCCTCAAAGGGCAGCAGTGTTTTGTTCAATCAAGTCGATAGATGATCGGAACGCGCAGTTCGGCTTTTACGGGTGGTCTGGGAAATGGCGCAACCGACCTGATTGACGCAATCACGTTGTTATCCAGCAGGGAAAACCCGGAACTGGCAACAACGGTTTCGTTGCTGACGCGTCCGTTTTCATGGATGACAAATGAAACAACCACTCTGCCGGTCCAGCCCATCTTCCGCGCCCGTGAAGGGTAGGAAATGCTTCTCTGGATCAGATCCTTGATGTAGGCGAAATGTTCCTTCAGGTATCTGTTGCGCAGCTGGTCCGCCGAGTTCCCACCTCCACCCGCTGGCCCCGGTGACGTCCCACCCCCACCGGATGAGGCTCCGGATACCCCCTCCCCTCCACCGCCCGCTGCCCCGCTCCTGCCCTGGCCGGATACGGCCGCTGGCCGGGCAGCTGCATCGGAAACTCCTGATGGTTCATAGTTTGCCGCGACAAGCGACTCGGTTTTGGGCGACGCAGCAACTGCCGCCGGACCAGATTGTTCAACGGCTGTTTTTACAACCGGTTCCGTAACAGGAAGCGGCACTTTGAGTGGTTCCGAGCGTGCAACAGTACGCGGCGGCGCCGGAGTGGAGTGAGGACGTCCCGCAGACGTGGGTGCAGGAGGTCCTGGTGGAGGTTTTCCCTCACCAATGCCGCGTCCGGCGTCACCATTTACGCTGAAATCGATCACCAGGGGCGAATCAGACTGGGCACAGGAGCTGCTCACGGCATAGATGGAAACGAGCAGTATTCCGTGGAGCAGAAGCGACAGCGCAGTTGACGTCTGCTGACGGTTCATTGCCGGGTTTCCGTCTGCAGACTGACCCGGCTGAATCCGGAATTTTTGACCGTATCCAGAGCGTCCACAAAAACCTGGAGCGGGATATCCCGGTCAGCCCTGATCAGAAAGGGTGTGTTCTTGTCCAGGGGCTGCAATGCCGGGCGCAGGGTGGCTGTTGTCACAATATGCCCATCGAAGATGATGGTTCCGCTCCTGTCGATCTCGATGGTTCTGGTCCTGACAATTTCCTGACTGTTCCGGGATGCCCTGGGCAGATTGACCGGGATTCCGCCGGAGGCGATAAAGGTGGAGGTAGTCAGGACGATGGTCAGGAGCACCAGCATGATATCGACGAACGGAATGATGTTGATGTAGTCAAACTGCTTTTCTTCCATTCATGATCTCCCATCTGAACACAAACACCTTGACCCGCCGCAGAAGCAGGTTGTACAGGACCGTGGAGGGGATGGCCACGCACAGCCCCGCCGCGGTCGCCTTCATGGCCAGGGCCAGGCCGACCATGACCTTGGAGGTATCCATAAAACCCTCCTTGCCCATGGTGGCAAAGGTCATCATGATACCCAACACCGTGCCCAGCAGCCCGATATAAGGCGAGTTGCTGGCGATGGTGGCAATCAGATGCAGCTTGGCGGTCAAATCCAGCTCCAGGGACTTCTTATCCTGATAGTCATGCAGGTTGATCCGCCGATAGGTCAGATGGCGCTCAATCGCGCAGCTGACCGCAATGATGCTCAGCAGGGCCAGCAACGAAATCACGCCATAATCCACTACATTTTTGAGCCAATCCATGGTGATAACCTTTCTATTCCTTCCATCTATTTTGACGATCCCTGAACCTCGCAATGGACTGAATCCCCTGAATATCCCGGAACAGCATGACCCCCTGCGCCAGGCTCAGGAAAAGCCTGTGCGGGTCCACGACCCTGACACCGGCAATAACCGTGGCGCCAAAATCAAACAGCACGTCACTCATGGGGGTGCAAGGCCCGAGGACCACGCAGGTTTTTCCGCGGGACAGCTCCAACAGCCGTTGCAGCGACTTATTGATCAGCGTGGTGCTGTTTATGACCACCAGATCCGACTTGGGAATCACCTCTTCAGCCGCAGAGAGTGGCAACTCCCGTGGCCGGGGATTCATTTCCAGAAGATATGACCATTTCGCCACACGTTGAACTTTCGGATAAAACGGAAACCTGCCGATACAGGTCACGACCCTGCCGGGTGCATTGCTCAGGATATACTCATTTACATTGACCGGATCGCCCTCCGGCTCGATCAGCGAGCAGAGCGCTGCCAAGCCGAGACAGGCATCCAGCGCTGCCCAACTTCGCAGTCGCGCGGCAATCTCCCGGGTATTTCTCCCCAGAATTGCGCCGGCGTCTTTCAACGCCAGACCCTCTCCTCCCTTGGAAACATGGGCCATTCCGGCTGAAAACCGGCTTTCGACTCCGATCCAGTGCAGCCCCACCAAAACGTTCTTAACGGTCTCGTCGCGGGCCTCAATACTCTCCAGCAGCGCATCGACCAGGTTCATGTGTCTTAGATCGACGCTTCATAGTAGGCCCCGCGCACACAGGAGACGCAGAAGGGACCGGCAACCGTCCCGTTTCCATCAAGATCCTTGGCGTCGAAGACCTTCTCACCGCACTGTACGCAGTTGACGATCCGTTCCGGCTTGCCCGGAAGCTCCTCTTTGCGTAGCCTGACCTTTACCTTTTTCCAGGAGAGCAGCTCATCATCTTCCAACGTCAGCACCCGCTCTTTCACCTCTTCCTGGCCATCATCACGGGGCGCTTTGTCATGATCCACCGGCTTGAGAACAACCCGGTAAGCGGTATCCGTCTTCAGGTTGACAAAGGTGGCCGCCATCTTGCCGTAGTCGACGAACTTCAGGCTGCGCCTTCCCAGACGGGTTCCGGTGGCCATCAGCACCGCATCGGCGATACAGCGGTCGTTTTCCACAAAAACGATCAGATCCTTTTGATCTTCTGCCGCAACCAGCTCCAACCCTTTCTTGGCGATACGCACTCCCAGCGACTGGCCCGCGCAGTAATGGCCGTGGTAATCGATACAACGCTGGAGAACCTCATGAACATTCGTTATTTGCATTTTCAACGTCTCCTCGTTCTTTAGTGGTATGACTGTTTCAGTTTGCCTGCCGTCGTCAGTCCTACCTGCCCCAGTTTCCGCGGTACGCATACCCTGAAACTCTCTTTCAAGGCATGTATGTCAACCTCCCTGCCATACAGGGAATACAGATTCTCACTGGTGATGGTCTCTTCCGAACTGCCGTTGGCGATGATGGTGCCCTGTTTCATCATGATCACCCGGTCAGCCACCCAGAGCGCATGGTCGGGGAAGTGGGTTGACTTGATGAACGTGTACCCTTCACGGCTCAGGTTGATCAGTTCTTCGAGAAGCCTGATCTGATTGCCGTAATCCAGTCCGTTGGCCGGTTCGTCAAAGATGAAGGTATGGGCTCCCTGGGCCATGGCCCGGGCAATCAGGGTGAGCTGACGCTCGCCCCCACTGATCTCCGTGTAGGGCCGTTCTTCCAGATGCAGGATGGACAGTTTGGCCAACGCACTACGCGCCAGTTCCTCGTCATGCCGATTGTAGCGACTGAAAAACGACTTGTGCGGCATGCGTCCCATCAGCACCACGTCCAGCACCCGATAGGCAAAGGAAGCCTTGTGAAACTGGGGCACATAGGCAACGCTGCGCGCCAGGGTTTTCTGGTGAATGGATGACAGTTCGCGCCCTTCAAAGCGCACCCTTCCGCCATTTTTTGAGTGGTACAGCCCCAACAGGATCTTCAGCAGGGTGGTCTTTCCGCAGCCGTTGGGACCCAGCAGCGAGACGATCTCGCCCCTGCGGATAGAGAACGACACATCATGGAGCACCGTCTTGCTGGAGTAACCAAAGGTAATGTTGTCTGCCTGAAGCAACATGTCAGCCCCATCCTTTCTTGGCATTTTTCAGGACCAGCGCGAAAAATGGTATGCCCACCAGTGACGTGACGATCCCCAGGGGGATTTCAACGTTGAAAACCAGTCGGGAGAGATCATCCACGAACACCAGATACAGGGCGCCCAGCAGCGCCCCCACTGGCAGCAGCAGCCGGTTATCGGGACCTACCAGCATGCGTGCCACATGGGGTATGATTAGCCCGACCCAGCCGATCATTCCGCCCAGCACCACGGTCAGTGCGCTAATCAGGGTGGCGAAAAAGATCAGGGTCATGCGGATCAGGCTCACGTTAAGACCCATGGTTTTTGCTTCGTCATCACCCATACTGAGGATATTGAGAGAGGGAGAGAGCAGTACGATGACAAGTACCCCGAATCCGATGGGCAGTGAGGCGAACAGCACTGTCTTCATATCAACCAGGGAAAGCCCACCCATCAGCCAGTACACAATGGCCGGAAGCTGGTTGTACGGATCAGCCAGATACTTGACGATGGAAAGCAGGGAGGTGAACAGGGCACCGCTGATGATGCCGCCCAGGAGCAGCATCAACAGCCGGTCGCCACGGTACAGCCTGGCGACCCCCACGGACAGGAGCACCGCCAGCAGACCGAACAGGAAGGAGCTGACCTGAACCACGAGCCAGTTGCTGGAGATGATCATGCCCAGCGCGGCGCCAAAGGATGCACCGGACAGAACTCCCAACAGGCTGGGTGATACCAGGGGATTGATGAACATGGACTGGAACGCAGCCCCGGAAACCGATAGGGCAGCGCCGATCAGCACGGCGGCCAGGATTCGTGGCAGCCGGATATCGACCAGGATATTGTGCAGCAGGGCCGACCTCTGGCTGTCCATTGATCCGAAACCACAGGAGGAGGTCACATAGGCGCACATTTCCGCCAGGGTGACCGGATATTTGCCCAGGGTCAACGACACCAGAACGGTTGCACAGAGCAGCAGAAGCAGACCCGATATCCAGATTGTGTTTTTCACCGTTCAAAAAACTCCTTACAACTGCACATTCCAGGTACAAAAAGAGCCAACGAAAGTAGGACACACGTTGGCCTCTGTACCAAATCCGGCAGTGCCGGAACCAAAACCATTTGTTTCAAGCGTCTTTCACTCAACGGCGAGAATAACGCTGGAAGCCTTGAACAGGGCGCAGGCGTGGCTCCCCGATTTCAGACCGAGCCTGACGGAGCTGTTATGGGTAATGACAGCGCTGATGACATTTCCCCCACCGATCTCCAGGTCGATTTCGTTGTTGACCGGCCCTTCGATGATAGTGACGATCGTGCCGCAAAAAACGTTGCGGGCGCTGACCGCAACATCATGCAGATTGGTGCCGATGATGATCGAACTGGCTTTGACGATTGCCTGGGCTTCCTTACCGGTTGCGAGCTCCAGGTTGTCCACGGAGCCGTTGGTAACAATGGCAGTGAGTGAAACGCCGCCTTTCAGGGTCAAGGTAACTTCTGCGTTAACCGCCCCTTTGGTGATACTGGATACGGTGCCGGTAAAGGTGTTACGTGCGCTGACTTTCATGGTTTTCTCCTTTTTTGGGTTTCTGTCATTGATCGGTACATGAACTTTTTCCCCTCGTCGGTCAGGACGGTAATTCCACACCCCGTACCAACGGCCAACCGATATACCAGCGCCGTTCCGGCGTTATTGTTGATCGCATTAATCGCATCCCAGGCACTTTTATAACTGATGCCCAGCATCCTGGCCGCCTTGACGATGGAGCCACATTCGTCAATTTTGAGCAGTAGATTGATATGATCATTCTTCAAAAGACCCGGGTTTGTCCGGTTAATCCATATTCCAACATCACAAGCAGACTCGTTTCGCCCTGCTTCCTTTTGGCGATCTTCTAAAGTAAGTTCCGTCGTCTCTTCATTCACGTACACAACACTCACCGGTCCCTCTTCCCTTTCCCTGATGATTCATTTTTCCGGAGAAACAATTTAAGTGCTGTCGGGCAGCTCATTTTCACTTGCATTAGACAGAATACTGTCATAAAAACATATCAACGTCACAATACTGTCACCAATCGCCACTTGCGACAGAATACTGTCATAGGATACATTATCATGTCAAGAGAAGAAACACATCTGAACAACCACATCAAACAATTCCGTGAAGAACGGGGTTGGTCCCAGCAGGAACTATCCGAACGGGCCGGGCTTTCGCGAGCAGGAATCAGCGCCATCGAGACCGGCAAACTGGTGCCCTCCACCGTGGCGGCTCTGGCCCTGGCCAAGGTCTTTTGCTGTACGGTTGAGGATCTTTTTCAGCTGGGCGGCCAGGGGGAGATCCACTGGGCCTGGCCGCCCCCCCAGACTCCCTGTCGATGCTGGCGCTCTGTCGTCGGCGGAAGAATTTTGCTCTACCCGGTGGAAAATTCACCGCTCGGCATGCTGCCCCACGACGGCGTTTTTCGAGATGGCAGACTGTATGAAAGTCCCTTCAGTGACCCCTACCGGACACTGGTTATGGCCAGCTGCGACCCGGCAGCGGGACTGCTCGCGGCGGAATATGCCCGTGCGACCCCATTCAGAATGCTGGTGCTGTCCCGGCCGAGCCGTCGCTCGCTCCAGCTTTTGCAGGACGGACTGGTGCATGTGGCGGGCCTGCACCTTGCAAAGAGCAGTGAACCGGAAGAGAACAGGCGAGCGGCGCAGGAGATCCTTTTTACTCCTTTCAGCCTGTTGCGCATGGCCGACTGGGAGGAAGGACTTGCGCTGGCCCCCGGCCTGGGACTGAACAGCGTGCAACAGGTGCTGGATTCAAATGTACGCTGGATCGGCCGCGAAACGGGTTCTGGAGCCCGCCAGGTTCTTGATGAGCTGTTGCCGGGTGATGCCTCACCAACCGTCATTGCCAGGGACCATCAGGGCGTTGTGGAAGCAATTCGAGCCGGTTGGGCGGAGGTGGGTGTTTCGGTGCGGTTGGTTTCCGATGAGGCGGGACTGGATTTTATCTCGTTGCGAGAAGAGGCCTACGACCTGTGCATCCCGGCGTCACAATCGGAAGATCCCCGTGTGAAGGCGCTGGTGGAAGTGGTCCGATCGGAGCCTCTCAAGAACATTCTGAAGGAACTCCCGGGCTACGACACAAAAACGACAGGTGAACTGAGATAAGGGGTGAACATCACCACACTATCTGGATAGATGTGCTGAAACGGAGTCCGACAAACGAAAAAGGAGAATGAATCATGAAGCATGTAGTCAAAATGTATGTCACCGTCCTCTGCCTGTTGTTCCTGACTGTTCCGGCACGTGCCGGAGAGGTCAACCTCTCCGTAGCCGCCAGCCTGAAAGAGGTGATCAATGAACTGTCTGCCGCCTATGCCAAGAGCAACCCCAGCGTCAGGTTTCTCAAAAATTACGGCGCGTCCGGCGCATTGGCAAAACAGATTGAAAATGGAGCACCGGCCGACATCTTTATCTCCGCCAACCTGGAATGGATGGAGTATCTGAAGAACAAAAAAAGTGCGGATACCGCCACTATCGGCACCTTTGCTTACAACACCCTGGTCTTTGCCGGCACAACCGCCAAGGCCTCATCGCTTCAGGATCTGTCCAAACTGGACAGGATCGCCATCGGAAGCCCCAAGAGTGTCCCCGCCGGTGAATATGCCATGGAAGCGCTGAAAAAAGCCGGGCTGGACAAGCAACTGGAAAAGAAACTGGTCATGGCCAAGGATGTGCGCGAGTGCCTGATGTATGCCGAACGGGGTGAGGTTGATGGCGCCTTTGTCTACCGCACCGACGCCCTCCAGGCCAAACAGGCCAAGATCCTCTTCACCGTCCCCCAGCATCTCTATCCGCGAGTGACCTATCCCATGGCGCTGACCGTTTCCGGAACCAGGAACAGCGAGGCGGCCGGGTTTATGCATTTCCTGAAGAGCAGCGCCGCCAAGCCGGTACTTGTTAAGTACGGGTTTGATGTAAAATAGCAGGACATTTGGGGAACCATGTTTTCACTGACGCCAGCTGATATTGACGCCATCCGCCTTTCAACCCAGGTGGCCGTGGCAGCGACACTCCTGTCGCTGCCCTTCGGTTTTATTGCCGCCTATTTAATCACCTTTGCCACCTTTCGCGGCAAGCTGCTGCTGGAGGTGCTGATCAACCTGCCCCTGACCCTGCCTCCGGTGGTGGTGGGCTATCTGCTGCTGCTCTTGCTGGGCAAAAACGGCTGGGTGGGAAGTTTGCTCAACGACATGGGCATCCGGGTTATCTTCACCCTTAAGGCAGCTGTGATCGCCTCGGCGGTGGTCGGTTTTCCACTGCTGGTGCGTTCCATGCGCATCGGCATGGAGTCCATCGATCCGCACCTGATCCACGCTTCACGCACCCTGGGCGCGCGCTGGTATGATACGCTGCTGACCGTGATCCTGCCGCTGTCGCTCCCCGGTCTTCTGGCCGGCTCATCGCTGATGTTCGCCCGCAGTCTGGGTGAATTCGGCGCAACGATCATCGTGGCCGGCAACATCCCCGGTAGAACCCAGACCCTGCCACTGGCCATCTACGAGTACGCCAGCTCCCCCACCAGCGAGAGCATGGCCCTCTCGCTCTGCCTGGTCTCCGTGATCATCTCGATCTCGGTGCTCTTTCTCCATGAACTTCTCCATAAAAAGATGACCAGGAAGACGTGACATGAAACTCAGCATGGCGGTTACAAAAAGTTTCGGCGATTTCACCCTGACAACGGATTTCACCGCTGAGGGCGAGCGAATCGGCATCTTCGGCAAATCGGGTGGAGGGAAATCAACCCTGGTCAACCTGCTGGCCGGTCTGCTGGTACCGGACAGTGGCGAGATCGTCCTGGATGATATCTGTCTGTTCAGCAGCTCAAAGGGCATCAACCTGCCCCCCGAAAAACGCCGTATTGCCATTGTCTTTCAGCAACACTGCCTGTTTCCTCACCTGAATGTCAGAAACAACCTGCACTACGGCTTCAAACGCTGCCCGCCACAACAACGCAGCATCGATTTCGATGCCCTGGTGACGCTCCTGAAATTGGGGAAACTACTGGACCGCGGGGTCACCAATCTGTCCGGGGGAGAAAAACAGCGTGTGGCCCTGGGAAGGGCCATCCTGGCCAATCCCCGCCTGCTATTGATGGATGAACCGCTCTCGGCCTTGGACGACACACTCAAATTCCAGATCATCCCCTACCTGAAGAGCGTCAGCGAGCGCTTCAACATACCCTATCTGTTCATCTCCCATTCCATGGTGGAGATGCGACTGGTGACCGATACGGTGCTGGTGGTGAACAGGGGGCGCATAGAGGAGCAGATCTCCAGCGAGCAACTGGCACGCAACCGCATGGGGCAGAGTGCAGTTGGTTTCATCAATCTCGTGGAGTTGGAGGGCTTGACGGAGCGGGATGGACTGTGCGTCTACCGCTGGCCGGGTGGTGAGCTCTATCTGTCTGCCGGAAACCGCGACACCCTCAGTGGTCTCTTTGAGCTGTCTTCAAAGGACATCATCCTTTTCAAGAAGCATCCCGAGGCCATCAGCGCCCGCAACCTGCTGGAATGCCGGGTTGCCTCTCTGTTCGAGAGCGGCTCAAAGATTGGGGTTGAGTTGGAATGCAACCGAGGAAAACTGGTGGCCGAGATCGTGCCGGAAGCGGCTCGCGAGCTGGGCATCGAACCGGGCTCCATTGTCCATGCGGCCTTCAAGGCATCGGCCTTCCGGAGACTGGCCACCAGGGAAGCACGGCAAAAAGCGGGTTGATGCTTATAGAAATGTACCATCTTCCCTTATTCCCGTAGCTGCTGACTTCCTCCTCCCCTCGCTTTTTCCACCATCCTGAACACAAACTCCCCTGATAAAATACCGATATACCCGTATTCTCGACAGCGGGGTGAGGAACGGACAAAGTCAACCACTGAATTGGTGGTATGATTGAAGACAACGCGAGGCGCTTGAGGGAGGAGGAAATGGAAATGTTGCCCAACAAGCTTCTGGAGAATGTCCTCGATTCACTTCCTATCCCGGTTTTCTATAAAGATGAAAAGGGGCTGTATCTGAGCTGTAACTCGGCTTTTGAAACATTTTTCGGATTATCCAGAGAGCTGCTGGCCGGGAAAAGCGTACATGATGTTTTCGACAGGGAAAATGCCCGTAAATTCAGTGAAATGGACCTGAAGCTTTACCGGAATCCGGGCAAACAGGTATACGAAAGCAGGGTGCTTGATTCCAAGGGGCAGCTGCATGATGTGATGTTTCATAAAGCCACCTTTCTGCATCCGCAGGGAGGTGTGGCGGGAATTGTCGGTGCGGTTCTCGATACGACCGAACTGAAAGCGACGGAAAGAAAACTGACCGGGGCAACGACCTCATTCAACCGGATTTTCGACTCCATTCCCGACCTGCTGTCCGTGGTGGATAGCTCTTTGAGGATTATCTACAGCAACTGGCAGGGAGGGCACGACTATGTTGCCGAGGATATCCGCTCACATCATCCCTACTGTTACGATGCCTATTATCCTGGTCAGGGCAAACCCTGTGATCCGTGCCATCTGCTGGAAGTTTTCCGCACCGGAAAGCCGTTGATTACTGAAAAGCACAATCCACGCATCGGGTATCAGGAAATCCACGCCTTTCCGGTATGTGACGAATCGGGCACTGTTATCATGGCCGCGGAATATATCCGCAACATAACCGCCCGCAGGGAAGCGGAGCATGCCCTGAGACAGGCCAATCACCTGCTTGAGGCGCTGATCAATGCCTCGCCGCTGGCCATTGTTGCCTTTGATACGGATGTCAGGCTGACCCTCTGGAATACTGCCGCGGAATCAATGTTCGACTGGAAAAAAGAAGAGGTGCTGTCCAAACCCTACCCCATCATTCCCGAGGATCGCATCGAGGAGGTACGCAACAATATCAGGTTGATGCATGAAGGGGAGGTGTGCCGCTCACTGGAGACGCGCCGCAAGAGGAAGGATGGCTCTCTGGTGGACGTGAGCCTTTCCACCGCGGTCATGTCCGGTCCGGATGGCGCGGTGATCGGCTATATGTCGATCATGTCCGACATCACGGAACGCAAGCGGGCCGTACAGGCCCTTCGGGAGAGCGAAGAACGCTTCAGGCGCATTTTCGAGGAAGACGAGGATGCCGCT
This sequence comes from Desulfuromonadales bacterium, assembly GCA_013377095.1. Lineage (GTDB taxonomy): Bacteria > Desulfobacterota > Desulfuromonadia > Geobacterales > Pseudopelobacteraceae > Pseudopelobacter. The sequence goes on from JACAAY010000072.1 coordinate 15,666, forward strand.
CTGATCCTCACCCCACGGACCTTTTCCATCGTTGATGCCAATGCCGCTGCCGCGCGTCTCTACGGTTATTCCAAAAAAGAACTCAGGAAGCATACCCCGGCCCTGTTTCTGGAACGCGAAGAATTCAAACGGTTCGGTGAAACCTTTGCGATGACGGATGATGAAGCGTCTTCGCGCAGCAAGTGGTGCAGGATCGACCGACTGGATGTGGTTGAGAAGAGTGGAAATCGCGTTGCAACATCGGTTCGGGGAAGGATGTTCATCTCCCAGGGGACACCCTATCTCTACTGCACCTTCCGGGACATCACGGAGAAACTGAACATCAGGGAGGAACGGAAACGGTTTGAGGAAAAACTGATCCAGGCCAACAAGATGTCAGCACTCGGCACGCTGGCCTCGGGTATTGCCCATGAGATCAACAACCCCAACAATTATATCATGTCCAGCACCCAGTTCCTGCATGAAGCCTGGAAGGATATCGAATGGGTCCTGCTGGAATACGGCAAGGAGAATGGTGACTATTCCCTGGGAGGGCTGCCCGATGCGGAGGCCATAGCCGTTATTCCCCAACTCCTGACGAGCCTGGAAGAAGGCTCCGTCCGCATCAAGAACATCGTGGAAAATCTTAAGAGTTTTGCGCGGCAGGAGAAACAGCCCTATAGCGGTACGGTTGACGTGAACATGGCCATAAAGGCCGCCCTGAACCTGTTGGGAAATCAGATCCATACCTATACCGATTCTTTTGTCTGCGAACTGGATGAGGGAGTGCCGCACGTTCCGGGGAGTCTGCAGCAGATCGAGCAGGTCATTATCAACCTGACCATGAATGCCCTGCAGGCATTACCATACAAGCGGTGCGGAGTGCAGATCAGCACCTTTCACGACACCACTGCCAACCAGGTGGTTATTAAGGTTCGCGACCAGGGCAAGGGAATTCCTCCGGACATGCTGCGACGTATCATGGAGCCGTTCTACACCACAAAGCAGGACATGGGCGGGACCGGACTCGGTCTTTCCATCTGTTACTCAATCGTGAAAAAACACCAGGGAACCATCGATTGCGAGTCAATCCCCGATCGCGGCACGGTATTCAGCGTCAGACTGCCGGTGGCTGGAGCATTATCATGAACATTCCCTGCGGAAAAGTACTCCTGGTTGATGACGAACAGAGCATTCTGCTGGCCTCCGGCACCCTGTTGCGCAGCGCAGGTGTGCGTGACGTGCTGACCATCGACGACAGCCGCAAAGTTCTGCCCCTGCTGGAAACCGAACAGGTTGACGTGGTTATTCTGGATCTTTTCATGCCGCATATTTCCGGGAAAGAGCTGCTCGGGGAAATTTCCCGCGAATACCCGCAGATTCCCATCCTGGTCATGACCGCTGCCGATGAGCTGGAAACCGCTGTCGAATGCATGAAAGCCGGCGCTTTCGACTATCTGGTGAAACCGGTCGAACGGTCACGCTTTGTCTCCAGTGTCACCAAAGCCATTGATATGTGCCGTCTCAAGAAACAGATGAACAACCTCCGGGAACATCTGCTGAACAAAAAACTGGAACAACCCGAGGTGTTTTCGTCAATTATTACCACCAGCGAAAAGATGACGACCATTTTCCAGTACGTGGAGGTCGTGGCCCATTCAAATGAACCGGTCCTGATCACGGGCGAGACCGGAGTGGGCAAGGAACTGGTCGCCAGGGCCGTGCACGAGGCCAGCGGATTGCGGGGGAACTTTGTCTCCGTCAATGTTGCGGCTCTTGACGATACCCTCTTTTCAGACACTCTGTTCGGGCATCGCAAAGGAGCGTTCACCGGTGCAAACACGCCCCGGGAGGGAATGATCGCCCAAGCGTCCGGCGGCACACTCCTGCTGGACGAAATCGGGGACCTGCGGGAACTGTCCCAGGTCAAGCTGCTGAGACTGCTGCAGGAGCGTGAATATTTCGCCATGGGCTCCGATGTTCCCAAAAAAAACAATGCCCGCATCCTGACCGCCACCAATCGGTCACTGCGTGACATGGTGGCGTCAGGGGCATTTCGCAAGGACCTCTATTACCGCTTGTGCACACACCATGTGGAAATTCCGCCTCTGCGCGAACGGAAAGAGGACATACCGGTGTTACTGGACCATTTTCTGGCAAAGGCGGCCCGGACCTTGAACAAGAAAAAACCGGTTCTGCCCCCCCAAGCGCTCCAGCTGCTTTCCCACTATTCGTTTCCCGGCAATATCAGGGAACTGGAAGCGATGGTGTGCGACGCCGTTACCCGGCACCGTTCGGGTGTGCTTTCCCTGGACAGTTTCCGTCACTGTATGAAGGAAGGTCAAACGCTGGATGCGCCCCATTATGAGGACATGACAGCGGGAATGCAGATGCTGTCAGAGTTGTTTCCCGCACTTCCGTCACTCAAGCAGGCGGAGATCCTGCTGATCCGGGAGGCGCTCAAACGCTCAAGCGGAAACCAGGGTATTGCCGCCTCGTTACTGGGAATATCCCGCACCGCCCTGAACAAACGACTGAAACGGGAACCTGGTTTGCTCTCCTGAACCCCTGTGCCGTTTTTCACAGGACAGTCAAACTTCACAGACCCAAACCCACTGTAATCAAAGTGTTTTTCTATTTCAATCAAGCTACCAGCGCTTTCCGTCACACCCACTCTCCAGTCGTCGCACCCATAACCACCTAATCTGAAACCATAATTTCATTCTGATTCCATGGCACGGCTAGTGCAACCATTTTTGGTACGGAAAGCATTGATGTTCCCGAATTTCACACAATAAGGAGGAAATCGACATGGCAACGACTAAACAGATGGCAGGAAGTTCTCCCACCCCCATCGCCCTGGCGGGACTCGGCACGATGGATATGATCGGTGCGGAAATGAAGACACCGGTTGGCGCAAAGAAACAGCACTCGAACGGCAAAAGGCTCTCGGGGTCAAACGTCTCAGATATTTACCAGAATCATCGCTGCGACACGGTCGTACCGGGATCGGACATCAAAATTGTTCTTTTATAACGAGTTCCTTACCGAGGTTCATTCATGACAAAAGAGTGGACAGGAGACAGGCTGCGATCCGATCAATGCTGATAACGCTGCCTGTCTCTTCGCCCATGAACCTGTATCCAGCCCCAAACAGATCCACACTCACCCCAATGCCTCCCCTCTCTCTCTGCAAATAAAAGATATTTCGTTTGACTCACAACCGGGAAAAACGTAAGTATGTGCTCCTACTTTCTGGAGTTTCCGCATGGTTCGCGCGTACCTGTTTCTGTCGCTGTTTATCCCGATCACTTTTCTCTTTTCCATCAGCACTCTATTCGGTACGCTGGTGGATAAAAGCGGCAGGGCTTTTACCTTGCACACCCGTATATGGGCGCGCATCTCCCTGTTCCTGGCCGGTACCCGGGTCACACTCTACGGGGCTGAGCATCTGCCTCCCGGGCCGGTTATTTTCATGAGCAACCATCAGAGCGGATTCGATATTCCGACGCTGCTGGCGTCTCTGCCGCGAGAAACCTGCTGGATCGTCAAGAAAGAACTGTTCGATATCCCGGTGTTTGGCAACGCCATGAGGCGCGGCGGCTATATACCGCTGGATCGGCGTGCCCCCCACCAGGCGCTGAAGAGCATGGAAAAAGCCGTTGGCATCATCCGATCCGGCACCAGTGTGGTCATCTTCCCCGAGGGGACCCGTTCTACTGATTTCAGGTTGCTCCCCTTCAAGCGGGGCGGCTTCATGCTGGCGCTCCGGTCCGGGGCTCCGGTGGTGCCGGTGACCATAAACGGAACAGGCAGAGTCAATCCGGCCGGCAGCCGCCGCCTCTACCGCGGCCAAATCTCGGTTACGCTGCACCCGCCGATCATGCCCGAAGTATCTGCATCTCGCGGGGAGGCAGAAGCTGTCCTGATGAAAAAAGTGCACGACGCCATCACATCGGTACTGGAGATCTGATCATGTATGCAGGCCTGAAATACATCCCGCTGATCATCGCCGGTCTGGCGGCCATTGTCTGGGGACTACCTGCTGCGCATCGCCTGCGCCGTCCGCTTGATATCGGCGCGGCGCTTCTCGTTCTGGTCGGTGTGATACTGGCTACCATGGGCGTGCTGATGGTAGTTATTCCAAACTTTTTCGGGTGAAAAAATGGCTGAGCGCGTTAAAATGATTCTAGCTAACGGTGTGGTTATTATTTCCCTCTGCCTGCTGTTGTTTGTCGCCGGGACCTGGTGGCGCATGCAGACACAGCTCACCCTGGGGGAGGACGCCTTCCGACGGGGCGATTTCAGCGGAGCAGTGGCAGGGTACGAATCCACCTTGCACATGTACCTTCCCGGCCACCCTGCCATGGAAAAAGCGTCGCAACAGCTCTGGAACATTGGCGAACTCAATGAACGCCAGGGCGACGTTACCCGAGCCCTGATTGCGTACCGCGCCCTGCGAAGCTCCTATTATGCAGCTAAATGGCTGATTACACCGGGCCAGGATTGGATCAAAAAATGCGACAAAAAGATCGCTGGCCTGGCGCCGCTCCAGACAGTGAGATAAACCTCCCTTTTGGGAAGCCCACGAAACTGCTGTTCAGAGTATTTGTGGTATGAAAGATACCTTAATGAGTGAACCGGAACCGACTGACAACACATCCCCCCTGCAGATCATTCCCCTGGGTGGCCTGGGTGAAATAGGCCTGAACATGATGGCCTACCAGTGCGACGGTGACATCATCATCGTTGACTGCGGCCTGATGTTTCCCGAACCGGACATGCTGGGAATCGACTATGTCATCCCCGATATCAGCTGGTTGCGTGAGCGCAGCGAATGTGTACGGGCCATCTGCCTGACCCATGGCCATGAGGATCACATCGGCGCGCTTCCCTTCGTGCTGCAGGAGCTGAATGTGCCGGTCTACGGAACAGCCCTGACTCTCGGCTTCGTCAACGAGAAGCTGCGGGAATACAAGATGGATGACCTGGTGGAACTGATCACGGTCAAACCCCGCGAAAGCGTAACCTTGGGCTGTTTCCAGGTGGAGTTCCTGCGAGTGGCCCACTCGGTGGTGGATGGCTGCGCCCTGGCCATAACCACGCCGGAAGGGGTCGTTATCCATACCGGTGACTTCAAGATCGACCAGACTCCGGTGGATGGCCAGCTGACCGACCTGGCCTCCCTGTCACGCTATGGCGAAGCGGGAGTTCTGGCGCTTCTGTCCGATTCCACCAACGTGGAGCGGGAGGGATACACCCTCTCGGAAAAGTACGTGGGCGAAGCCTTTGCCGAGATATTTCCCAAATGTTCGGGACGGGTGATCGTGGCCGCCTTTTCCAGCAGCATCCACCGGGTGCAGCAGGTGGCAGACGTGGCGATCAGCTGCGGTCGCAAGATCCTGCTCAACGGCCGCTCCATGATCGCCAATGTTCGCATCGCCCGCCAGCTGGGCTATCTGACCATCTCGGACAGCGATCTAATGGACCTCAAGGAACTCAACCACCTGCCACCTGAACAGGTCTGCATCATTTCCACCGGCAGTCAGGGCGAGCCCATGAGCGCCCTGACCCGCATCGCCATGGACGACCACAAGCAGATCAAACTGGAACGGGGTGACACGGTGATTCTCTCCTCGCGGGTGATTCCCGGCAACGAGCGCACCATCTCCGAACTGATCAACCACCTCTACCGACGCGGCGCGGAGGTCTTCCACGAAAAGGTGTCCGAGGTACATGTCTCCGGTCACGCCAGCCAGGAAGAGCTCAAGCTGATGCTCAATACGGTGCGTCCGCGCTTCTTCATACCGATTCATGGTGAATACCGCATGCTGGTCAAGCACATCCAGCTGGCCCGAAAGGTCGGAATCCCCCAGGAGCGCTGCATTCTGACCACGAACGGTGATGTGGTTTCGTTTTACGCAGAGACGGCCGCCATCGTGGAGAAGATCGAATCGGGGCGGGTCTTTGTGGACGGCAAAGGTGTCGGCGATGTGGGCAATGTGGTACTCAAGGATCGCAAACACCTCTCCGAGGACGGCATGGTGGTGGTTATCATCGGCATCAACCAGTCCAGCGGTGTCCTGATTTACGGGCCGGATATCGTGTCGCGCGGCTTTGTCTTCGAGGATGAGAGTCAGGATTATCTTGAAACTGCCCGCAACGTCGTGCTGGAGGCATTGGGAGACCTGAACGACGAGATGCGCTGCGATTGCGAAGAGGTTAAGCAGGCGGTGCGCCAGGCATTGCGACGGTTTTTCAAGAAGAGCATCGAGAGACGCCCGGTGATTTTGCCGGTGATCATGGAAATGTAGTTAGGGGTTGTTGTGGCACTTTTATCTCTTCGCAACATAAGTGTTGCCTTTGGTGGTCCGCCGCTTCTGGACGGCATCAACCTGCAGATTGAAGCGGGCGATCGGCTCTGTCTGCTGGGGCGTAACGGCGCCGGTAAATCGACACTTTTGAAGTTGATCAGCGGTGACCTGGCGGTTGAACAGGGAGAGGTATCCCGTCAGCAGGGGCTGCGGGTGGCGCTGGTCACCCAGGAGGCGCCCCCAGGACTGAAAGGAGCGGTCTTCGATGTGGTTGCCTCAGGAATGGGCAATGCGGCCGAGCTGCTGGCCGAATATCACCATGTGGCGCATCAGCTGTCGCTGGACGGGAGCGAAGAACTGCTGGCGCGGCTGGAGTCACTCCAGAAGCAGCTGGAAGATAGTGGCGGCTGGTATCTGCATCGGTCAGTAAATCAGATCATTGACCGCCTGGACCTGGATGCCGAGGCGCAGTTCAGCGCCCTGTCGGGCGGCACAAAACGACGCGTGCTGCTGGCCCGCGCCCTGGTGGCGGCGCCCGACATCCTGGTGCTGGACGAGCCGACCAACCACCTGGATATAACAACCATCGTCTGGCTGGAAGATTTTCTGCTCAAAAGTATCAAGACGGTGCTTTTCGTGACCCATGACCGCAGCTTTGCACGTCGGATGGCCAACCGGGTTGCCGAACTGGACCGTGGCAGGCTCTACTGCTTTGCCTGCGGCTATGACGCTTTCACGGAACGTCGTGAGGAACTGCTTGCCGCCGAGGTTGTCCGTCAGGCGCTGTTTGACAAGAAACTTGCCCAGGAAGAGGTCTGGGTGCGTCAGGGAATCAAGGCCCGCCGCACCAGGAACGAGGGACGGGTCAGAGCACTGAAGAAACTGCGTGAAGAACAGCGCCAGCGGCGGGAACGTCAGGGGACAGTCCGGATCCAGTTGCAGGAGGCGGAGCGTTCCGGCAGGCTGGTGGTTGAGGCTGAAGCGGTTTCCTTTAGTTATGACGGGCACCCGGTGATCCACAATCTGACCACCACCATCATGCGTGGCGATCGGGTGGGCATCATCGGCCCCAATGGTTCCGGCAAAACCACGTTGCTGCGGCTACTGCTGGGTGAACTGGTTCCCCAGACCGGATCGATCTCACTCGGCAGCCGCCTGGAAGTTATTTATTTCGATCAGATGCGCGAGCAATTGGATGTTAACAAAAGCGTGCAGGAAAATGTGGGCGAAGGCAACGATACCCTGCTGATAAACGGAACCCCACGGCATATAATCGGCTATCTGCAGGATTTTCTGTTTACCCCCGAGCGGGCTCGCAGTCCGGTCAGTATCCTTTCAGGCGGGGAACGCAACCGCCTGCTGCTGGCAAAACTTTTCACCAAGCCCTTCAACGTGCTGGTGATGGATGAGCCGACCAACGATCTGGATGTGGAAACTCTTGACCTGCTTGAAGAGCTGTTGATGGAGTATACTGGGACACTGCTGCTGGTGAGTCATGATCGGGAATTTCTCGATAACGTGGTCACCAGCACGCTTGTGCTGGGCAGTGACGGCCAAGTACGCGAATATGTGGGGGGCTACGGTGACTGGCTGCGGCAGTCTGCTGAGGAAGTGTCACCAGCAGCGACAGCTATTCAGGTTGTGCAGGAAAAACCTCGGCGTCAGGCTGAACGGCCACGCAAGTTGAGTTTCAAGGAGGAACGGGAGCTTGAAGCACTGCCGACTATGATCGCACGCCTGGAGGAAGAGCAGGGGCAGTTGCATACAACCCTTTCCGATCCGGATTTCTATAAAAGCGCCGGAACGGAAATAGCAACGATCAACAACCGACTGGAGTCATTGGAGCAGGAGTTGACCGAGGCCTATCGTCGCTGGGAGGAACTGGAGACGCTTAGATAGAAGGGCGTACGGAGCACGGCATTGACAGTAAACAGGCAAAGAGCCCTTACGGATGTATCCGGAAGGGCTCTTTGCGTAACTGTTGCAGAAAAGGGAACACTCGGATGGAACGGATCAGATCCAGGCATCCCCGCCATCATAGCGGTAATCACCAACTTTGGACTTTGGTGACACCTTGAATTTTGCCTCGCGGGTATATCGTTTGACTTTTTCAGCAGCGTTGTCCCCGAAATCAGACAGTTTTTCACGGACTTCCCGACCCGGTTTCGGCGCCAGAAGAAGAGCGGCCACGGAGCCGATAAAGGCGCCGGAAACGAAGGCGATGACAGCTGCTGCTGCTTTGTCGTTACAGGTGGACATAACAAACTCCTTTGCTACACGATGGAATAAAAAGGTTCAAAAATCGCATCTCTTTCTAGCATAGCAGGTTGAACAAAGTAAATCTGTTTATACTACCCGCGCCAAGTGTCTGCGGATCATGCTCTCAAAATCAGCTTCCCGGTCACCGGCATATACCAGCGAAGATCCGATTTCTGCAGCCAGTATGGCGCAACGGTATTTGAGGGGCAAATTTTTGATCCGTTTACGGAACAGGGGCGTTTCCCTAAGCATGCGCGGCAGATGATTGATCAGTGCCTGCCGGAAGGGGGGCTTGAGGCAAAGATGGGGGCGGGCGGAAAAGAAGGCGAACAGCCGGGCATAGTGCGCATTCATTTCAAGGCTGATGGCGTCGGATATTTCCGTACAGAGCAGCCC
>JACAAY010000073.1 GCA_013377095.1 Desulfuromonadales bacterium
ACGCAGACGTTTGCTGTTTGTCGCACAGGTGACAGGATCCATGGTTGCATGGAGATCGTTCTTTCCCGAAAAGGCGTCCACGGGGCAGATGTCCCTGCAAAGAAAGCAGCGTAGACAGAGATCCTCGGCAACCAGGGGATCTCCCTCGACTTCAATGCTGGAAAGAACCGAGACCAGTCGAACGCGTGGGCCATGTGAACGGGTGAGCAGCGTATGATTCCAGCCGACCTTCCCGATCCCGGCGAAATGGGCAGCCCAGACATGGGAAAATGCCGCAGACGGCTTGCGTATCAACGCATCGATATCCCCATAGCCGTCACGGCCGACATTGATGGAGGCAATGCCGTTCCGGTTGAGAAATGCCGCCAGGCGGTAGGCGATCTCGTCCAGCAGATTGTTGACAATTCCGTACTGATCCCGCCCCCAGGCTGAGGGCTGGGTTTCGACAATGGGCAACCAGACGGGAAGAGCCAGGGAGATAACCGTTCTGGTTTTGTGCCAGACCTGGTCGGGATGATAGTTCTCCGGGATCACCTCTGATTCATGCCAGCGGGAAACCGGCGCAAAACCGACCAACTCTGCACCCAGTTCGTACGCTTTTTCTCTGATGCTCTCCTTGTTCACACCATTTTCCTTTATTATTTCAGGTACTGTTTCGAGCGTCTGCGTCACACTAGCAAAATAAACGTCAAATTTCTCAACGATTGTAACTTTTTTTGTTGAACAACGTCTTGTAGTGCAGATCACATAATCATCTCATCTGAGGTCGTATAACCCCTTATATTGTACAATCGGGATTTCTCCTCACCGTCACGGACTTGAACTCGGTGTAGTTATGGCCATGTTTCTAACAATGCTCCTGCCTCCACCGACACAATAAAAATCTTCAAATTGGATTGAGATTTCATGTATACTGTATACATTCATGTTTACGGCAATAACGCAATATGAATTTTCACCGCATGTTTGGCGAATGCAATGCGCCACATGCCCACCGGGGCTACGCTCCCGCACAATACACCATCAAGGAGGTGCTATGGCACGAATCAAAAAAACAGCCACTAAGGAAATCAAATCAACCCGAAGTAAAAAGAGTAAAAAAGATCATTTACAGAACATTATCTCGCTTCGAATTAACGACAAGCAGAAAATAACGCTGGAAAAGTTGTCCAAGGCTACATCCAAAAGCATATCTGATATCATGAGAGAAGCGGTAAATCTCTGGAGCGCCAAACGACGTAAACTGTGCCTGGATTAGCTAGCGGAAGGGCATTTTTTTGACATATCAGTGCCAACCCTTTCATAGGGAAGGGTTGAAGGAGGCGTATGGGGCAATTCCCCATCCGCCTCCTTCTTTTTATCAGCGTGTTATTTCCCCGTACTTTCTATCCCACAAAAGAGAATAACCGGTAGAACAGGCGATCCGGTTCCTAATGTTCTAACAGACTGTTCAAAAGTCTCTGTTTGTCTCCATTCTGATTGGTGGAAAAACCAGACTGCCCGGCCAGGCCGATGGTGGCTATATCGGCAAGGATAGTGCCTACGGTCTCGATGGTTTTTCGAAAGGGGGTATTTCTCACATACTGCCATCTGGCGTCACCCTTTGAATTCTCTGACATCTGCAGATTATAGAGAATCGGGACATTTCCTTCCAGCAAACTGGACGCATGGACCCTGAACCAAGCATCACCGGAGGGGATGACGTCCGTCAAATACTCCACCATCACCTGACCATTATCAAAGAGGGTAGTGGTCAACGTCCTGCCTCTCTCCAGATTCCCGATAGTAGCATCCGGAAGCACCTGTACGAGGTTCAGTCCCGCAAGCGCGAGGTTCTTTGCCATATGATTGACACTCTGCGGAATCCCCTCCACCACGTCATCCAGAAGGGCCTTCTTCAGCTTTGACCCAACATGGGAAAGCCGTTCCATGCCCCCCTGCGGCCCCTTCTCATCACCAGGATGCCATAATCCGAACGACAGGGCACTCCCCAGATCCTTGACAAAATCGACACAGGTGCCGACGAGACCTCGCTGCGTTGCCTCCCTGATCATGTTGTTTTCATCCCGATAGCGGAATTTTGACCCCATCAACAGGTTACCGAAGAAATTATTGACGTTTCCGAATGAATCGGACAGATCCTTTCCCAGACGCGTCAGAAACGATTCCCGGTCCCGGGGATTTTCCGACACCCTGTTCTCCTCCAGGTAGTAATGATCGCCTCCCGGATTGCGCAGGAGCTGTTCATCCTTGTATTTTTGCCAGCCGCTGACCAAGAGCGAATCTTTCGCTGGGGCAGCATGCTGAACATCGGCCGCTGCAAGCTCTTTTCGGATCGGCGCCGTTGAAACCGGTCTCTGAATAACCTTTTCAGAACCAGCTGGCTGTGCATAAGCCATTGCAACCTGCCTGCAAAGCGGTGGTGAAGGGTAGTCACTCAGGATAGAATTTGATGGACTGTAGAGGTTACTCCCTAAGCGTATTCCCGTGGGTAGTGAATCCGGATAAAGCCCGGCAGTGCACGTTCTGCCTTGCGAAAGTGATGCATCCAGGATGGTGCCGAACGTGTCCGCGGCACCCCGTGGACCTTCATTTACCGGGAAGGGACGGGGGAAAAGGGTACTGCCGCTATCAAAGATAGGTTGTGTATTCATCATGTGGCCCTACATGGATGTGGGGTTCGAGGTAACTCCGGGAATAAGCGAACAAAAGTGATGCAATTAATGAGCCACCTACAAATCACCTTGGAGGAGTCCACTCAACCAATCAAACGACATAAAATTATATTTTCTTAAGCGCCTTGACAATCCTGATTTTCATTAGACAATAGTTCCATACTCCTCACTGTTGGACATCCTGAAACCACGCATCACTCCTCTTTGGTTTGTATCACCATGTTGCAAAGGCGCATATATGAGTGAGAAAAACTTTGATCGCAATAATTCCAACAATTCTAAACTCGTATGTAAAATCGCGGGTACCCGCCTTGCCCCCCAGGGAAGCAACCGGGTAACCGCCCACAATCATCGGCCTGAATCAAAATGCCGGCCGATCAATGTCTGGCTGGAGGAAGTACAATCATAGGCAGTCATTTGAAAGGAGGAGGTTCTATGAAAAGGTTTTTCCTGTTATCCATCGGAATTTTCATCACGGTTGCGTTATGGGGAATCAATGTCTCCCAGGCAGCCCACCAGGAGACCATTCGGATCACCTGCTGGGAAGGGTATGCGGACAAGGCGTTTATCGATGATTTCAAGCACATGGTGAAAGAGAAGTACAAAATTGATGTGGAGGTAAAACCCTCCTATGCAACCGGTCAGGAAGATTTTTATAATGCTGCCAAAAACGGCACCGCTGATCTCATTTCCCCCCCGGCCGACCTTGCCAAGACACCCCGGTTCGACTTTTTCAAAAATGGCAGTGTGCTGCTGACTCCCCTCAACATGAAAAGCATCCCCAATGCCAGCCATATGCTGCCATTTTTCAAGGCTGACAAGTCACTCAAGATGAAGGGAAAACGGTTCGGCCTGCCCTATAACTGCGGTCCCTACGGACTGGCTTACAATACCGATGCCGTCAAAGCGACCCCGGCAAGTTGGAACATTTTCTGGGATCCGCAGTATACCGGTAAATACACCATCAACAATAACTTCCACAAGGTCAACATCTGGATAACGGCCCTTGCACTCGGCTACAAGTACGAGGATCTTTTTAATATTGACCGACTTGATCGTAACAAGATTCAGCCCAGATTGAATGAACTGGTAATGGGAGCGAAGAGCCTCTGGGACGGTGAAGCCAATCCGGATGAATTTCCCCAGTTATCCCTGGCAACCACGTGGGGATTTGCGGTTGTAAAGGCAAACATGAAGGGCGGCAACTGGAAACTGGCCACACCGAAAGAAGGTGGAAGCGCCTGGATCGACTACTGGTGCATTACCCATGCCGCAAAAGGAATCAAGAAAAAACTGTGCGAAGAGTGGATTAATCTGCAGCTGTCGCCCAAATACCAGGCCGCGGTTGTCAAACAGCAGGGCGTCTCACCGGTAATCAACAATGTCGGTGACCTTGTTACCGCCGAAGAGAAGGTTCTCTTCAATGTGGGCAACAACGATTACTTCAAGACAGTGGCAATCTGGCAGGTGATGAGCGAAAAAACGGAAAAGGCATTTGGCGAGATGTGGGAGGAGGCAAAAAAGCTGAGAAAGTAAGGGCTGTAAGCAACTAAACTGGAAGGATCAAAGGAGGAGAAAATGAAGACATCTGTAAGGACGCTATTGTTAAGCTTGTTTCTTGTTATCGGCGTTGGGTTTGGATCTTTTTCCTATGCAGCGGATGCGCCGGCTGAGGTGGCTCCGCCCGCCGGGATGAAATTGATACCGGAGGATCTTGTCGCGGATCTGAATGTGTCGGCGTACTCACAATACATCTGGCGAGGCTATGCACTGAGCAAGGATAGTTTCGTTATCATGCCGACTCTTACCATTGGCTATAAAGGTTTTGCCGTCAACGTGTGGACTGATCTTGACACCCATTTTAAAGGCACCTCTAACAAAGATTTCAGGCTGCAGGAAACGGACGTAACGGTCTCATACAGTAATTCGTTTGCTCCACTGAAACTGAACTACAGCCTGGGATGGATTCTGTATGATTACCAGCCAACTTCAGGCGACGTGGCGGTACAGCATGACACCAAAAACCAGGAAATTTATCTGACCCTCGGACTTGATCTTCTGCTTAAACCGACACTGAGCTACTACCAGGAGATTGAAAAAGGGTATGCCTGCTATCTGCAGTTTGGAGTAGCCCATAGTTTTGCCGTTTATAAGGACTGGTCCCTGGATCTGGGGGCAACGATCAGCTATATGAACAATAAGTCACTGGGGTCAAAAGGAACAAATTTTTCTGACCTGCACGATGGAAGTATTTCTGCTGGCCTGAAAATCCCCATCAACAAGTATCTCTCTGTTAAGCCCAACATCCAGTACTCGTTCCCGCTCAGCTCGGCCGCGTCACGCGAAATAAAGGCAAACAGCCTGACAAACAGAGGTTTTACCGGTAATGGCGACAGCAACTATGTGTATGGAGGACTCATTTTCGACCTGGCAATTTAACCGGCGATAACTTTGGCGCAACAATAAATTACAGAGGAGGCCACAAAGTATGAAACGAATCATGGTGATCGCGGTAATTCTGATGTGCGGAATGCTGGCATTTAACGCCAATAGCTACGCCATCACGATCAAAAATGTTAAATCGGGAGAGGATGTTTTCAAGTATGTTCAACGAACCAAAGGTACTTTTGACCAGGTTCTGTATCAGCAAGTAATCGGCGCGTCCAATGCCTTCAAGGAGGGTGACAAGACCATCGGCGTGGCAGCCGACACCAATGCCAGCCGGGAAAATGCCCGCAAGCTTCTGGCAAATACCACAATCAAGGATCTCACTCAGCATCCCCTGCTGAACGACGACCTTTACAAGTTTTCCGCTAAATCGGTCAATGCCGCCCAGTACGAGAAAATAAAAGACTGGACCATGGGAAAGATGAAAGCGTTTCTGCTGGCCAAGTCGGAAGCGGAAATCAAGTCGGTCATGTTCGGCATGAACAGCGAAGTGGTTGGCTGTCTGCCCAAATTGATGAGCAACAAGGAACTGATCGCGGTCAATAAAAAGATCTTCAATCCACTGCCCGGCACCAAGATGGGCGCCAAAGGGTACCTGAGCGCGCGCATTCAGCCCAACTCACCCACCGATGATCCGGAAGAGATTATGTGGCAGGTCATGAGCGCATTCTCCTACGGTGTGGGCGATATGGTAATTGGGACCAACCCGGTTGACGGGACAAAAGAACAAACCGCACGGGTTGAGGGAGCCCTCAAGGATGTTGTGGATTCTTTCAAGCTGAACGGAACCATTCCCTGGTGCGTCCTGGCCCACATTGACGTTCAGCGGGAAATATTCAAGGAGAAGCCGGAACTGGTCAATCATGTGTTCCAGAGTCTGGCGGGAACCGATGTGGCAAACAAGACCTTTGACATTACCGTCGACAAGATGATCGACCATGCCAAAGCCCGCGCTGGGCAGCAGTACGGTCTCTATTACGAAACCGGTCAGGGTTCTGACTTTACCAACGGCGGCGCTGAAGGCGTTGACATGGTGGTGCTTGAGTCCCGCAAATACGGCTTTGCCCGCGGCCTGAAACAGATTCTTGCCCAGGTTCAGCCAGGGGGCGCCTATACCCATGTCAATGACGTCGCCGGTTTCATCGGACCGGAAGTGTTCCGCACCAGGGAGCAGTTGGTGCGCTGCTGTCTCGAAGACATCCTGATGGGCAAACTGCAGGGGATCACCATCGGTCTCGATATCTGCTCTACCCTGCACATGTCGGTTAGTCTTGATGATCTTGACTGGTGTATCGACCAGATTATGCCGGCAAACCCGGCCTATCTCATGGCGCTTCCCACCAAGAATGACCCGATGCTCAGCTATCTGACCACCAGCTATCAGGACCACGTGCGTATCCGCAACAAATTCGGCTACAAGGTCAACGATGCCATGTGGGCATTTTTCAAAAAGATCCAGGTCATCGACAAGAACGGCAAACCGACCAAGCATTTTGGCGACCCGACCTGGGTCTATTATCAGTACTGCCTTGGCAAGGGAGATACCCGTTCCCAGAAGGCAATCATGGCTGAAGGCAAGCAGAAGTTTGACGCCATCCACAATACCTGGCTCAAAACCGGCAACAAGGTGCCCCTGGCTTCCGGATACGGCAAAAACATCTGGGATCTGAATCCGACACTGGACAAGCGCATCCGGGAACTCTATGCCGACGCAAAAAAAGCCATCTGGACCGAGTTTACTCCCGGTTTCATCAAGAGTGTTCCCGATTCAGTGCAACTCGCCACTCTGTCCAAGGATCGTGAAAATTACATCGTGCATCCCGAGTCCGGTGAAAAACTGAACGAGCAGTCAGTTGTAACGCTGCAGAAGCTGCGCGACTCATGGCAGGGAAAAGCCCCGGATGTGCAGATTGTTATTTCCGATGGCCTGAATGCCAAATCGATCATGGATCCCGAGCATGTACTGCCATATATCAAGGAGTTGAGAAAAGAACTTCAGGAAGCCGGACTGACCGTTGACAAAAAGAATATCATCATCACCAGCGGTCGAGTGCGTGCCGGCTACATGGTCGGGGACACACTGTTCGACAATGGAGATCCCGGAAAATCCCGCGCCGTTGTCCACATTATCGGTGAGCGCCCGGGAACCGGGCAGGATGCATTCTCGGTCTATATCGCCGCGCCCAAGGCAAAGGTCTGGGCTGACAAGAAAGTCGACCACAATATCGTGAAAGTGGTCTGCGGTATCTCCAAACAGGCTACCAAACCGAAAGACGCTGCGAAACAGACTGTCAAGCTGATCAAGGAACTGATGGCAACCTAAGTGGTATCAGCCCCAAAGAGGTGGTGAAAACTGCCTTTTTGGGGCTTTTCTGTGCCCCATTCCGGCGCTGCCCTGTCAAAACAACCTACTCTCACATGCAAATCGAGCTTCCTTGTATGAATAACGAGCAATCGCTAGCTCAGCCAGACTATGTGACACCACCGTTGTCACAGAAGATAAAACTCTATATTGCGGCGCTTATGTCGGTTCCCTTTTATCGATACGGGGAGATCGGCAATATCTGCTACACCATTGGCAAAAACATCCTCGATGGCGTCATCCTCTATACCATGTTTTCCATGGCGGAACGGGATCTCAAAGTTGCCGCCGTTCTTGGCGTCGTGGTTAAATACGCATATCCCGGCATAAGCATGATCTCAAGCACCTATATTTCCGGATTCGTAGATCATCTGGAAGCGGCACATGACAAACAGATGCAGATTGTTCGCCTTATTAAAGCGCAACTGGGAATTGCCACGGGGCAGTCCCTGGGCGCCGTATGCCTTTTACTCTGTTTTCCCCCGGTATTCATGTACTTTTTTTCAGGCGTATCATTCAGGGCTCACCTGCTGGTGGCGATATATTTATTGCATCATGTGTGCGACGGATCAGCACAGATAGTTGAAGGCAGAACCTGGTTCAAAATCATTGAAATCAAAATCCGCAGAGGCGATGATGCAAAGCTTTCACAGAATTTCTGGGTCATTTACACCCTGGCTCAAAACTTCCAGCTTCTGTTGGGACAGCTTTTTATCTGGTCGGCATTGGGCATAACCACCGAATTCTCACCCGTTCTGACCGCGCCACTCTTGAGCATTACGGTTTATCTCGGGTTTGTATTCGTCGTTATTTCCAAATTCATTCTTCCCGTTACCTACAAATTAAAACTGTGCTCATGAGACTCGTTTACTTTCGGTTTATCTATGCTTGATGTAGACAGCATCCATTTCTCAATAGATGGCAAAAAGATTCTTGATGGCATCTCCGTGCGTTTTGGGCCTTGCAAGATTCATGGCATCATCGGACCGAACGGTTCCGGCAAATCCACCCTGTTGAAGAATATCTGCAGGATCTGGGAACCCCAGTCCGGTTCCATCGTCATAAACGGTAAAGACTATCTTGGAATTCCAAGAAAAGAGTTGAGCGCGCTGGTTACCCTGGTGCCGCAGAACTCAACCATCGGATTCCCCATATCGGTATATGACATCGTTGCCATGGGGCGGCACCCGCACTTGGGAAGATTCGAAGGTGTGCGGAACAAAGACCGTGAAATAATCGAGCGGGCCTTGCAGCAGACCAATATCTCCGCCCTGAAAGACAGGAACATCAATGAACTGTCCGGCGGCGAGGGGCAATTGGCAATCATTGCCAGGGCTATTGCGACGGAAGCGTCTCTGATACTGCTTGATGAGCCGACCTCGGAACTTGATGTCAAGCACACTCTGGAGATTGTCAATCTTTTATACGAATTCAGGGAGCAGGGTAAAACCATACTGGTGACCATTCACGACCTGAACCTGGCGAGAAAGTTGTGTGATACAATATCCATACTGTCTCAGGGTAAACTGTATTTTTCGGGCACTCCGGAGGATGCATTTTCCGAGGAAAACATCAGGCAGGTCTTTCAGGTAAATGTAAGAGAATACCGACACAACGGCACCACCTTCCTCGATTTTTACAATTAATCTAAAGATGTGGCGTCTAAGCGTCGGAGCGAGCGAAATGCCGTAGCTAATCGCCGCCAAAGACCTCCATTCAGGTTATACAAGAGAACTTCGCAAAGGGTGTTGATAAAGCCTGAGAGCAAAAGCGGAGGCATTTCGAGCGAGAGGAGCCGGGAAGACATCCCGGTTCAGGGATAACGTACCCCATGAGTTACCACCGGATACTTTCAGGAATTGTTCTCTGCTGCTGTCTGATTGCCTGCACCGCATTTTCATATGCGGGCAGCTTCCAGCAAGCAGTGCCTCCCCTTGACATGGAAAGGTTGCGAAACGACCTGAGCCTTGTCAGGGGCACGGCAAAAACCAAAACGACTTGGCCCCGGGAAATCCGCTATTCCTTTACAGTGTATGATTTCAAGACGGACAGGTTCCTGCAGGAAGCAAAAACCTTAACCCTCAAAAAAAAGCCGCTGCGGATAATACCGCATGCTGTGGGCATCGCGGAGATACTCTGGTCAATTTGCCCACGCGAACGATTGATTGCATTTAATGATCTTTCCGCTGACCCGGACTCAAGCTTCATCGCTGACAGGGTGCGCGAGCAGGGGCGGATATTCAAATCAAAGCAAACGGAACTGGTCATCGGCTATCAGCCCGACCTGGTTTTTACCGTGTTTTATTCCAGTGCCGATTTTAAGGAAAAACTCAAACAAGCAAAGATCCCCAGCTTTGATCTTGGCTATTTTGGAACAATAGAATCGGTCAAAGAACAGATCCTGCTCATGGGCAACATTATCGGTGAAGAGGGCAATGCCTCAGCCCTGGTAAGGCTCATCGACAGAAAGATCCGCGAGTTGCGGGCCAAGCTTCCCCCGAGAGTCCATCCGCTCCGTGTGCTGTACTATGACGAGGGGGGTTATGTTCCCGGTGCATCATCCAACTTCAATTCCATCTGCGCCATAATCGGCGCCGTCAATGTGGGCGCCGAGCAGGGAGTAAAATCCTGGTCGCAGATCGACTATGAAACCGTACTCAAGTGGAACCCTGATGTCATCATCGTTCCCGGCCGCAGCAAGCTTAAAGAGCTGCTTCTGTCAAACCGGATGCTGTCCCATGCCCAGGCCATCAAAAGCGGCTCCATCCATGAGGTTCCCGGAGTGTATCTGCGGGCTTCTTCCCAGTACATGCTCCTGAGCGCCGATTTTCTGGCAGGCATTATCTATCGGCAATCACGATAACCCACTATGATAAAAAAGGACGTATTCATATTTCTCGCCTTGATAGCCCTGATCGTTGCAGGAGGTGTTATATCCCTCTCGTCCGGCTCCTGGTCGATTTCCGTTTCCCATGTGCTGCTGATCGTTTTGTCCAAACTGGGGTTCTATGCCGGCGCAATCAATGAGGTTGAAGCTTCCATCGTATGGGATGGTCGGCTTCCGCGTTTTCTGGTTGCACTGCTGGTGGGCTTTTCCCTCGGCGGAGCAGGCACGATCATGCAGGGTATATTCAAAAACCCCATGGCCAGCCCCGGTGTCATGGGCATCGATTCAGGAGCTGCGCTGGGCGCCGTACTGGCCATTTATACTGGCCTGGCATCAGGCACACTCATAACGCTCCCCTGTGCGGCGATCGTATTTTCCCTGCTGACCCTGGTGATAGTGTTTGCCATTGCAACCTCAGGAGGACGGACTTCCGTCTCAACACTCCTGCTGGCAGGCATTGCCCTCAACCTGGTGTTCGGCGCCCTGACCTCCTTTGTCATCACCCTCAGCACCAGGGAGTTCGATGTGGGGCGGGTCATCGTGAACTGGCTGATGGGAGACCTTAACAACCGCTCCTGGGAGCACGTCAGCATAGTCATTCCGACCACCTTTATTGCTCTGCTAGGAACCCTCTTTTTTGCCAAGGACCTGAACCTGCTCATGCTCGGCGAAGAGAGCGCGGCAAACCTGGGTGTCAACATAAAGCGCGCCCGCAACGGTTTGCTGCTCTTTTCTTCCATCGAAACCGGCGGCGCAATTGCCGTCTCGGGTGTTATCGGCTTTGTCGGTCTGGTTGCGCCGCACATCATGCGCAGCCTTATGGGGCCTGACAACCGCTCACTGATATTCTCTTCCGGTCTGCTGGCCGCGGTATTCATTATCTACGCCGACCTTTTTGTACGGCTGATCGTGGCGGTTGATCTGAAGGTGGGGATCCTGACATCGATGCTCGGCGGCCCGTTCTTTCTCTATCTGATCGTCAAACACAGAAAGCAGTTCGAATATATGTAGAGGGAATGCATATGGATGACAGCATGCAAACCGCCGCTGACACATCAGAACTTTTTGACCGGTACGCTGACAATGTTCGGCAGATAAAGGCTGAAATTGCCAAAGTGGTTATTGGCCAGGAAGAGATGATCAGCCTGATGATTCACACGCTGCTTTCCAAGGGACATATCCTGCTGGAAGGGGTGCCGGGGCTGGCAAAAAGCCTGGCGGTTGAGACGTTTGCACGGGTGATCGGCGGTAATTTCAAGCGCTTCCAGTTCACTCCAGACAAGATGCCCAGCGACATTACCGGCACCATGGTGTGGAATGAGAAGGAAGAGAAGTTTGAATTCCATTTTGGCCCGGTCTTCTGTAACATTTTCCTGGCTGACGAGATAAACCGGGCGTCGCCCAAGGTGCAATCCGCCCTGCTACAGGCGATGCAGGAAAAGGAAGTAACCGTCGAATGCATGCGCTACGACATCCCGCATCCGTTCATGGTACTTGCCACCCAGAACCCCATTGAGCAGATCGGCACCTATCCCTTGGCGGAAGCCCAGGTTGACCGCTTCATGGTTAAATATGATGTCGACTATCCGCATAAGGATGAGGAGTTTGAGCTCATCCGGAGGAAAAACACCAACTTCGATCAGCTTAAAACAGACATACACACGGTTCTTAAACTTGATGACATAACAGCCATCCAGCAGCTCATCCATGACCGGGTACGGGTGAGCAAGAACGTCATGAACTACATACTGAACATCTGTATTGCCACACGCCCCCGCACTACCTATGCTTCCCAGGAGCACGTTGCGGATATCCATCAGTACATCAGGCTCGGGGCATCACCCCGGGCATCCGAATCGCTGTTGGCTCTGGCAAAATCATTTGCCTTTGGTCAGCAGCGTGACTACGTCAACTTTGACGATGTCACCACCTGCGCCGTGCATGTGCTCAGGCATCGCATACTGCTCAACAGTTCCGCGTTGTCGCAGCAGATCAGCGCCGACATGCTCGTCCAGGAGATCCTGAAAATGGTTCAGCCGTACTAAAGCCCATGGCCAAATCGGAAAAAACCCTGCTTTCCAAAAAAGAGCTGTTGGAAATATTCATCAACCACCGGGTGCACTCACCATTGCCCGGCGACTGGGAAAGTATTTTCAAGGGACTGGGGTATGAGTTCTGGGGTCTCCGTGAGCTTGAGCCCACCGATCCGTTCAAGAACATCGACTGGAAGGCAAAGGCAAAAACCGGAAAATATTATGTGCGGGAGTATCTCGCCGAAAGCTACTTCAACGTCATGCTCCTGTACGACATCAGCAAGTCGGTGCAGTTCGGCAGGAAGGAGCTGCTCCAGGCGCAGATTGCCGTGTCACTGGCGTACAGCGCCATCCTGAGCAATGACGGCTGCGGGCTGATCCTTTTTGCTGACAATATTGTTCAGTACATTCCGCCGCGCATGGGCAGAGCACATTTTATGGAGATTCTGGATGCCATCGCCCATGCCGAACCGGTTGCCTGCAGCACCACAAACCTGGGCGTCGCTTTGACCAAGCTCGTCAATGAAGTTCCGGAGAGCCTGACCTTCATACTGTCCGATTTCATGTATCCGCTTGATTTCAGCCACAGCTTTCATCACACGGTTCAGGGAACCGGCAAGCATGAGGTAAAAGCCATACAGGTGCTTGAGGAATGCGAAATAGAGCTGCCGCCCGATGCAAAAGGAATTTTACCGCTCTATGACTTTGAGAGCGGCAAGACGGTGTCACTGGATCTGGGCAAATGGAAGGCCTACAACGAACGCATGCTCCAGATGCGGCAAGCTACCTCGAGCCGACTGAACCACGCGGGGATTGAGCTGTTAACCATCAGCCCGGCGGACGATTTCGCACAGAAAATCAATGCCTTTATGAAAGGGTCTCCTTCACGCTCCTAGATACGGGATATGCATGCCATGAAATACCGGTTCACTACATACGTTGCACTACTCCTGCTGATTGTTGCCATGCAGGCGTATAGCGCTTCTGAAGCTTTGGCCAGGGCCGTTCCCTTTTCCTTTGACTCGGTATGGTTTTATCGCGACGGAACAAGAGTCGTGCCGGAGATCAGCAAACAGTGGCTGACGGTTGTCTTTGACCCGCACTACAGCTCCACTATCGACGATGTCACGTCCGCCACGTTGGCCAATGACGGCTTTATCCGCAAGAAGGCCAGGGCGATCATAAAGTCCTTACCGCAACTCAGCGAGTTCTTCCACGATCCCAACCTTGCCGAAGATGCCTGCTTTTTCAGGATGCGGCCGGGGGTGAAACCGGGGGATATCACTAATCTGATCAGCCGTTTGAAACAGGACGCAACGATCAGGTATGTTCACCCTGCCCTGGTCATCAACAACAAGACATTCGCGTATTTCAATCAATTTGAGCTGGAGTGGAAGACTGGAACAGACAGTGCCCGGCGCGCGACTCTGCTCGGCGCGGCCCATGTGGTTGCCGATGAAAACGACGAAAAGGGAAAACGCTACCTTGTTGACGTTGCGTCGATCCCTTTTTTCAAGGCGATCAACCTGCTGGCCGAAGATGTCAGGGTACTCAAGGTGACGCCCCATCTGGTAGAAATCAAGCCGTCGATCAGCGTCAAGCTTTCCCTTTTTATGAACGGGGGGAATATCGGTGACAGCGTCCCGTTTTCCCTCACCATCAGCTTTACCGACCGGGTCAACATTGATCCAAGCTCAATCTCGACGCTCAATCTGCGGCCGCCGGAGCTCCAAAAGGAGCTCTTTGATTGCGTGTTTGACCCCTACGATTACGCCAGGGCGGTCACCAAGAGCCCGGTTGTTATCACTGGCCGGATAACGCTTTATGCCCCGGGAGAATACACCATCCCCCCTGTCAAGATCGGCTATTCCTGTCCCTCCTGCTCCGATAAGGGAGTACGTTCAATTGAATCGGAGCCGGCCCTGTTCTTGGTTTCCTCAATCATACCGGATGCCAGATCGGAATACCGTCTGATCGTGCCGACCGTTCCCGTTGCTCCGGTTGTGCATCAGGACACCCTGGACCAACAGCCGCGACTCTATCTCTGGCTCGCCATCATCTGTGGCGTGGGACTGTCAGCGTGCGCCGTCTGGACATTACTCCTGTTTCGCACAACCGGGGCAGATCCTGACCGGCTGGAGGAACGTAAAAAGGAAGCTCAACTGGTCGAGTTGTTGCGTGCACAGCTGCATGCCACCCCAAGTACTCCCCATTGGAAGTTTCTGGGTGAAGTCGGTGCTCTCTTGCGTGAGTACCTGCTGCTGCACTACGGTATCGATGTGAAATATCAGGGGGGGGGGGGCCATCGGTTTATGGAGACGCTTGCCGAGCGGATTCCCGCCGAATCTGGCAATCAGCTGCGTGACATCTTTGCCGCCATCGACACCTGCGTGACCCTTGAAGCAGAGCATTTTCAGGATATTGAGCAGCTGACCAGCGCCATTCAGAACATCGTAGAGCCGAACAGCCACAACGACGCGGGCCGGGGGTAAGTTCCCATGGACATCCAGTATCCCTGGGCATTGTTGCTTGTGCTGTTGATACCACTGCTGCTCGTCGTGGCGCGAAAGCGCACTGTCAGAACCGGCTTTTCCCGGGTCGAGGCGCTCGGCCGGGACCTGCGGCCCGGGCTGCTGAAAGCATATGGCCCTGATCTGCTGGCCGGCGCCGCCATGCTCCTGATCGTGCTGGCCATCGCCAATGTCCAGTATTCCAGTTACTGGCAGAAAACGTATCCCGAATCCAAGTGGATCATGCTGGTCCAGGATCTCTCGGGATCCATGGGACGATCCAGCGGTGATGCCGGCAACCTGACCCTCGGTGATGTCGCTCTCGAAGGAGCCTCGTCATTTATCGATATGCGCAGGCAGGACGATCTGATCGGCATCATCGCGTTTTCCAACATAGCGCAACTGATCGCCCCCCCCTCATTTGACAGGAAAATTCTCAGGAGCAGACTGGAACTGCTCAGAAGAAAAAACGATTCCAGCCTGTTCAGGGATCTGACCGTGGGAGGGGAGACCAATGCTTCATATGCCACCTGGCTGGCGGTGTGCGTTTTCTTCATGTTTCTGCCAGAAGAGAGTCAGCCTTCCTATGAGCAGATAAACGATCTGCGCTACTCGCTGATGGGGCGCAGCAACACCCCTGTCAGTATTCCCGCCAAACTGAAAAACATACAGTTTGGCAGGGGAATGGCCATCGTTCTCTTTACGGATGGGCGCATCGAGGCCAACAAAAACGCTGAGGACGTTGACAAGGGGTTGCTCAATTTCGTCAATGTGATCGGCCTGGTACGAAAACTGGGGATCAAACTCTATATCGTCGTCGTGGGGGGGGATGTATCCAATGAGGTGCGCCAGGCCCTTGAGGAACCCTCGGGTGACCCTTCCGCGGGGCGCATCTTTTACATGCCCCGCTTACTTGACCAAGGCCAGATTACCGCAGTTTATGACAATATCAACAGGATGGAGAAAAACAGGCTGCTGGTGAAGATGGAGAAACGGAAAAAGGATACCCGGGAACCGCTTGCCCTGGCGGCCGCCGGCTTGCTGGCTGTCTACTGCCTTTTGCGGGTACTCCCCGCCACAAGAAAGATCTAAGCCATGACAATGAAAACCAGGATACACCTAGCCCTGATCGTTCTTCTGTCACTGACCCTGGCGCCGTTGGGCGTATACGCCGCCCGTCAGTACTTTATCGCCTCGGAACGGGAAGATCGCGACATTTTTCTGCGTAAGGAACTGCTCAAAGCGGATGCTATCGTCGATGACGCTATGGCAGTAGAGGCCTACAAAAAGCTCACCCCGGTGCTCCCCGAAATCCAGGTGCGCATCGTGCAGCGCCAATGGCGCATGGCCCTGGAACTGATGCGATACCTGCAGCGGGCCGGGAACAACGCCGAGCTCAAAAGCGAGACCGGTGCATTTGGAGCCCAACTGAAAACGCTGCTTGACAGGATGCTCGAGCGCTGCGCGACCACGCTGGCGGATGGCGCCTCGTTGCGCCCCGAAATTCTCTGGCAGGTTTACAACGCGGCTGGTTCGGCCAAAGTCCTGAGCGCATTCGTGATGCTCGAAACCGAGCAAAACCTGGACAAGGTGCAAGGAGTCATGCGCGAGGCGCTGACTGACTACAAGGCGTCCATAGAAGCCGTTGACAAGGCCGGTCTCCCCCCTGCGCAAAAAAACATACCCCGCTGGAACTTTGAACTGCTCAACGGAGAGGGGAGTGTCCAGAAATATGAGGTTTCAACGACAGACATGGAAAAAAACCAGGCGCTCAAAGAAAACCTCGAAACCCTGATACCCGAAATCGGCGGCTATGCTCCCGGAGAACCCATTGATACACGAGTTAAAAAATAAAAGGCTGGCTTTGCCATGACTCTGGAACAGAGCAGCTATCTCTGGCTGCTGCTTCTCGTCCCCTGTTTCATGGGCTGTTCGTTTCTTTCCTTCAATAAAGCGAACGACTGGCTGTACAGGTTTGCCCACACCAAAAAGCCGCAGGTACCCTATGCCTTGGCGACGTTTTTTTTAAGTCTGGCCCTTACGGCCCTGATCAGTGCCCTGGCCGAACCAAAGCTGCAATACAACAAGGTCGTCTTCAATCGCAGCGGCATCGATGTGGTCATCGGCATTGATGTGTCGAAATCCATGTTGGCGGAGGATGAAACGCTTCCCGAGGAGGGGAAAAAACTCTTTGCCATACCCAACCGCCTGAACCGCGCGAGATACTGCGCCCTTAACATCGTCAGCGCTCTGAAGGGGGAACGGACCGGGATATTCATGTTCGCCAGCAAGGGGGTTTCCATTGTGCCCCTGACCAACGACTACGGCTACTGCCAGTACATCATCAAGCACATCAATGACGCCACCATCACCATTCCCGGCAGCGACCTGAGCCAGGCGATTGCGACCGGTGTTTCCCTGTTCGAAGGGAGTTCCCGCAAAACCGTCAAAACCATCATCCTGATTTCAGATGGCGAAGATATCAGCGAAGATTCAGCTCCGATCCATGAAGCAGCACAACGTGCCGCGGCACAGGGAATCAACATACACACGGTTGGCATCGGAATGGGGCAGGCTGTTATGATCCCCATCAGAGATTCAGCGGGGACAACCATAGAGGGCTATTACCAGGATGAAGACGGTGCCTATCTGAAGACTCGACTGGATCAGGATACCTTGAAGGGTATTTCAGCCACTACCGGAGGAAGCTACTTTCGAGCGCACGATGAGCGCAGCGGGGATGGCATCGTTGACACCATTCTGAAACACGCCCGAACCATCGAATATACCAGAGCTACGGAACCTGCCTGGTTCGACCTGTCCCCGGGAGTGCTCTGTGCTGCCTTGCTGTTTTTTATTTTAGGCATCATCGTTGGGCGCTGAGAGCGTTGTTATAGTAAGCTCATAACCAGGGCTCTCCTGTGAGAATTGCAGTGGTTTCGGATTACGGCGAAGTGACCAGTACCACGGAGATGTTGTCCCTGCCGCCGTTTGAATTGGCAGCATCAATGAGATCTGTGGCCAGTGTATCAAGACTGGCGTCTCCATTTGCAAGGATGGCTTCGATATCAGCGTCAGTCAGCATATCGGTCAGGCCATCGGAACAGATCAAGAGCATGTCGCCCTGTTTGAATTCAACAATTGTGAAATCGGGGTATGGTGGATCTCCACACCCTACAGACTGGGTTAACGTATGAAATTTTTTCTTTGGGATCTGTTCAATTGAAATGCCGCTTGCCAGCTGATGTGCGCCCACGGTGTGATCGTGGGTTAGTCGCTGTAATATATTCACCTCTCTCTTTAGAGCCCCGTGGGGAGTAAATAAAGAGTCAAGGTGGGGATGGGTTTCGTTCTGAAACAAATAGCAGCGACTGTCTCCAGAATGGGCGATATACACCTTGTTCTCCCGCAAAACCGCTACAATCAGAGTTGTTCCCATTTTCGTAAACGACAAGCTTGTAAGTGCTTTGGTGTTTATCTCCCAATGAGCGGTTTGCATGGCATAGACCATAAGCTCAAAATAACCATCAACCTCAGTATGTGCAATATTTGAACGCAATACCGCATAGGCTGTTTCAACGGCAAGGGCGCTTGCCACTTCGCCTGCATTATGACCACCAATGCCGTCGGCAAGAAGGTAGATACCAAGGTTGTCATCAGTACGGATGTAGTCTTCGTTATTCTTACGGACAAGGCCGGGATGTGTGGCGTGCGCGGAGACCATAAAGTGTTATTGTAGTTTTGGTTGACAATGAAGCTGATATAATTCTTTCAAGTAAGAGTTTTTATCGGGGGTGAGTCTTTTATTAAAGTTCGAAGCAGTAATTACTGGTTCAATATGAACCGTAATGCCGTTAACTATAAATTCATGGCATGGAAAATCCTTTTCAATCCTCTTTTTCACAAAAAGCGCTCCGATTACATCTGTCATTGGCAATACAATAAACGGAATACTTATATTATTTATTGTATATATACCAGCTACATCCAGATCCCTCTTCATATCTTTCAATAATTTCAAAGACTGGTTGGTCAACTGGATAATTATATCTGGAGTTAAACCAATTGTTGTGTATGTCCGCAGATCAACGACTTTCTCATATGAAACTAGAATAGTTGAAAACGGTGAATTATAGCGGAAATTGCGTTTTATCTCCAGATTCAGAAAAAAGAACATGGTCGAAGCATTATATGCGCCTTCAGGGATTTCTATTTTATGAGTTACTGCTGCTGCGGCACGAAGTTGTACTTTTTTAACGATGTTGTCTATTTTCTCAGCAGAGTAGCCATTGGAAATCAGTATTGAACGTATCTCACCCGCAACACCATCACCCTCTCGCCCCTGATCTGCAATCTGTTCAATGATCGAAAGAACGGCCTCATCATCCATATTATCAGAGCTGTTGATGTTCTTTTTAACCCAATCGCCTTTCAAAACTGAAACGGTTTCCGAAAACTGATTTGCAAGCTTCTGGGCAACTTCAGAGACTGTTGTCGAGTCGACATTATGTGATTTCAACCGGGCAAGAATTTCGCGTTCAATTCTCGTAACGACAGCTTTCAGCAACATACCGCCGCCTCGGGACGCGACTTCGGGTGAATGAAGGGCCAGGGCGCGACTCACCTTTTCGATATAATCGCTTAATACTGCTGACATTTGTTGGTCATCAGACCTGACGCCACCTTTTTTTATTTCCGCAGCCAAAACAATAAGCCTGGCCGCCTCTTCCGGCGCCGCCTTGATCCCTTCAATCAGTTCGTTCAACGTGAGCCCGATCTGGTCCGACGCCTCAACCATAATCTGCATCAATCCATCACTATCGAGCTCTCTGCTCAGTTCCTTCACAAGCGTCAAATAATCGGAAGGGGACATCCCTTCGGCAAAAAGACCATCTTTAAGCTGGGGCAGCAGATACTTCAGCTCTCTGATATCAGGCAGCATACGCCGGATAATCTGAGCCAGCCTCTTAACGGAAATCTTTCGGTCGCTTCGGTATTCTTCCTTGATCAGTCGCACAATAACCTGGTAACTAAGCTGATTTATTTCGGTTATACTCAGCTCATTTGTGGAAATCAGTTTTCCTGTTTCTATTTGAAGCTTGATATTTTCGAGAACGTTCTCCTTAAGCTTATAGATTGTTTCAAGCATTTCAGCCGGAGTAAGGCTGGCTCCACCCTCGGACTTCTCTGATGAAGTGAGTTGGGTATTGATCGATTTTATTTGGGTTGTTATGAAATTATCATAATCGGCCTGAGATAATTTGGATGCATCAGCACCTCCTGCTCCGGAAACCTCATTTTCTTGTGCGGAATTGCGCAGCGACAAAATTTCCGAAAATTCCCTGAGGATTCTACCCGGTTCAGCCTGCACATACGCCTCTGTTCCAAGGGCGAACTTATTCAGCAACTGAGTTTCAGAAAGTGCCTCTTTCGTAACGATAGCCTCGTCAAGAGTGACTTTTTTATACACAACATAGTTGATTTTTACGCCCGAAACACGCTCATTATTAAGGTACGTCAACATTAAATCTACGCTCTGGAAATCAGACAGCGACCCCATTACGTAAAACAATGCCAGAGAACTTTCCAGAGAGACATCCCTGTCAAAGCTTATGGACTGGACTCCCGCCTTTTTGAACCGATTGTTAATGCGCTGAACGCTAACCAGCTTGTCCACGCAATGATTTTCAATAAAAATAGAGTCTTTTTCGGCACTTACCGTAATAATGCTTACAATATCGAGCATTGGCAGCAAAACTGAATAAAAGGTTGCAGCGCTATCTTTGGTGGTCTGGTGACCTCCCCCATACATAAATGCATTATTGAATGCCAGGTTGAATGCCCTGGCAATCTGTAATGCCTGTTTTAAATCGATAGCAAGTTCTGACATGTCTAAATCAAACTCCAATAGCAAGCAAATATACTAATCAAGCCCGCGATTACGAACATACGCTTCAAGCACAGTTTTAAACTCCAGGCAATCGGCAAAACGTTTTTCAGGGGTTGCCGCAATTGCCTTGAAAATTATCGCCTCAAGTTCACTGTTTATTGAGGGATTAATCTCTGATGGTCTGGCTGTAAAAAAAGTATCCGGCTCGGTTCTCTTGCGTGTGATCAAATCAGCAACTGGTTCTTTATGCATCGGCAGAAAACCCGCTGTCATCTCCAAGAGCATAACACCAACGGAGTAGATATCGGTGCGGCCATCAACTGCTGCGCAGGCAGCCTGTTCGGGCGACATGTACACTGGTGTCCCGACCAGCATCGGTTTAGAGCTGTATTCAGCCCAAACAGTCCGGGCTATGCCAAAATCGGCCACAAGGGAACGTTTAAAACGGTCATCTACGAGAATATTTGCCGGTTTGATATCTTGATGAAAAACACCTTCTTCATGGGCATATCCAAGGGCATCAAGAATTTGGCATATATATTGGATTGTTTCCAATACGGGAAGGATTCGCTTGGTCGGAACCGGATGTTTGCGTGCCTTGCCGATGATCGTTCTCAGATCATGACCAACAACCAGTTGCATAACTTGAAAAAAGAAATCGCTGGTCTCGCCCATCTCGTACACGGGCACGATATTCGGATGGTTAAGTATCCCTACCGTCTCAGCTTCATCGCGAAACATCTGCTGGGCTCTTGTGCTGCTCGCAACTGATTTGGGGAGGATTTTAACCGCAACCTGGCGCTTGAGAGTCGCCTGATACCCGATAAACACGGCGCCCATAGCGCCCTGGCCCAATAATTTGACCAGAGTAACCGTGCCGATATTTGCACCAATATATTGTGAGAGGTCAATAGAGGCGATGCTGACCATAGCTCTTTCTCCAACTGTTAAAGCTTCGTGATCAGTTATATCAATTCGCTATTATGGGGTAAAGCTATTATTGAAGATATGCAGAGCAGTTTTGAATCACAAGCAATTCAGGGGCAAATCTGTGACAGAAAAACAATGATATTAACAAGTTGATGTCAAGGCAGAATTAAAACAATACGCATGGATTTGACTACCTTGAAGCTGTCTGCTATAAACAATTCATATGAACAACTACCAGTTCCCCCAACAGAACGTACTCTGCGATGAAAAACCTTATACACGTGAACTGTTGCGCAGTTTGCTGGATATGGTCAACACTGGCTCACCCCCGTTTACTGGATACCTCAAGATTGCAGGCATTGGATCTTCCCTTCATTTTCTCTTTTTCTTTAAGGGCGCACCCTATGCCGCCGGCCGTTATTCACACTGCAAGCCGATCGGTTACTCTATCCAAGAGTTTGGAAAGCATCTGGCGTCATCAGCTGATAAAGACATTACAGTCACCCTCTGCGAGACAGACCCGGTTCTTTTGAAAAGCATGCTGCTCTTTCTGCAGACTGAGCCTGACGTCAAAGCTCCTACCTCTTTAATCGACATTGAATATATTGTCCAGCAGATTGGTGAGGCGGGCACCAATGCGATGATCGCGCTTTGCCGGGACAAAAAAATCAATTTTTTCTTCTTCAGGGATGGCAAAGGGGCTCTTGCCTATTACTCCGATATGGTGTTCGAGCGGCCCGAAGGAATGACTATCGACGAAGAGATGCAGCTCTACGCATTTCATCAACCTGGAGACGTGATACAGGCGTTCATTTTCCGTGACATGGTTACACCTATAGCAGAGGACTTAAATCTGTATGACAAAGATTCGCTATATACACTTCTTACCGTAGGATATCTG
This sequence comes from Desulfuromonadales bacterium, assembly GCA_013377095.1. Classification (GTDB taxonomy): domain Bacteria; phylum Desulfobacterota; class Desulfuromonadia; order Geobacterales; family Pseudopelobacteraceae; genus Pseudopelobacter. The sequence goes on from JACAAY010000073.1 coordinate 22,637, forward strand.
AAAAACAGACGTAGAGGAGATACAGAGATAGCGTCTGTGCCCGCAGCGGAGAGTGGCGAGACAGATATCAAGGCTGCCCAGCAAAAACCGAAGCTTCCGAATGTCGTACTCATTGTAGAGTCAGGGGCTCTACAGGGGGAACGCTTTACGGTAAAGCTTCCCTGTACAATCGGACGAAAAAACTGTGATTTAATACTGGATGATCGCCTTATTTCACGGAGACATGCAGAGCTCAAAATAGACGGGAATAAACTGGTAATTGAAGATCTGGAGAGTAAAAACGGCACCAAGGTTAACGGCGAGAAGGTTACCAAGAAGCAGCTTGTCCCAAATGACCTGATATCTATTGGACCAACAAAACTCAGAGTCTTTTCTGAATAGCCCCCCATCCCGGCTTACAAATCGTCGATCAGCACATCGCCCATCAGATCTTCCACCGCCGGAGTCATTTCAGTCCGAACCACTTCATGAAGGTGCAAACACCCCGTTTCTGGCGCCAGTCCTGCACCCGTGCCCACCAATCGGCAAACTGATCCTAAAAGATCATGACGTAAACTTTTTTGAGAGTCATTCTGGTTCAACGAATCGCCGGAACCTGTTGGTTCGGAGCAACATTGTAGCAAGGTTCAGGTGGGACGCGGCCTCAATAAGGTCGAAAACTTACCTCAACTTTTCACACGTAACGTTGGCAAAGAATCTCATCCTATCGGTTACCGAGACCTCACCGAGCATGTACTGCACACTCTTATATTTCCAGGCTAGAGGCGCATTTTCGTCATCAATTAAAAGCCTTGGCTAGACATATCGGCATCCTGCCCACATAGACAGGCTTCTGAAATGTCGAATTTGAAACACCATTTGCAAAAAACTTACTTTTGCGGATCTTTTTACCAACTGCCCTTACTGCCGGTTCCAATTCCACCCATAATCCGAACATGACAATTACTAGCCCACACAAGGTAATTGGTTCCATCTTGAAATCTCCTGTAGTTATTGAATATGTAGTGTTTCTGTTATCAGCAAATGCTACATGCTGCGGTAAATACCTATCACCTTACCGACTATCGTCACTTCACCATCTTCCGGATAGATGAGTATTGGATCCATATGAGCATTCGCCGGCTGCAGGCGAATATGGTCAGGCTCCCTATAGAACCACTTTACCGTCGCCTCGCCATCAACCATGGCAACCACTATGTCCTTGTTATGAGCGGTCGGCTGCGGACGTACGAGGGCAAGATCACCATCTAAAATACCGGCATTGATCATGGAGTCACCACTGACTTTTAAGAAGAAGCAGTCGGCTCCCTTGACTGCCATCTGATCAACTGAAAAGTACCCCTGAACATCTTCAATAGCGGTTGAAAGCTGTCCGGCACGGACAGTACCGACAATCGGCAGTGAAGTTGAACGACTATCCGGTGTTGCCAGAACAATCCCCCGGTTCACGTTTTCCCTTCTGAGGTGGCCCTTCCGCTCCAGAGCATCCAGATGCTTCATAACCGGTAACGTTCCGGATACGTTCAGGTGGCCAGCTATTTCGCGCTGGCTGGGCGGATAACCGTGACTGCCTGCGAAAGAGGTGATGAACTGCAGCACCTGTCGCTGGCGCGGAGTGAGCTCATTTTGAGGTTTTAGAGCAAAGGTAGTCATATGACTACCAATAAGGAATTTACTCATATCTGTCAAGAGATATTCAAAGAAAAACGGCGACCTCAAAATTTCAGAGTGTCGCCGTCTGATTGTTCATTTATTGACAGTTATGTCATACAGTACTGGTTCTTATAAATGGTTCTTCAGCAGAATTTGTGGGTTCCCTCCAGCTCTGGTAGGTTCCCA
>JACAAY010000074.1 GCA_013377095.1 Desulfuromonadales bacterium
CCACAGTTACCCTTTCCGGGTTCCCCGCTAATGGTAGCACGGTAAATGTCCGTCTATTTTCAATGATCAATGGAGCTTGGCAATTCAACGATTATACGTACATTTCAGGGCCATAGTTTGCGTCAATAAAGTAAGTGCTATTGTGTAACACAAAAGGCATCCCAATTTCGGGATGCCTTTTGTGCAGATATCCAGCATATACAAAAACCTGACTACTTGACATTCTATACACTATGACACGTTGTTCTCAATAGACCACTAAGCAATGGTGTTGAGTAGTCAACCCACTCTTTTGCAAGTGCATAAAAAAACCGAACAAAGCTTCCATTACAGCGACCGCTAGCCATGCAACTATTTTGGCAACCCCGAAACAATAACAAACAAAATACCCTTAAATATCTATTAGTTATACTTGTAACCATATTTTCATATGAAATATGAACCAATCAACTTACAGATACTATCTACAGTGTCAACGGCAACACACTATAATTATTGACAAATAATATTCCAAATACATTGGCACGGTTCATGTACACAAACAGTCAAGAATACTGTAAGCAAAAAGCCTACAAAGACTGAATACAGGAGGTTTTATGAAAAGCAAATCGTTTATTTCGCTCTTCATGCTCATGTTTGTTCTGCTCATGAGCAACGCAGTCGGGGCAGCACCGACTGCGGCGAAGATCACTGGAGAGATCGAACATCTGACCCTGAACACACCGGCCAATGCCTATTCCGGTGGGGTTATGATCGTTGGGGGTACCCAGGCCATCCTCCTTAAAAACCTGTTGATCGATCTGCCTGCCAACAGGCTCTCGTTGCAGCAGATATTCAGTCAAGCTCCGGCTTGCTTGTGTCGCACTTGGTGACAAATGGTTGAGCAACTTACTCGCAAGACAAGGACATAGATTCTACGTAACGGACTTGCAGACTTATGAATTCAGGCCACTTTTTAGATAGGAGTAAAACCATGCGAAAAGACAAAAGAGTATCTTTTGCAAACATACGTAGAATTCCGCTGCAATTGTTGGCGGCACTTATGCTGTTATCTACTTGGGTTTCCACCTCACTGGCAGTACCCGTAGAGACCGCAACACCAATCACCGGCGAGATTGAGGCGATCACTATCACCACTCCTGGCAATACTTGGTCGGGGGGCACCATGACCGTTGGCGGGCAAATAGTAATTCTTCCCGCCAACCTGCTCATCAACCTCCCCAATGACTATCAATCACTTCAACAACTCTACGCCAACGCCCCGCCTGCTTGTCTGGCTACCGGTGAAACCGGTCTCGCCAAGAGTGACAAATGTAATGCCACCGCAACAGGAGCACAGGTTAGCATCCTTGCCAACCGGGTCGCCAGCGGCAATGTAATTGCCGGACAGGTGGACATCTTCAAAGCACTGGAATCGGTCTCTGGTGATATTACCTATATCGATTACACCAATGGTTACTTTCGCTTGGACGGCATCTTAAACGACCCGACTACCGGTGTAATGGTCAGAGTGAATGACCCACCAGTTGGCCCGCTCCCATCGGCAGGTGGACGTCACACGGTTCAACAGGGGCCCGGCTGTGTCGCCGGCAACACGGTAAACTGCAGCCCGGATACTCGTTTTAAAATTGATCCGGACAACTATACCTTTGCCTTCATAACCGGCTACCCGGCATGTATACCTGTTACCCCCGGCGGAGTGGGTGATGTAAACTGCCCTGCCACCAATCGTCCAGCACCAGCAGCCAACACACTCCTCACCAATCCAGTTCCGATCGTTGCCGCTGATTCTCGCCGTTTTGCGCCGTTGCAACTAGGCGACAGCGTTAAAGCCGACGGCGCATTTGAAACAATCGGGGGAGTAACCTTTCTCTCAGCCTCGTCTGTACGGGTTTTTGTCGATCTGACCACCCGCACACTCGACCCGAATACCGGCCTGGCCGATTTAACCCAGCCTGACTACCTGATCATCAACGAAGCCGGTTGGGACGGCGCTGCATACCCGGCAGGCAGGGTCCGAGGCAGGTTTCTGACCAACTCGTCCTTGCGTGGTACTGAGATTGACTATTTTTCAATTCACTATGACCCAACAACTAACTCACCGCATGAGCGACCGATTTATACGACCCAATTCAACAAACAACAGGGTGCGGTGGCCGTCAACGGAAATACCGGGGTTTTCGATTCCCAGATCCGGTTTGACTTCATGCCACTTGCCAAGCTGCTCGGCAATGAACCGTGTATAGCTCTTAGACAGGGTGTCTCTTTTGATCCCAAAAAGTTTACCGGCAATCCGGTAATCAGGGATCTTAACCATAACATTATCGATATCACCACATTCTGTACATCTGCAACGGCAGGAGCTGGAGCAGACTCCGTAGACAACTTCAATCTCATGGTCCCTGCTTTCCGGGAAGTGATGGCTCGCTCAATTCGCCAGCACGTGGCAACAGGTCAAGCACTTGATATTCACGGCAGACCAGCACAGAGTGGACAGTACAAGCTGCCGACCGTACTCGCATACGGCGCCTTTGAGGACATCAATCTCGGCATGTGCGCATTCCCGTACCAATTCATGGGAACACCTTGGCTCAGGGACCGTCGGCTCTCACCGAACGGCTGTGTTGGTGTTTGTGAAGGTGCACCTCAACCACTGACACCCTTTCCGTACGAAGGAATCGATCCGCGAGTAATTGCTGGCGCCTTCGGCTTTACCGGAACTGTGATACCTACTCCGAACCAAATGTTTGCATTCGTGGATGCTGCCGGCAACATGACCGGTAATCTGGGCTTCGCTGCTCCAGCTAATGTTGGTTTACCTCCAATTACAGCGGTTCCTGCGCTCAACCTCTTCCCACCGATTGCGGATGAAGATGCAGCAACAACAGCTACAGGTGTACCTGTCGTTATCAACGTGCTTGCCAACGATATACCGGTATTCGGAACTATCGATCCAACAACCGTAACAATTGCATCCAACCCTGCCAGTGGAACAGCTGTGGTCAATCTCCCGGCAGGCACCATCACCTATACACCAGCTGCGGGTTTCGCCGGTTCTGTGACCTTTACCTATACAGTCGCAAATAACTTCGGGTCGGTTTCCAATGCCGGGACGGTAACCATTACCATTGTGTCACCCGCTCCTGTGGCTAACAATGATACGGCAACAGCTTTTGCTGGTGCATCATCAGTCATTGCCGTTCTCGCCAACGATACGGCAACAGCACCCGCAACACTCAATCCGGCAACACTTACGGTTTCAGCTCCGACCGGCGGCACTGCTGCAGCCAACGGTGATGGCACTGTTACGTACACTGCACCAGCTTCCCCAGGGAGTTATACATTCAACTACACAGTCAAGGACAACTCCGTTTCTCAGGTAATGTCTAATGCTGCGACCGTAACCATAAATGTTGGTGCCAAATCAACCATGACTGCACCTGTAAATGCTTCTGTCCTAACTGGAGTGAGCCAGACTTTCACATGGACCAATACTGGTGCCAGCATCTACCAGCTCTTTGTCGGCACCGCACCTGGTCTATCCGATATTGCCATAACAAATGCCAGCACCAGCACCTCAGCCACAATCACCGGCATTCCCACAAATGGCATAACTATCTATGTGCGCCTCTACTCACAATTCGGCGGTACATGGTACTTTAACGACTATACCTACACGGCATCAGGCACCCCAACCCCGGCCACCATGATATCTCCGGTAGCTGCTTCGACCTTGGCAGGTGCCAGCCAGACGTTCACCTGGAACGTTGCCGGAGCCAATCTCTTCCAGCTATTTATTGGCACATCTCCCGGCCTGTCCAACATTGCTATCACTAATGCAAGCACCGCAACATCCGAAAAAATTACCGGGCTTCCTACCAACAGTAGTCCAGTTTTCGTTAGGCTCTACTCGCGGTACGGCACAACATGGTATTTTAACGACTATACCTACACATCAGCAGGAACACCGCCCGTCCCTGCTCCGGCAGTCTTGGTTTCCCCGGTGCCCGCAACGACCCTCGCCGGATCGACCCAGACCTTCACCTGGACCAATACCGGCGCCACCATCTACCAGGTCTTTGTCGGAACGACCCCTGGCGCTTCCGACATTGCCGCCACTAATGCCAGCCCGAGCACAACGGCAACCATCACCGGATTCCCGGCGAATGGCAGCACCGTCAATGTACGCCTCTTCTCGCAGTTCAACGGAACATGGATCTTCAACGACTACACCTATATTTCGGGTCCGTAGGGCATAAAAAGAAGAAGCTCGTTCCTTTCGCGTAACACAAAAGGCATCCTGAAATCGGGATGCCTTTTGTGTTCAACGTATACTTGAAAGCCTCTGAAAAAGCGAAACTACGGTGCATCGAGAAGCCCTGAATCGATTATGGGAACCTGATATTCAAGTGATCTGAAGTGTGATTTTGAGTTTTGCAGGTATGACTCCTTATTCAGTTGTTACCGGACGACCATCCAAATCGTCTTAAAAATAAGCTTCAAATCCGTAACAAGGCATTGTTCATCAATATACCTTCGATAATATCTTATTTTCTCAGGTAAAATTTCAGAAAGATATTTCGCTTCCGGATTGGCCAATCCTTTCAGAAGATCGTTCTCGTTTTTGTACTCCAACGCAGCAAAATCGGTAATCCCTGGCTTAACTTTCAAAATATCTACGTAATCCTCTCTGAACACCTCAACATACCGTGGAACTTCCGGCCGGGGGCCCACCAGGCTCATGTCTCCCGCCAGCACATTGATAAGCTGCGGTAATTCATCAATCTTATACTTTCTTAGGATCAGTCCGATCTTCGTTATCCTGGGGTCGTCCCCGCTACTGACCTGCGCTCCCAACTTCTCAGCGCCAGTCACCATAGTCCGGAACTTGTAAATACGAAATGGAACAAAGTTTACTCCAACGCGAGTCTGGCGAAAGAAGATGGGACCGGAACTATCGAGCTTGATAAGAACCGATATAACGATAAAGAGCGGAGTTAGAATGGCCATGCCAATCCCCGCACCTATCAGGTCAAGCAATCTTTTTGCAATCACCCAAAATCTCCCGGACTGCTCTGATAACTCGATCCTGATTGTGAAAGCCCATTTTGGTGTACAGCGGCAGGCTGACTGCGGCCTCGTAAGATTTCAATGAGCCGGGAAAATCCTCCGGCTTGAGACGGTAACGGTCGCGCCAATAAGGTTGCAGGTGCAATGGAATAAAGTGAACGCTGCAGCCGATCCCTTTTTCGGACATCATCTCAATAAATCGGTCTCGGCTAATTTTTGCTTCCGGCAAAATTCGGATGACATACAGGTGCCAGGCATGAACATCATTTCCGGGAGCCCTGGGAGGCAGAATCAACGGTAGATTGGAGAATGCTTCATCGTAGCGGGCTGCCATCCCGGCACGCTGTTCTCTGAACTTCCAGACTTTTTTCAGTTGATGCAGACCGATGGAAGCGGCAACATCGGTCATGTTGTATTTGTATCCCGGTGCTACGACTTCATAATGCCAGGCCGGCTTGTTGGAGGTATAGCGGTCAAAGGCGTCACGGCTTATGCCATGCAGTCTCATGACCCGGCAACGTCTTGCGAGTTCCGAATTTGGTGTTACTACCATCCCCCCCTCTCCCGTAGTGATTGTCTTGGTGGCATAAAAGCTGTAGACCGTTGCATCACTGCCAAGGGTCCCTACAAGCTTTTTGCCAGATGTAGTCGGCAGTGCATGGGCCGCATCCTCGATGACACTCAAACAATGCTTTCGCGCAATTGCGTGCAGCGCTGACATATCGCACGCCAAACCGGCAAAATGAACCGGTATGATCGCCTTGGTGCGTGGTGAAACGGCCTGCTCTACCTTCTGCGAATCGATGTTGAAAGTGGTTGTATCAATATCAACGAAAACCGGATCGGCACCAAGGTAACGAACAACTTCAGCAGTAGCGGTAAAGGTATAGGGAGTGGTAATGACCTCGTCCCCGGGACCAACCCCCAGCGCTTCAAGAGCAAGATGAAGACCTGCAGTAGCGGAATTCACGGCAACCGCCTCAACACCCTCACCAATAAAAGCGGCAAACTCCTCCTCGAAACGTTTTGTTTTTATTCCGGTTGTCAACCAGCCGGAGCGGAGTGAGTCGATAACCTCGGCAATCTCCTCCTCGCCAATATCAGGCAATGCAAATGGTAGAAATTCTTGCATAGTCCTACACCTCTTTCGGCATTATATTTCGATCCAGTATTCGTTCATTCTACGCCCTTCCGGGGTTTCATACTGCCGCCCGATGAAAAAACCGAGCCTTTGATAGAACGTATTTACGCTTTCATTGTTGTCGCGGTCGGTCGTGAGAAATACCCGCGTACATCCACGCGCACTCGCTTCTTCGAGAAACCGGGACACAAGCTGTTTTCCTGCCCCGCCCCCCTGCACTTCGGGCAACACCCCAATTGAGAAGAGCCCGGCAACGTCTTTGCCAACCGGATTCTCGGAAGGATGGAAAAAAGCACGGGCTATTCTGCGAATCGTATTGGGCTTGCGACAGATCGCCCCCAATGATGCAAACGAAAAACGCAGCCAGTCCCGCTTGAGGAGTCGTGAGTAGAACCCGCGAGGGTTTGCTGTGCCGGCCACGAACCCTGCCGGCTCGCCTGCCGGGTCCAGGTAGACAAAAGCAATCCCCTCGGAAGCCGCGCAGATCCCCGCATAATAGAGCAGCAGAAAACGAGGACCGAGAAAACTCAGAAAAAAACCTGAAAAACTCGCCAGATGGACAGCGATGACTTTCGGAACATCCTCTTTCTGCATGCGTCGTATCATTTCGGGCGTCTCTCGCAACATTCGGAAAATAGTGATTCATACTTTGAAGTTATAACTTTGCGATTGCACTGGGCTACTAGAAACTCGCGCCCCTGGCGACCGAGGAGGGCAGCTTTTTCCCGATCGTTATAGAGGGTTTCTATAGCTTCGGTTAAGGCCGGTGCATCCTCGGCATTCACGCAGATACCACAACCGGCCCTTTCAATTAGTCTGCTCGTATCGCTATCCGGATCCACACTTGCAATCACCGGTCGGGCGGCAGCCATATAACCAAGAATTTTACTGGGAACAGAGCTGTTTCCCTTCCTATGTAACAGGGTAACAACAGAGACGTCAGCAGATGACTGGACTTGCGAAAGTATATTTCGCGGCTGGAACGGGAGAAACCTGATGGAATCCAGTCCCGTTGCCCTCGCTTTTTCTTCAATTTCCGTCTTCACGACTCCTTCTCCAACAAAGAGGAACAAAATATCTTTTCTGTCTTTCAGTTTTTCAGCACATTCGATAAGAATTTTGGCCCCGGATATCATGCCTATTGTTCCTGAATAAAGCACGACGAATTTTCCCGGGAGGCCGTGAGCTCTCGCAAATTCATTATCACGCGGCATCGGAACGATTTCACCCGTATCAATCCAGTTGTCGATGACCCTGATTTTTGCATCGGAAACGCCCTTTGCAAGGAGATTTCCCCTGAATCCTTCCGAAATCACTGCTATCCTTTCGGCACCATGATATATGAGCAATTCCAGACTTTTCAAAAATCTGATCAGGAACCCGTTCCTGATGACGCCGGTTGAAATGGCTACATCGGGAAAAATATCCTGGACATTGAAGATGTAGCGTATCCCTTTGATGTGCCGGAGAAAAAGAGCCATCAGCCCGTTCGTGAGCGGGGGAGAGACCATGAAAAGGAGATCTTGACGCCGCAACATCATTGCGGCACCGAAGGAAGACACTGCGAATGTGAGATAATTTACTACTCTCCGAAAAAAAGTCTTTTTTGGAGATGTATACAAGTAACAGCGAACCACCCTGATGCCGTTAACAATCTCACTCGTGGACAGGCTCTTCCGGTACCCCTTAAAGACCTGGCCAGAAGGATGATTGGGAAAACCGGTAATGACCGTTACGGAATTGCCGTTTTTCGCCAAATCCTCAGCAAGTTCCATGAGCATGACGCCGATTGGAGCAACTTCAGGAGGAAACCACTGACAAATTATAAGAATATTCATCTCAAACCAAAAAACCTGTGGATACTAAGTATTATTTCCTCGACAGTGGCATCGGTTAGTTCATAGAACATGGGCAATCTGACAAGACATTCACTATACCTGTCTGCATTTGGAAGATCCCTGCTATCGTGCTTGTTTTCGTAAAACGGACTTTTATGAAGAGACAGATAATGAAAAACCGCCAGGATACCCTCTGCTTTCAAGTGCTCGATCAGCCTGCTTCTTTCGTTAAGATTGCGGCACAAGAGATAGAACATGTGGGCATTGTTCGTTGCGTACACGGGCACAGAGGGCAGTTGAACATCACCTCTCTTCTCCAGTACCCTCAAGCCTTCGAAGTATTGGTTCCATATGGATTTCCGCCTTTGCTGTATTTCATCGATATGCTCAAGCTGAGCGTATAGAAAAGCAGCAATAATATCTGACGGTAAAAATGATGAGCCAATGTCAACCCAGCCGTATTTGTCAACCTCGCCCCTGAAAAAAGCCGATCTGTTTGTACCCTTTTCCCGTATGATTTCAGAGCGCTTTTCGAAGCGTGGATCACTGACAACAAACATGCCCCCCTCTCCCGTGATGACGTTTTTCGTCTCATGAAAAGAAAAAGCGGCAAAATGTCCGAGAGATCCGAGAGGTTTGCCTTTGTAATAGGAGTCAACCGCTTGAGCCGCATCTTCGACAACCAGAAGATTGCATTTCCCGGCCAAGGCCAGAATAACATCCATGTCGCATGCCATCCCGGCATAATGGACAGGAACGATGACCTTCGTTCTGTCTGTTACCAATGATTCCAGTGAAGAGACATCAATGTTGGGAGTTGACGCTTCGCTATCGGCAAAAACAATCTTCGCACCTCTCAGGACAAAAGCATTCACCGTGGAGACAAAGGTATAACTCGGTGCGATTACCTCGTCACCTGGTTCGATATTGCAAAGAATTGCCGCCATTTCCAGCGCATCCGTACAGGATGAGGTCAACAATGTTTTTACGAACCCGTAGCGTTCCTCGAAAAACTGCTGACACTTTCTGGTAAAAATTCCGTCTCCTGAAATCTTTCCGGAAGCGACAGCGTCTTTGATATACTCCGTTTCCATCCCGGTAAAGTATGGCTTGTTAAAGGGTATTCTCATAGTCATAACCAGAAATGGTAAATATTCTCAATTTTGTCGTTACGGTAGCCGCATTTCTCATACAGCCGGCATGCTGATACGTTTTCTTCCTGGGTGACGACCTGCGCGGCGGTAAATCCTTTCCACAGCGCCCATTTCTGTGCCGCGCGAACCAGTGAGTATCCAAGATTTCTCCCCCGCATCGCTCCATCCACGGCTATCAGCCCGATGTCAGCACGCTCGCCTTTCCGGCCAACGGTCACCATTCCGACAACTTTGCCTTCGTTTCGTGCCACCAGTACGGCATCAGCGATCTTCATGGTGACTGAGTTCTGGATCCACAATGTGTAGAGTTCAAAGAATCTTTCCGCAGGTATTCTGGGATCAGTCTTAAATCGTGAATAGATACCCGCCTGTATCGCCAGATTTACCAACTCCGTGTTCGGCTGAAGCTCCGAATATTCTTCCACAACTGCACTAGATTCTGATGAAAGTGTTCCTGTGCGCATCCCTTCTTCATCGATCACATAGGTCACCTTCCGGTCCACCAGAACTCCGCCGCAGGAACTGGCCGCCTCCTGCGATTCGGCGTCATCCGGACTCGACGCCCAGTACGCCAGCGAAATATTTACTTGCTGCATATGATTCAAGGTTTCTTCAAGTCCATCAAAGCTAAGTTTGTCCGGGATTATCCGGGCTACCGCGAAACCGAAGAATCCTGAATCCCAATCCAGAAGTTGGTAATAGTCCATTCCCCGGTTACCCATTGAAGAGTTCTTTGCTCTGGAGAAGTTCCGAAAAACCTTCAACCTGACGGTCCGGGTGGCAAACTTCCATTCCGAGGTCGCGGCATTCCTTCGATACCCTGGAGGCATCGTCCGGTGCCAATTCGAGAATTGAATTAATACCGTAAGCAAGGTCTTCACTGTCTTTCAGCTTTGCGCGAAAACCTGTTTTGCCGGTAAGTACCAGATCGGGAGCGACCCCCATATCAAATGATACAACAGGAGTTCCACACATGATCGATTCGTTGATCATCATTGGACCAGAATCCTCGACTGAGGGACACACAAAAACATCGGCTGCCTGGTAGGCTAATGCGAGCAATTCATCCGTTCCGAGAAAACCGAGGCTCCGAAACTCCAATGGAAGGTCGAAATCCCAGGGAAGCTCTCCTGCAACCGCGATCAGGACACGATCTTTGTCGAATTCGGGGTTATCAGCCAATATACGGAGTGACTCAACGAGATAAGACATTCCCTTTCGTTTCAGTCTCAGTCCCTGATTACCAAAAAAAATGATCTTCTTGTCTTCGGGAAGCCCAAGCCTTTGTCGCGAGGCAAATTTCGGTACAGGACAGAAAATCTCTGGATCAACGGAAAGAAGTATTTTGCGGATCGGCCTGTCATGAAAGAGAGAGGATCTTTCGGCCTGACGCTCAAGCCAGCCACTACCAGCAGCAACAGTTAGATCGATCCCTTGCAGAGCCAGGTGCTTTCTCTGCCAGATCCTGTGAGAGTGATCATTCTCATTGTTTGAGTTTAAAGCTGGACACCGCCCGCATTTACGGAAATAACCGGTGCAGTCCCAGGCGTAATGGCATCCACCGGTAATGGGCGCCATATCCAGCAGATACCAAACAACAGGGGCGCGATAAGTCACGCTCAATGCTCTGATGTCGTCGGTTGAAACAAAATTCGATACCCAGTGAACGATGATTGCATCGGGCTTGAAATCAATCGACCGCACGAACTCGTCCGCTGACTTCAAAGTAGACCTGGACTGATCTTGAAAAAAATAGTCCTGGTTCGAAAAATACTTTGACCTGGCCCTGGACATGAGTGTCGCAAAACGGGAAAGAGGTCTCGAGTCGCCCGCTTCGAAGACATCATCATCCAATGCCCGTTTCTGGGAGACCGCCATCTTCGACCGGAATCCGGCCGAGCGAAGGTTATTATGGAGTCGATAGGCAGCTTTCCCGGCCCCTCCATAATCATACGAGCTGAGATGAAGGATATTTATCATAATCCGGTTTCCTTTATCCCGCGAAAAGCACTGTCTCCCTTGGTCCCTTCCATCCATATCGAGTCAGGCTGATGAGGTGTTGAATCGTTGTTGTTATCGAGATGGTAGTTCATCCAGCCCTCGATGCGACTTTCAAGATGCGACACTCTCTTTACGTCACTGAAACCATTGGATTGCAGAAGCTGTTGAAGGGAAAAAACGTCATACATCCACCGATGCAATTCGCCAGTAGAGTCGGGATTCTCCGGTCGAAGCAGTGCACTAAGTCGCTGTTTGAAACCACTCCGCTCGCAACCTGATGAGATAGATTTCGCGATTTCCTGTAGAGTTCCCTCAAATGAGCCAACAACAGTGGAATTCTGTTTTTCCCGTATCCACCGGGACATCTCTCCTCCGGGTGTAGTCCGCACCATCTGGTCGAGGAGAAAAATGGTTGCCCATTCATACCGATCGATACTCTCCTGATCGGTATTCCCGTCACGGACAGCCATCAAGGCATCAAGATATTTTCTGACCGCGGCTTCAAGATCAGGAACGACGATCCTTACAGTCCCTCCCGGTTTCAGTACCCGATGAATTTCTCGTAAAAACGAGCCCGCATGATTCTTATGCAGATGTTCCAGAACATGCGATGCATAGACAACGTCGGCAGCTGTATCACCAAAAGGAATTCCCTTTCTCAGATCATGAATCATGATTCCGGATGGACAATCGACGAATCCGCGCAATACCGGGATGTTAGACAGCCTGAGCTTCAATGACCAATCAATGTTGATCCAGTCAGCATGGGTCCGGACACCACAGCCAAGGTTCAGCATCACTTTATTGCAATTTACCAGCATCATCCCCTCGTTTGATCGCGTACACTATCTATATGTTTCCGGGAGTTGAGAGCAACCCCAAAATCTCCGAGCCTGCGCTTAGCTACCGATTCCCAGCTAAAATGACGAGCCATTTTAAGCGCTCCCGCATCGCCAAGCTGTTTCCTTGTTTTCGGATCGAGATACGCGTGTAAAGTATTAACCAAGTCCTCAAGGTTATTCATCTTACACACAAGACCATTACCTTCGACGTGCTCCCGATAAACTATTCCATCGCTGACAACCAGAGGAAGTCCACATGCAGCAGCGTCGAGAGTTGATGTGCTCTCGTTCGTAGGCCAGACACCGATATCCGCTGCACGGTAATATCTGGCAAGGCTTTGATACGGCATAAAATCAAGTACGACACATGAATCGTGTCGTGCTATTTCCTCTTTTTGCACTCCGTCGCCGATAAATAATCCCCGATACGGATACCCTTCCGATCGCAGACGATCGATTGCCTTGGCAAGAATAACGGCATTTTTCACCTCGGTCATCTTGCCACTGTAAACGCAAACAATTTCGTCCTTACAAAAGCCAAGTTCACTCCTCAGACGCATGCGTTCGTTTAAAAGAATACTAGAATTGACCGGAAAAAAATAATCCGTGTCAACACCAAGGTGGAGTACTTCCACCTTCCTTCGTTGGACACCAAAAAAACGCCAAGCAATTTCAGCGCAGTCTTTTGTCGGACCATAACACTTTTCGCTCGCTAAACTTACTATTCGTCCTGGAATAAAGCGCATAAAAAAGCATTTGAGGCGTTCCTTATTCCAGATGGGTATCTTTTTATGTGCCATTGGGAATGTGCTGGCCGTAGTATGACTACCGGTAAACAGTTTATAACCGATAATTGGTCGGGCAAGCGCTGCGATCAGTGGCAGCCAGCCTATTGCTGTCAGCGAATAGACAATATCTGGGGAAAGCTCTCTAAGCTTTTTCAATTCTCCCTTCATATAGACATAACCAAACAACTTCTTATGAGGTAAAGTATGGATGGTATATCCGTCATACACCTCAACCGGACAATCAATTAAATCTGTTTGTCTATTAAATTTAGAATAAGTATCTTGGTAATCCTTCATGTAATAATACGGAGAAAGTTCCAGTGTCAGGACATGCACATCCGCCCCACCCCTTACAAGGTATTTCGGCAGCATGCTACCAAGATAACTCATATTTTTACCAAAAGTTTCAGTAAGTATTACAATTTTCATACTCGTTGATCCATAAGTATCAACCCCACCCGCAACCCAAATATCAACTCCAATCAACATCGAAAGCTTGCGTCCAATACAGTAAATTTGAGCACCGCCATGCATTTATTGGCCATGAAGCTTGCTTCTGCTGAGAAGAAGTCTTCAACATTTGCATTAAGGAGTCCTTTTTTAAAAAGGGCACATTATTAAGCTCAGTATTCAAAGCAGTCCTCTCCGTCCAGGGGAGAAGCAACTTCTGCCAATCGCGAGCAGGGGTAGCAAATCCAACTTTATCCCTCCTCAGTATTACCTGTGGGACGAGGTCTTTCATCGCTTCCCTGAAAACTGATTTTGTCACACCTTCGTTTGACAAAAGAAAGTGATCGGGAAGTGAAAGAGCGAACTCTGCAATTGCTTTTGAACAGAACGGTACACGGCTCTCTATCGAAAAACACATGCTGTTACGGTCTTCATAACGGAGTAACTGCGGAAGGCTGAGTTGTTCAATCGAAAGGAGCGATTCCTCCCGAAGGGCATCCTTCCCGTGTCCATGAGGCCGCATGTGATGACGAACGCCGCGCTCGACAAACCAGTTCTGGTCAACACAGCTGGGAAACGAAGGAATTCCGGTCAGGGCGACTATTCTGTTCACCATGCCTGCTGGGATAATACGGCCAAGGGAAAAGGAAAGCATTCTCAGGCGATGTTCTTTCATATTGTCTGGTGCATTTCGCAGTACTCGCCAGACATCTCCCATTTGACCTCGACAGACCAGAGACGCTAGGCGAGCGCCGATACTGCTATAGTAACCTGAAAACAATTCATCGGCGCCCTGCCCATCAAGCATGACCTTCATTCCCATTTCGTGAGCCAATCGAAAGACACGGTACTGAGCATAAATGCTCGGCCCCATGAACGGCTGTTCCTGAATTTGAACAAGTCGTTCCAGGTCGGCTATCAGCTCCTCAGATGTCGACCGAGTCTTATGACTTATGATGTCACCGTCTCTGCAGATCAGATCGACATACTTTTCCTCCCCAATGATCGGATCATCAACAATATAGCTAAAGGTGTGCAGTTGCTGACCGTCTGCAAGCATATTATTCATATTCATCACGATGGCGCTGGAATCAAGTCCCCCTGAGAGACAGGAACCAACCGGTACGTCGCTGCGCATGTGAAGACGCACACTTTCCTCGAACAGCTTGCGCAAAGTATCTGCAGCTTCGCGAAAAGAGATATCAACGTGACTCGACAGATCTAATTGCCAGTAACGTTTCGGCTCGACCTGCTTCAATGACAAATCGATATGCAGGTAGTGCGCAGGCAAAAGTTGCTGAATGTCTGCAAATAGCGTTGTTTCTCCGCTATCTGCCAAACCGAATCCCAGACAGTCATATAACTGATTGGGATTTCCCTTTCTCCCGACTCCATCGAGTTCCAGGAGCGGCTTGATTTCCGAGGCAAATGCGAACTTGCCGCCAGCGCGGGTGTAGTACAATGGTTTAATACCGAAAAAGTCACGCGCAAGAAACAGGGTGTTTTCTGACGTGTCCCAGATCGCTAACGCAAACATACCGATGAAGCGGTTGAGCATCTGCGCGCCCCACTGCTGGTATGCCGCCAGGATCACCTCTGTATCCGAAGAGGTGATAAAGACATGACCCTGTAGGGTCAGTTCCGCTCTCAGTTCCAGGTAATTGTAGATTTCCCCGTTGAAGACAATCCAGTATCGACCTTCCGCACTTCGCATGGGCTGATGCCCGGCCACAGACAGATCGAGAATAGAAAGGCGCCGGTGCCCGAGCAACGCCGAGAAGGGGCGGTCTGAAAAAGCTCCGATGTCCGGGAGTGTCAAGCTCTTGTCGGTATCAGAGCCGGCACACGGCACAACCTGTCGGTTAACCGTATCGACAAGGATATAACCCTCGTCATCCGGTCCACGATGACGTATCAAATCCAGCGCTCTGCGTGCAACAGGCAAATTGACCGCCTGTCGGCCAGGCATAAGAATACCAAAAATTCCACACATTCAGTGCCCCCAGATATCGGTACCAGACTTTACTTTCAGAACCGTGCACAGCCCCCCCGTTTCAGGCCAACAGATTAGTGCCAGAAATACAAAGACCAGCCCCCCGCTCAATATGGTTGTAAAGAGGGAAACACAACTGAATACTATCACCAGATAGGAACAGAGCAGGGCCATAAACCTTTCATCAAACTCAACTGCCAGGCTATCGAGTAGCCATAATATACCGCCACATACTATTGAGAGATAGATGATACCGATGCTGCCGAACCCCGACAGACCGTCCGCCGCCCAGAAACCGGCATTTGAACCAAGTTCCGGACTACCATAATAATAATCACCGAGCATATGGGAGAGATCTGTACTGTAGGGATATTCATTCAGCAGGTTGAATCCCTTGACATGGGAAAGGTAGGTAACGGGATTATTGTTGAAAAAATCATAGTACTGGGCTATGAGCTGCGCAGGTATTGAAAAAATCCTCACGTGAACCAAAGCTGAATAGGCAATTGCGGCATCGCCGGAAATCCAGTTGTTTAGTACAATTCCAACTGAGAGAATAACAATATATCCCACGGTAAAATTGAGAGTAAAACGTTCACGCTTGTACCTGAGTAAAAGATAGATAAGCAGCATATAGAGGGGGGTAAACAGAGTGCTCTTCATCGCCGTTAGCGTGTACAGAAACAATGGTGCCAGAATACCTGTTGCAACTAGCCACCTCTTTCTGCACTGAATGCCGATGGCGAAGCAGAGCGGAAAGACAAACCCGCTCAGCCAGTTGGTGGCATATGAGGCGAATGCGCTTCCCCCTGCGCTGGCCGCCTCACCGACTGCGGCCCGGACATCGTAAACCTCGACAAAATCAAGTGTGAAGTGAGCATAACGACCAAGAGTCGCTACGAGATAGACAACAAGACCGATGGAAAAAAAAGTAAGAAACGCGATGAATATTTGCGGGGTGACTGGCATTCTTCTAAAATTGAAATTCGGCAATCTCGGCACAATTGACACAAACACCATTCCGATAAGCAGATATATATTAAGCATCTGTACCTCATCCGGGGACAACTCGGGAATCGTTGTATGATACATGACGAACAGTGGAGGAATATAGATAAGCAGATACAATATGATACAAAAGAGATCGGAAGGCTTGTTGATCTTTTCCGCTATCCAAAGCGCCGGTAGCATGCCAAAAAACCAGGAGGACAGGGTATACCTGATAGGGATCTGGTTGAAGCTTAACCCCCAGAATTCAAAAGTGGGTGCTACGAGCTCCCTGTAAGTCAGGCAGAATACATACATATAAACTGCAACTCCTAGAATTAGCCAGACACGGGAGGGAATTCTCTTGAAAAAGGTTATACTTTCCAGATTAAGATCATTCTCGGACATGATTAAGCCGTTGCGGCCTGCTCCCTTTCTGTCCACCAGTTGTAAAGTTCTCCGGCAGAACACCCCCAGGCGTTCCTGCGAGACGCCTCCTGTAGCAATGTAACATAGGACTGCCAGTAAACGTCGTTGTTCAAATAATTTGGATGCCAGTTCAGCGTCAAACACCCACCAACGCTTTCAACTTCGTCCATTGTCCTAATGCTGGTTGCCAAGGCTTTATCAGCATCCTGTTGTGTTGAATTGTTACGGAAAAGAGCTACATCCATCAGGGCCATTGGTATTTCCAATAATGGCAGACTTTTCCCTTCTCTGTGGTTCCAGCACCAATATGGGAATGATGTTCCTGCCCGGAATCCCGCAAAGCGGTTAAAACCTTGGGTTGAATCGTTTCTAATGCCGACCTCTGCCTGAATTTGTGGTGTTACCAAAGCATTAAACTTCAGGTAATGATTGCGGTTCGAGATTATTTCCTTCTGGATGATATGCTCAAGGGCAGCTTTCTGTTCACTAAGCAAAAATGAATTTTCTGAGGAATTATAAGATCCATGCAGACCAATTTCCCAACCTGCACTGTCTATTGTTCTCATCATTTCAGAAACACTCATTTTTATCCCATCAAATGTTACGGAGTCATTAAGTTTATAATCACAGTCGTACACACTCAAATTTTCACCAGGGAAAGAAAAAAAATAAAACGTTGACTTAAAACCATACTTTTCTTCAAGCTTCATCCAATCTTCGTAATGTCCGAGCGAATCGGACTTACCTATGCAAGTGACTAACCGGATGAGCGAACCGGCTGCCTGCAGCAAAGGTAGATAGCGGGGTCCGTCTGCAATGGCCAGGCGGCTCAACCTTCGGTATAACTTCGTCGCATTGGCGAGATTAGTAACAAAGTCAACATCGTGTGTCAGACAGAGAGCGAACGGCTTGTTTTCCGGCCAGACGGTCCTATGCTTTGCATTGTCAGCTTCAGGGCAAATTACTGCAGCTAATGACCGAAGCTCTCTGTCGATCCAAGCTGTTTTAGATTCATCTAATTCCGCCAAGGATCCCTTCTCCCGTGTCCAATTACAAACACTGTCCACTCCGGGTTCAACTAATTCCCTGGCCAGTGTCAGCGATTCAAAAATCCGCTCTGCAAGATCATTAGACAGGTCCACACCAGACAAACCGGTGGATGCTTCAATGAATCGACGGATGTATTTGTGTTGTTCTTCCCGCATGCAATATGGTTCCAAATGTCACTACTGTCCGGTTAGTTTCGAATGTACCGGCTTAACCATATGATTATCAATGTTATTTGACTCAATTGTTCTTTTTTCGATTTGAATTTGTTCCTTACCTTCGTGGTGATACCTTCCTGACAACTCAGGAGGGTGGCCATGAACTCTGGTCATACCGTCTTTCGACAACTGCTTCAGTATCTCCCACGACATGAATTCAATGTCTGCGTTAGCCGGTATCGCGGGGAGCACTGGGCTAAAAGTTTTTCCACTTTCGACCAATTTCTCTGTCTGGCATACGCACAGATGGCGGGTCGTGAGAGCCTGCGGGATATCCAAACGTGCCTGAACTCTCATAAGGAGAAACTCTACCACATAGGATTTCGTGGCGATGTCGCCCGCACAACCCTTGCCGATGCGAACGAGCGCAGGGATTGGCGGATCTTTCAGGATTTTGGCCAGATACTGATCGGCATCGCCCAAAAGCTTTACAAGGGTGATCCGCTTGCCATCGAACTGAAGCAGCCACTCTATGCTTTTGAATCGACGACCATTGATCTCTGTCTGACGCTGTTTCCGTGGGCCGAATTCCGGAAAACCAAGGCAGCAGTCAAGATGCACACGCTGATTGACCTGCGTGGATCAATACCGACATTCGTGGCAATCACCACCGGCAAAGTGAATGACGTAAAGTTGTTGGACAAAATGCCGGTTCAAGAAGATGCTATCTATACCATGGACCGTGGCTATGTTGATTATGCCCGCTTGTATTCATTCCACAAACAGGGAGCTTTTTTCGTCATAAGGGCCAAAATTCAAGCGCCTCTATTCTGCACCAAAAGACAAGGAAGCAGGTATACGGGCTGATCAGGTTATCACCTTGGTGACAAAGAAATCGAAGAAGGGATATCCGGAACGGCTACGCCGGGTCAGCTACGTTGACAAAGAACGGAACAAGCGACTGGTGTTTCTTACCAACAACTTTGACATTCCGGCAATGACAGCTGCAGACGTCTACAAGCAGCGATGGCAAGTGGAGCTATTTTTCAAGTGGATCAAGCAGCACCTGCGCTTCAAAAGGTTTTACGGAACATCCGAGAATGCGGTGAAAAGCCAGATATGGGTCGGACTCTGCATGTACCTGCTCGTTGCTATCGCCAAAAAACGACTCGACATTCCGTGCACGCTCTACACTTTTCTACAGATTCTTGAGGTCACCTTATTCGAGAGAAAGCCCATTTCATCACTGGTTGCACAGGCTCTCAAACAAAAAACGGATACACCAAACTATAACCAACTGAACTTATTCAGCTATTAACCGGACACTAGTGTCCTAATGTAACAGTTTCTGTCAATTGATGTTGTTATCAATCCTGTTTCTTCAGTGATAAAACTACATCACGTGCGCAAAGCAGGAGTTTCATCCAGGGACTTGACCGCATGAGACAAAAGATCGGAATCTGGCGAGCGCCGAATGCTCTGAAAAACCGTTCAATCGGTTCATACATTGACCCTTCAAAATCGAATCTAAGCGTGACCTGAGAGGCAAAACGGATCGACTCCCACATAAGCAAGCTGTGGGCCCCACTATTGCGTAATGCTGCGTCTCCGCCACCCATGAGGTAATATGCGGAATTCTCATCCCAGACTATATATACAGCAGCATGGATGCGGCCATGTTCATCTTCAGCATAAAATATAATTCTCCTATTTTGGAGTGAGCAAACAACATCAACACTCCGTACTATTTCCTCTTTCACAGGGAATGAAATGTGCTGACGCGAAAAAGACAGGCTATTTATCTCGAGAAACCTGTCGAGATCAAGACCAGTTTTTACAATTAGTTGTTTCTTAGCCTTTCTAATTTCTCTTCGAATATTCTCCTGCATCCCATTCCATATTTTATCAAGGTCAGTCAATTCTTCAAAGGCGTATGTATATACAGTAGTCTGTTCAAAGCCTTTCCATCGAAAAGGAAGCCAATTAGTGAATGCTGGTGGGAAATACTGCAGAAATATATTCACCTTGGGAAGTTGGTCAATTAGAGCCCAATAACATTCTTTTTCATAGGACATTTTTGTTACATGCTTTTGATTTTCCGGATAAGTCAACCAAGCTCCCATAAAAGGGGTAAGTCGCGGCATAGTGATAAGTTTGAGACCATAACGAGTTTTCTTATAGTACGGCAACACCGCAAATATTCTTTCACCTTTTTCGTATAAGACTACATCCCAATTTTCCGGACCACATACAGCATCTAACCACCAGTTCCTGAGAAAAATTGGAATTGAACTTTCCCTATTACAGAGAAGATTAAATTTGATTTTATTGTTGGCGATTCCATCAGTCACTAAAATTATCCTTATTCGATTATATTATGAGCTTGTTCATTACGCCATATCCCATAAAACGGATATTTTATAATTTTAGGGATCCACAAATATAATACATAAAATATTCCAACAGGTCGAAATCCTGATGATAAAATGGCACGACGTGCAGGTATGTTATCTACTTGGGTGTCAATAAAGATATCAGGGCAATGTTCTCCAAACATATCATGTATGTATTCATCTATATGTTTAAGTAGTTTTTTATAAAGTCCTCTCCCACGATATTTATTATTAGTATGACAATAAAATATCCAACAACAATTCAGCTTTTTAACTGAATAAGGAAGCTGAGGTGGTTGTTTGCAACCAGGCATTGAGATCATGCCATAAGACATCCAATTTTCGCCATCATGCAAAACAATTCCACTCGCTCCTTGATGTAAATAATTTTTAAAAATAGTACTCAATACAGTATTATCTTTAAAATATTTATCAATAATTGGTAGTGTTAATATATCAAAGTAAACATTACTTGAAGATGTGTTGTCATTTAATTGAGAAATATTATCATATTCTGATACCTGTTTATTTGAATAAGTATAAACAAGCCAAGTTTCACGTACTAATAGCATACGATAACGCCTTTATTAACTATTAATTGTCATTTTGTTAAAATATCTAAAATTACGCACGGCAATAAATGACATTAGCAAATACACTCCTGAGCAAACTGTTCCAGTTATTGACCACACAATCAAACCTTGAAGCCACTGCAAATTAAAATAGCTGATTAATAACAATGAAATAACAACAATAGAAAATCGAATAATATCCCTGATCAAATGGAGATCTTGTCTTTGTAATATATCAAGAGTGGACCCAAAGGGGCTTGAAATAAATGCTGATAATATCATTGGAGACATAATAATGAGGCAAGTTGATGCGTTATTCCAATTCTTCCCAAAAATGATCGGAATGAAATATGAACCCAAAGCGGTTGCAACAACAACAAAAAGCAAACCAATGAACGCTAGGTGTTTAATTCTTCTCAACAAAATAACTTCCAACATCTCTGGTTCTGCATATCGTGCTTTTGCTAATTCTCCAAAATAAACTTGGGCGATACTGCCAGCAAGCATGTAAATGGGTATACAGATTATCCTCTGTACAAATGTTATCCAGCCGACAACTTCGGATGAATAAATTGAAGCAAAAAAAAGAATTGGAACATTCGATCCAATTGCTTCCAAAAGACTCGCCGGCATTGAGAAAAGGGGGAAACGCCGATACTCATTTAATACATTTGTTAGGCTTTTTACATTGACGGTAGATACTGAACTCCTGAAAAATTTCATACAAGGCTTGACCAGAGTACTAATCCCACCACTTTGTCCAATAACATGCCCGAGTAATAATCCTATAGGGCCTATCTTTGCCAACCCCAATGCGATCTGGAAAAGTACCATCCCGATGCTTTGTGTTATCTTGGTTTTTGCAATGGCTTGATAATTCTCTTGCCTTATGGACCAGTTAACTAGAAGTAAATAGTTTGCGGATAGGAACATTCCTAAAGGGATAATCCAAATATACGGGAGCAGTTTATGAATGTGCAAATAAATCGACGCAACTCCTTTGCCGACCAACAGTAGCACCACGCAAAATATACTTATAACAAATGCGATTATCTGTGCCAGGAAAAATACATTGACTGCCTTTATATCATCAGGGCAGATTGGGATTGCTGATTCGTATCGCAACATTGCAGGCACGGCAGTTATGCCGAGTAATGACATGTAAATTCCAAGAACAGCGTACTCTTCTGGAGTGTAAAGCCTCAAGATGACCGGGGCTGCAATTGCTGCGATCAGTTGGCCGATGATCGTTCCCTGAGAAATTTTCAGTACATTCCGATAGAATTTTGCATTTATTAATCTATTAACAGTTTTGTTAAAAATACAAGCTCCCAATTGTCATTCTAATCTCTTTAATAAGTACAACCCGACTACTCAACAACTAATTTAGTTGAAAAACCAGATATATTATTTAATTTATAGTTTTCAACATGTTTGTTTTTATTTTCGCCGCGCAATATTATACCTGTACCACCCCTGTTACTTCCAATTATTACGTTATCACGAACTGATATATCACTACCGGTGAATATTGCCCCATACAATCCAGTAACATTGATTGCGTTATTGCTCACCAGTCCGCCATTTACATAGCCGAGCTGAATGCCAACCGATCCATTGCAGTTAACCACATTATCAGTCACTCTAATATTCGAAATCGATTTTATATTTGAATTATTTGTAATTCCAATCCCTGTATTAGTAAGATGGTTTTTTGACAGCAACAGGTTAGACATCGGGGACGTAATATTATAAATGAATACACCGGCGAATTTGCAGTTAGTTACGTTGTTATTGGTGATCTGAACATCTTTCGCCCCATCTCGCAACACTATCCCACAAGCACCTATGGGCTTTCCGTTTTCATCAGCTCCATTTATCATATTTCCGTCTACCACAACCCGGCAACTTCCTTTATGGTTGTATATTTGTATGCCAGCGTATTTTGTGTGCGTTATGATGTTATTCGATATCAGCACTTCTCCCTTCGCGGCAGTGTCCATATTGAGCACAATGGAACCGGCAGGCAAGGTTGTGTCATCAGCATTAACATCGCAGGAATCAATCACGTTTCCGGAAATCACAATATTGTTGACAGTCTGGAGGTATAGCCCCATTCTTCGGGTTTTCCTGATTTGATTATTGCTGACAGTTATGTTTTCAACCGTGGTATCGCGCAGGGAGTACAGCAAAATGCCGTAACCATACACCCCAGATTGGTGCATGCCACAATTTTCAATGATGTTTCTGGTGACATGCCCATCCCATGCATTACTGAAGATGCTGATGCCCATCTTGTTATATGTTCCATCAATATTATTATCTGAAATATTGAAGTTACTAACACCGGAGTGAAGGTAGATAGAATTGGCGGCGTGGGAGAGGCTTGCCGGATTGATGTCGTAGTTGTTCAAAAAACGGTTTTTTTCTATCCTTACATCCTTTATTTGAAACAATACCTTTCCAGCCTTGGTATTGCCGGACACCCGCACAACACCAGCCCCTCTGAAGTTTTCAAACGTGCAGTCATGTATTTTTATGTTTTCACAATTCTTTGCATGCGCCAATACATAAACTGCTTGTCCGTCACCGTCAGTATCCGACTGCCTGGATCCATAGAAGTGAATCCCACTGATTTCTAGATTGCTGACATCAATACCTTGCAACAAATTAGGAGCTGACTTTTCGCTTCTCTGACGTAAAACCAAGCTGCAACTCTCTGCACCTGCTCCGCGCAATGTGGATCTACTCAAAAGACTTAAGCTTTCTACAAGGTATTTACCAGGGGGCAGATAAAGCACTCTCCCCGCAGAAGCGCCAATTGCTTTCTGAATGGCTGATGTGTCATCTGTTATCCCATCCCCCTTTGCACCCCACTCCTTGACGTTTTTGCTGTTGGACTGGATTTCATCGCAAAATGAACGAACCGGTGCAAAAAGAAATGCAAGGAGCGCAAGGCCCAAAAGGATGAAGACAAGGCCATGTATCTTTCCACTGTTTTCAGCAGAAAGAATCGTATTATTCTTTCCTGTTTTCGAACTGACTTCATGATCTGCACATGGCTTACTGCTATGTTCAGCAAAAATGTTGAAATTGCTTACATCAATGTTGGCAATAATCATACTGCAATCTCCCTCACCGCAGCGAAAATCCGCTCAATTTCTTCATCGCTGAAATAGGGATGCATGGCTGTCCTATTTTAACTGGTCGTATATAACAC
>JACAAY010000075.1 GCA_013377095.1 Desulfuromonadales bacterium
GACATCAACACCCAGAAGCGGGCGACCGCGGCGGTCATGAAATGCTCTGCGGGATGTCCCGGTGGTGACGGTGCTGGAGAGCATGCGCGTCAGGGAAGCGGCTGTCTCGGGTGAAATGGGGCGGCGTAGTTCCCGGGGAGTATGGGTTTCGCGGGCGGTGCCATCCGGCGACACAATTTTTTCGGTCAGACCGGGGTACATCATGCGGCCGCCGTTGGCAATGCTCGCCATCATCACGGCAACGTGCAGTGGTGAAATTTTGACCTCGTGGTCAAGGCCGGCTCCCATCTGCATCAGCCCAAGGGTGCTTTGCGGTTCGGCTGCCCTGCTCTCTTTGGCCGGGGTACCGGGCAGCAGCGCCTGGTTAAAGCCGAACTTGTTGACGGACTCCATCACACAACTCTTTCCGGCAATGTCGGCTGCCACTCTTCCAAATACCGGATTGACCGATTTGCCCATGGCAAAGCTGACATCCAGGCTGTTGTTTTTACCGCGGTGGTTGATATTCCAGTGTTGGGGGGTTTCCGAGCAGGACCTTCCGCGGAACTCGACCACGGTATCAGGGGTTATGCGCTTGTTTTCCAGTGCAGCCGATGCGGTCACGATCTTGAAGAGTGACGCCATGGGATAGAGGTCAAAAAACGCTCTCCGCTCCCAATCGGGATTGATTGCCGAATAGGAGGTCATGGCCAGAATTCGGCCGGTGGAAGGCTCGATGGCTACAAAGACACCGTAGGGCACCTTTTTGTCAGCCATGAAATCATGGACGCGTTTCTGTAGAGCCCCCTGGATAGTGTAGTGGAGAATGAGACCGTCACCTGTCCGGGCCGTGAGCTGATCGCCTGAAGCGGTTGTGGAGTCCAATAGTGAACTGGCGATCTCAAAGGGGCTGGCTGCGGGCTGTTTGGCCGCCTCGGCTATCCGCGGGGATTGGGCCGGGTGTCTCTGGAACCAGGCTGCCACCGCTCCCGCTGCTGCGGGGGCCTTGCGAAGAAGGAACAGGCAGAGCGGCGTTACCACCAGCACGACAGCCACGAACAGCGCCAGATAACGAAGCTGCCGGAGGTGTTTGACGGTAAGAAGGCTTGACCGGCGTGTGACAGAGTCACGGGAATCGGTCAATCTTCTGTTGGCCTGGCCTGGCCTGGAGGAGACGAAATCGGAAAAACGTTTTTTCTTAGTTAGGTATTTGAGGTCCTGCATGGCGATCCGGAACGTGATTAATTTTGGTGACTATACAGGTAAGGTGCGGTTTTTGTCAATCAATCAGGGGGTCCGTCTCATCCAGCCAGAAGCGGCTTTGCAGTTCATCCAGCAATGGAGTCAGGCTTGTGCGGTCGTTGGCAGCCACCATGATTCCGCCGCGGGTGCGGGCAAACTGGCGAACCTTGAGGAAGGCGATGGTGTCGTTCTTTTTCAGATCTTTCAGTAAATCTGATTTGTTGAAGACCAGCAGTTGCTGCTTGTCTCCCAGCTCCAGCTCCTCCAGGATGCGGTTTACCTGGGTGATATGGGCCTCAAAACGGGGGTTGGATGCATCCACCACATGCAGCAGCAGATCAGCGTCCCGCAGTTCCTCCAGGGTTGCCTTGAAAGCCCCCATCAGCGATTCCGGCAGGGAGCGGATAAAACCGACCGTATCGGTGATGATGACCTCGCGCTCGCGGGGCAGGCGCAGCCGCCGGGTTGAGGTGTCCAGGGTGGCAAACAGCAGGTCTTCAGTGAACACCTTGCTTTTGGTGAGGGTGTTGAGCAGGGTGGATTTGCCGGCATTGGTATAGCCGACGATGGAGATAATCGGCACATCAGCCTTGACCCGTCGCCGTCGTCGCTGGTCCCGGCCGCGGGAGAGTTCTTTTAACTCCTTTTCCAGGCTGGCGATGCGGTCACGGATTCGGCGGCGGTCGGTCTCCAGCTTGGTTTCCCCCGGACCGCGTCCGCCGATGCCTCCCATCAGCCGGGACATCTGTACCCCCCGTCCGGTCAGGCGCGGCAGCAGGTATTTCAGCTGGGCCAGCTCCACCTGCACCTTGCCGTCCAGGGATTGTGCGCGGCGGGCAAAAATGTCCAGGATCAGCTGGCTGCGGTCAATGACCTTCAGTTCCGTCATGGCAGAGATGGAACGAATCTGGGCCGGGGTCAGCTCCTGGTCGAAGATCAGCATGGTGGCGCCGTGCTGCAGCGCCCGGATAACCACATCGCGCATCTTGCCTTCCCCCATGACGAAGCGTGGGTTGAGGCTCCGTGGTCGCTGGATGAATTCATCCAGTGCCTCGATGCGGGCGGTGCGGGCCAGCTCCCGCAGTTCGATGATGGAATCTTCAGCTTCCTGGCGTGTCCCCTCAATGGTGACCGAGATCAGGATGGCCCGTTCCAGAGCATTACCGGCGGTTTTTTTGGAACGTGTGGATTTCTCCAGGTCTGCTTCCAGCTCGTCAAAGAAATGGATGCCGTCCAGTTCAACCCGTTCAAAAGGGGTGATGGGGTTGGTAATGGTTGATGGGCCGCTTGTGTCCGGGGAGAGCCAGGCCAGTTGGCCGAACAGCTGGGACTTTCCGGGATTGAACAGCAGGGCGGCCAGCAGGTCCAGACGCAACAGGGCCAGATCGGTGAGATCGTCTTCACTGATCTGCTCGTTGCGCAGGTGGGTATGGATCAGGCGCAGTCCGCGCAGGGGACGCTTTCCCAGGGGGCAGTCGCGCAGCTCGGGGATGACCAGTCCTTTTTCGTCACCCACAATGACGTATTCCACCGTGCCGGAACGGTTGATCAGGATGCCGATCTGACGGCGGATTTCGTTTGACAGTTCCACAAGCCGGGCGGCCAGCTCCTGGGTACAGAACTCGGCCGGTGGCACTCGCCTGCGAAAGAGCCGCTCAAGCGCCTGGATGTGGCTGGTTTTTAAGCCTGCGAGATTGCCGCATGGTTCTTTGATGGGATGACTCCGTTGCTGAAAAACTACAGGCCGATGACGTTATATCCACAGTCAACATAATGGATTTCACCGGTGACGGCGCTGGCCAGGTCGCTGCACAGGTAGACTGCCGAGTTGGCCACGTCTTCCTGGGTGGTAATGCGCCGCAGGGGAGATTTTCCTTCCACCTGGTTGAGGGTGTTCACAAAGCCGTTGACACCAGCGGCAGCAAGGGTGCGGATCGGACCGGCCGAAATGGCGTTGACCCGAATTCCCTCGGGCCCCACTGCCGCAGAAAGATACCGCACCGACGCTTCCAGGGCAGCCTTGGCCACACCCATGACATTGTAGCTCGGGAAAACCTTTGTGGAACCGTGGTACGTCAGAGTCAGGGCTGACGAGTTGCGCCCCAGCATCATCGGGTGGGCTTCTTTCATGATGGCGATGAAGGAGTAGGCGCTGATGTCCAGAGCGGTGGCAAACCCTTCACGGGTGGTGTTGAGGATGGTTCCCTTGAGCTCTTCCTTGTTGGCAAAGGCGATCGCATGGACAATGATGTCAATGCCGTCCCAGACGCTGGATAATGAGGAAAACACGGACTTGATCTCGTCGTCGCTGGTGACGTTGCAGGGGAGAACCATGGTGGCGTTCAGCGATTCCGCCAGGGGGCGGACCCGTTTTTCGAAAGCCTCTCCGGCATAGGTTACGGCAAGTTCCGCTCCCTGTTGGTGTAATGCCTTTGCAATGGCCCAGGCGATGCTCTTATCGTTAGCGATGCCGAAAACAAGCGCTTTTTTGCCCTGAAGCAGTGACATGTATTTTCTCCTCTGGTTGGAAATTGTTGCGTACGAATGTGGCGTAAAACGACATCAGGCCGTGCATCTCATGTGAACGGCATACCGTTGTCATTAACGGGCGATGAGCTTGGTTGGCTGGTTGGTGTCAGCAGGGTTTGTGTGTGATCAGTGCCCAATTCTGCAAGCCGGGTCTCCATGTCTGCCAGGCGTTTATCTATTCCGGCAAGAATATCCAGAGTTCTGTCCAGCTTTCCTTTGATGGTGAAAACCACAAACGGCATGATCAGCCAGACCATCGCCAGAAAGAAGCCGATGATGCTTATCATGACCGCGAAACCACCGAATATTTCCATACCTTCTCCAATTCATGCGCTGGAACGTCTATAGCATAGAGGCGGTCAAATGTTAATAACAAATCTGAATCCGAGTCCGGCGTAACCGGCAGAGCTCCGGCCGATTTTAGTGAGTTGCCGCAAAAACCGGTGATTGTCGTCACGACTTGTGCTACGTTGCTCCGATTATTAAAACAGCAGAGGGTGCGACGTGAACCTGATTCCCATAACATCTCCCCGGTTTCTCCCGCCGGAGCTTTTGACCACCATGCCCGATTGGCAGCAGATTTTTGGCAACGACAATCCACTGGCCCTGGAGATCGGCTGCGGCATGGGCGATTTCGTGACCAGCATGGCGCAGATTCACCCGGACTGGAATTTCATTGCCATTGACTATTACAACAAGGGATGTCTCAAAACCTGCAAACGCATCGACGGTCTGGAACTGAATAATGTGCGGGTGGTGCGTGATGAAGCCCGCGGTTTTATGGAGCGTTGTATCCCCCATGGATCGCTGCGGGCGGTGGTCATCAACTGTCCCGATCCCTGGCCCAAGATGCGACACCGCAAGCGCAGGCTGGTGAATGCCGAATTTGTCAGCTATCTGGCGCGCTTTATGATGCCCGGAGCGGATTTTCACTTTGCCACCGACTTCGATGACTATGGTGAAGATGTGGCCGGGCTGATGCCGAATGTGGCCGGTTTTAAAAATAATTTTGCTCCTGACCTCTATCGCCACTCGCGTGAGCAGTATCCGCTTTCCAAATACATGCTCAAGTTTATGGCCGAGGGAAAACAGATCTACTTTATCCATTACCGGAAGGTGGCTTGAGCAGAAAAAGCCGGGGTGAACTCATTCCCCGCTCGTTGGTGTCGCGGTTGTCAGCGGTGTGTGGCAAACAGCGCCCCTACCAGGATCGTAGTTTTTGATGTCCGACAGATACGTTGAAAAATCGTTTCTCTACCTGCTGCTTTTTTCGCTCCTGTTTCACGTGGGCGTGTTTGTACTGCTGCTGTATCTGCCGCCGAAACAGACTCCTCCTCCCAAGGAACCGGTATTTGTAGATCTGCAGCAGATGCCCGACGCAAAGCTGCCGCGTCAGCCGACTCAGCAGGAGGTGCGGCGTCAGTCGGACCGGCGCAGGCGGGTGGAGCGTGAGACCGCCCCGCGGGGCTTCGACAACAGCGATGCCGGTGTGCGTCCTCCCCGTGAGGCTGTCCGCCCTCTGCAACGCCAGGCCGTAACTCCGGGGCAATCCAGCCAGCCGGGACCACCGCTGCACCGGGAAACCCAGGTGCCCGAGGGGTCCTCGACAGCGAGCCTGCTGAAACCACGTTCGCCGTCTGGTCGGCCGCAGGGGCAGCCCAAGCTCTTTCCGGGGGCCGGTGGAATGGCTAGGCTGGAGGAAAATTATCGTCGCAAGTTCGAAAAAGACATCGCCGAGGGCGATACAAAGTTCCTCAATACCGAAGATATCCAGTTCGGCTCGTTTCTGCGGCGCTTCGAAAATTCCGTGTACGGTGTCTGGCGCTATCCCCAGGAGGCAGCCAGAAACGGTGTCGAAGGAATCACCCCGGTCAAAATCACCTTTAATCGCAAGGGCGAGGTGGTGAATGTGGAATTGCTGGAGAGTTCCGGTGCCAAGATCCTGGATGAAGAAGTGTTACGCACCCTTAAGCTGATCGGTCCGGTGGGAAATTTTCCCCGTGGCTATGACAAGGATGAGTTTCACCTGATAGCGTTCTTTCAGTACGGTTTGACAAGGAGATCCGTGAGATGAATACCAACGGCTTCATGATAGCCGCTCCCCAGAGTAACAGCGGCAAGACCACCGTTTCCCTGGCCATCATGGCCGGACTCAGGAGGCGCGGCCTGGTGGTGGCCCCCTTCAAGTGCGGTCCTGACTTCATCGATCCGGGCTATCACCGCCTGGCCAGCGGAAGGATCTCCATTAATCTGGATGGCTGGATGTGTCCGGAGCTTTTTGTGGAAGCCACCTTTCGTCTGCATGCCGGGGCTGCGGATGTGGCGGTGATCGAGGCGGTCATGGGACTTTTTGACGGGCTCGGCTCGTCTCCCCTGCTGGGGAGCAGTGCCCAGATTGCCGCCATTACCGGTGCACCGGTGGTGCTGGTGGTCAATGCCCGCGGCATGGCGGCCAGCGCGGCTGCCCTGGTCAAGGGATTTGCGGAATTTGATCCTCGTGTCAGATTGGCGGGTGTGATTTTCAACAATGTGGGCAGCAGGTCACATACCGAATTGCTGACCAAAGTCATGGCCGAAACCCTGCCCGAAATCGCGGTCTTCGGCTGCATCCCCCGGGATGAATCCCTGGCGATTCCATCCCGACATCTGGGGCTGGTCACGGTGGAGGATAATCCCCTGGCACCGGAATACCTGTCGCATCTGGCGGATATGGCCGAGCAGCATCTGGATCTGGAGGGGTTGGCTAAACTTCAAATCCTCCCCCGCCCCCCTTTCTTAAAGGGGGGAGACGGGACCGCCCCTTGCTTGAAGGGAGGGGACGTTATAGCCCCCCCCTTTATAAAAGGGGGGACGGGACGGATTTCGCCGGTCCGTATCGCCGTTGCCCGCGATGCCGCCTTCTGCTTCATGTACGAGGACAACCTGCGACTGCTGCGGGAGGCCGGGGCCGAGATCGTGCCCTTCTCGCCACTTGACGACTGCTCCTTGCCGGAGGGGGTGGGTGGTGTCTATCTGCCGGGGGGCTACCCTGAGCTGTATGCCGAACGTCTGGCGGCCAACAACGCCATGCTGGACTCCATCCGCCGTGCGGTCAGGGATGATATGCCGCTGTATGCCGAGTGCGGCGGTTTCATCTATCTGACACAGGGGATGGAGGACCCACAGGGCACGCCCCTGGAGGATTTTGCGGGAGTATTCCCGGTGCGGGCCCGCATGCTGCCCAAACGGAAGGCGCTCGGCTATCGCCAGGTTGGGTTTCTGGTCGACTCCATACTGGGAATTGGCGGCGATATTGCCCGTGGTCACGAGTTCCACTATTCGGAGATCGGGGAAATGCCGGCCGACGTCAGGCGCATGTACCAGGTGACCCGCCAGGGTGTCACACTCGGTCAGGAAGGGTATCGGGTGCACAACTGCCTGGCCTCCTATGTGCATCTCCATTTCGGCAGTAATTCCCGGATCGCGCCGACCTTTGTTGCCGCATGCAGGGACCATGCATGCAACGGGCCGGAGTAAAAGTCTTTCGCGAATTTTTTCCGTAGAGACGAATCTTGCGATCGCCCAACTTCCGGGCAAGCACATGCTGTACCGCTACGTGCTTGCGCAACATATCTGCCCATGCTACAAGACATAACCATTTTGCTTCCAGACGCAGGGAAACCGGTGTGAATCCGGCGCTGCCCCGCAACTGTGATGGGGGACTTTTACCGCAGTATGCCACTGCCCTCTGGGGTGGGAAGGCGCGGTAACGGGATGATCCCTGAGCCAGGAGACCTGGCTGGAGGCTGCATAACACTCCAACCGTGGGGATAGGAGCAATTCATGAAACACCGTCGTGTCAGCCTGCTGTTCGTCATCCTGCCTGTACTTCTACTACTGCCAACCACATCCTTTGCCATGCACATCTCAGAAGGGCTGTTGCCCTTCTCCTGGGCGCTGTTCTGGTTCCTCGTGTCAGGACTGTTTCTGTCGCTGGGGCTGCGGACACTGGCCAAGCGTTCAGCCAATGATCTGTCCAGCACACCGCTGGTGGGCATGATTACGGCGGTTGTGTTTATCATTTCCTGCATGCCGGTGCCGGTGCCGACGGCCGGGACCTGTTCCCATCCCTGCGGTACAGGACTGGCGGCGGTGCTGCTCGGTCCTACGCTGGGTGTGGTGGTGGCGGCGGTGGCGCTCCTGATACAGGCGTTGTTTCTGTCGCACGGCGGGCTTTCCACCTGGGGCGCCAACGTATTCACCATGGGGGTGATGGGTTCGTTTGCCGGGTATCTGACCTTTCGCGGTCTGCGCTCAATCAGGGTGGGTGTGGTGCCCGCCGCCTTTGCGGCCGGATTGGCCGCAGACTGGGCGACTTATGCCGGTACGGCAATGATCCTGGCCGCCGGTATCCGGGGTAGCAGCCCTTTCTGGCCCTTAACCTTCAAGATCGGCCTGGCTTTTGTTCCCACTCAGCTCCCGCTGGGGATCATCGAAGGCGCCATAACGGCGGGTATGGTTTCGCTGCTGCGCAAGAAGCGGCCGGACCTGCTGACCCGCACCGCCCTGGCGGATCTGGAGGAGAGTAAGCCATGAAACAGCTGCTTTGCATAGTCATCGGTCTGGGTATCATAGTTTTCTGCAGCACCACTCTGCTGAAGGCCGAAGAAAAGTGGCAGGGAGTTGATGAAGCCGTGGTCCAGAAGATAGCCCGCGAACATGGTCACGAAGCTTCCAAGTCGCTGATCGACACCAGCGAGGGGGATGTTCAGTTGTTCGCGTTTCTGATCGCCGGCGTTGTGGGCGGTTTTGGAGCCGGCTACTACTGGCGGGTACTGCTGGAGGGGAAAAAGAAGCCAGGGGATGGTGATTGATGTACTGATTAAAATAGTACGTGTTGTCTGATAACCTTTGTGCGCTTCGTGCCTTTGTGTGAGACAGAATAAACCGGACTCACACGAAGGCACGGAGAACACGGATAAATCTAGATCTATTGCATTTAACGCTCTGTTTTTAAATGACTTTTACACGTAGTATCAATTTTCCTTGTCTGCTTGAAGCCATCGGCAACATCCTATTTTTTCCCGCTGCGGGGCGGCCTGCTCTGCCCTGTCCTGCGGCGATCCCCTCCTGCAGCCTGTTTCGGTTTCTGTGTCTGTGGCCGGGCCACGCTGACTGATATGACTTTGTCGATCAAAAGTGCGCCATCCAGGGTTTCTATGGCATCCCTGGCCTGTTCGGCGGTTGACATTCTGACATACCCACACCCCTTGAACTCCTGAGTCTGCGCATCCCTGATCAGGTGAATCGATGTGACGGTACCGGAAATCGAGAACAGATTCCTGATATCCTCTTCCGTGGCCTTTTGAGAAATACTTCCCACATATAGTTCGATTTTCATTGAATTCCTTCTCTCAGTTCTGAAATAGTTTACCCGCCGATCTGCCGGAGGAATTCCAGGCTTTTCAGGCGGCGCCCGGCGTGGGCTGTCAAGACGTCATCAAGCGCGACACCGGCCTGGGCCAACGCTTCGACCGGAAAGTCAACCAGACCGAATGTTCCGGTTCCCAGGCAGGCCAGAAGGCGTGTGAGGGTCACTGGTGTCAGCGCTCTGCCATGGGCGGTGCAGTCAGGGCAGACCAGTTCCCCGTCATCCTGCTGCAGCGCCCCCAGTTCGTCAAAGCGGTTGTCGCAACGGGTGCACACTTCCAGCGAGGGGCGGTACCCGAGGATATTGAGCAGGTTGATCTCGAAGAAGCGACGTTCTGCTGCGCAGGCAGCAGCTGACTCCAGCCTGTCCAGGTAGGCGGCCAGCAAACGAAACAGCCGTGGCAGCGGGTGCCCCTCGGGGGTCATGGCATCCACCAGCTCACAGGCGTACAGAGCGTGGGCAATCTTTGCCAGATCGGCCCGAATTCCTGGATAGACAGTGAAGATATCCGCCTGCTGCAGCCCGGACAGCCCCTGCTTGACTCCCACCTGGGCCTCAATGCGGGCAAAGGTCTCCAGGGCGGCTCCGAATCGTTTGCGGCTGTTTCTGGCCCGGCGGGCAAAGGCCTTGATCCGGCCATGCTCCAGGGTGAAGAGCGATACGATCCGGTCGCTGTCTCCATAGTCAATGGTGGCCAGGACAAAGGCCTGGAGTTTTTCTGGGTGCATGGCGGTTCTCGAGTCTGATGTGTCACCACTCTAACGGGCTCCGGGGCTCCCGTCCACTATTTATTCAATCTTGTGAAATCCGCGTAAAACGCTAGACTATAGATATCTGATGCTGTAATCGAGGTTTTATATGCCCCCAACTTTCTGGAGACCGTTGTTTGCTGTCATGCTGGTGGTGATCATTTTTAATGTGGCCAATGTCTACTTGACGCAGCAGACATCCCAGGCGGCACAGATCAGCTACAGCCGTTTCCGTAATGAGCTGGCGGCGGACAATATCAAGAGCATCTCCATCAAGGGCTCAATCATTACGGGAGAGTTTCGGGCCAAGGCCAAGGTTTCCGGTCAGGTCCAGGGGAAAGAGGTGTCCCGTGAAGTGACCGGTTTCACCAGTGTCATGCCGGCCATCGCCGACCAGACCCTGATGGCCGATCTTACGGCTCACAAGGTTGAGTTGACGGCCATATCCACGGAGCCGTCGTTTCTGTTGAACGCTCTGATCTATGTGGCGCCCTGGGTGATCCTGATCGGCATCTGGTGGATGGGAATGCGAGGCATGCGCAGCCAGGGACCGGGCGGCATGATGGGCGGTTTCTCTCGATCCGGGGCCAAGGCCTATCTGGCAGGGGAAAAAATGGCGGTGACCTTCAGCGATGTGGCCGGCATGGAAAACAGCAAGCGGGAGCTGAAGGAAATTGTGGACTATCTGCGCAATCCCAAACAGTTCGAGCGCATCGGTGGCAAGGTTCCCAAGGGAGTGTTGCTGGTGGGGCCACCGGGAACCGGCAAGACGTTGCTGGCCAGGGCGGTGGCAGGTGAAGCCGGAGTCGCCTTTTTCAGCATCTCCGCCTCCCAGTTCATTGAAATGTTTGTGGGGGTCGGCGCCAGCCGGGTGCGCGACCTGTTCACCAATGCCAAGAAGGCCGCTCCCAGCATCGTTTTCATCGACGAGCTGGATGCCGTTGGCCGCAGTCGTGGCGCTGGTTTCGGCGGCGGTCACGACGAGCGCGAGCAGACCCTTAATCAGCTCCTGTCGGAGATGGACGGTTTTGACCAGCACGAGCAGGTCATCGTCCTGGCGGCCACCAACCGTCCCGATGTGCTTGATCCGGCCCTTTTGCGCCCCGGCCGCTTCGACCGGCACGTGGTCATCGAGCGTCCCGATTGGCGCGACCGGGAGAAGATCCTCCAGGTACATGTGCGCAAAATCACCATGAACGGCAGGGTCGACCTGGGGGTGATTGCCCGCGGAACTCCCGGCATGACCGGCGCCGACCTGGAAAACCTGGTCAACGAGGCTGCCATCCTCGCTTCGCGCGAGAACGCCCTGGCAGTCACCATGGAGCATCTGGAGCAGGCCAAGGACAAGATTCTGATGGGAACCGAGCGCAAGATGTTCATTTCGCCTGAAGAGAAGCGCATCACCGCCTATCACGAGGCTGGTCACACCCTGGTGGCCAGGCTGATACCGGGCGCCGACCCGATTCACAAAGTGACCATCATCCCCCACGGCATGGCCCTGGGGGTAACCCAGCAGATTCCCGAGGATGACCGCTACCATTATCCCCAGAGCTATCTGGAAAACCGGCTGGTGGTGGCCATGGGCGGCCGGATGGCGGAGCGGCTGGTGTTCGGCGAGGTCTCCAGCGGTGCCCAGGGTGATCTGAAGGTCGTAACCAACCTGGCCGAGAAGATGGTCTGCCAGTGGGGCATGAGCGAGAAGGTGGGAGCCATGACCTTCAGCCGGGGTGAGGAGCACCCCTTCCTGGGGATGAAGCTGGCCGAGGAGAAGACCTTTTCCGAGGCCATGGCCTGGCGCATCGATCAGGAGGTTTCCGCCTTCATCACCCGGGCGGAACAGAAGGCCGGGGAACTGCTGGCCGCCAACCGCGACAAGCTGGACCTGCTGGCCCAGGCGCTGCAGGATGAGGAAACCCTGGATGGCGTCCGGGTGGACGAGATCATCGGCAGGGTTGGCGCTGTGGTGGTGTAGCCCAATTATAATGCCGCCTGAAACAGTGCTCTCCGTAATGAGGGCATTCTTTACGGTGATTGTTTCAACCATTACCGTCTATCCGGCATGGAGGCATCAGTGAGCCACACATATACGGTTGAAAAACTATACCACTTCCAGTGTGAAGCATGTGACCAGTGGTGGACTATCGGGGATTGGGATAAATCGCCCTGTTTCCATGGGG
This sequence comes from Desulfuromonadales bacterium, assembly GCA_013377095.1. GTDB lineage: Bacteria > Desulfobacterota > Desulfuromonadia > Geobacterales > Pseudopelobacteraceae > Pseudopelobacter. The sequence goes on from JACAAY010000075.1 coordinate 12,087, forward strand.
AATTGAGCTGTCCGAATTGTGGCGCTTTGGCGCGTTGCGAAGAGAAACAAAGGGTAACAACCGGGTAAGCGCTAACCGGATCTTTTGCATTGCCTGATGCAAGTCAACATATCAACAGCATCCCCCCGCTCTACGCAAAAAGGAGCCTGTCACGTTTCTTTCGGTGATTGACTGGTTTTCCCTTGCTACGGAATGACCGCAACATTGTTCACCCTCAGGCACCCCCCACGTACCGCCAGAACACCTCTCGCCGCCAGATTACTGGCGGTCGAATCTCCCCCGACAACCGTCAGACTTCCATACAGGGTGGTTGGCAGAGCCCCTTGACTCAGGAAGGTGCTGTCCCAACCACCGTACAGCAAAACGGCCCTGTCCAGAATAACGTCGCCATCCAGTTGGGTGTTGAGTACGCGGATTTCATTTCCTGTTACAGCAGCTGCAAGAGCAGAAGTAAGGCTGGTATACAGGGCGCCGCTCGAGACGTTCTTCGCCACGTTTGCGTAGGTAAACTGATCTGCCGCGCTGGTTGCGCTGGTTCCAACCGGCGTCATGACGGTAATGTGGACTGTCGTCCCGGCACTGCCGGCCGGGGAGGTGGTTGTTATGCGGGTTGGAGTGTTCAGGAAAAAGGTGGCCACTGAGCTGCCGAATTTTACGCCAGTGGCTCCGTCAAAGCCGGTACCCGAGATGGTGACCGTGGTTCCCCCGGCTGCCGAGCCGATTGACGGGGAGATGCGGGTGACGGTCGGCAGGACGGCATAGTTCTGTCCTGACACGTCGCCAATGACATCCAGGTAACTCCTGCTGAGTGGCGTAAAACTGGTATCGGTCTTGCCGGGAGTCGCGCTGCCGCTCCAGCCTGCGGGCACCCAGAAAGAATAGGTGCCGGTTATGGCATCCGCCAAGGTCGAGCCGCCGGTGTAGATCACACTGCCTCCTGCACCGGCAGGGCCGAGGGTTCCGGAAATAGTAAAGTATTTTGAAAAGGTGAGTCGCCCTTCGATGGCCGGATTGACGGTGCCACGGTAACCGATGTAGTCGATGACGGCATCGCGTACGTAGTACTGGGTGTCCTGCTGGATCTGGTTGAGCGGCCAGAGGGTAACACCTCCGTCGTTAAAGTTGCAGGAACCGGCAGCCAGGTAGTTGATTGTCGAGACGTTGTAATACGTGCCGGAATCCTTGAAGTCAACCGGAGTACCGTTCACGGTCAACGACACCACGTTGTTGCCGCTGGGCAGGGTCGGATAACGATCGTCATAGATGATCCTGGCGGAAGCATCGGTATCGAGCATGCAGGTGGTGTAGTAGGAATAGCCGCCATAGCCCGGCACATACTTGTAGTAATAGTAGTTGCGGTAGCCCCGTTCCAGGATGGCCTTGATCTGGGGGCCATTCAGGTGCAGGACCACCAGGGAGTTTTCATAGGGCATGGCTGAGAACATGTCCGAGATTTTCAGGCTGAAAGGACTTGCCGGAGTGGCGCCGGATGCGATCAGCTTGTTGGTCATGGCCCCGGAGAGGTGGAAGTCAACGGGGATGCCGTGGAGCGTCTCCAGTTCGTACACGGACGCATCGGCCTGAAGGTTCGCACCGTTGGTCTCCTGGGTGAAGGCTTGCGTGGTATCGATGGGCGCGGTGGTGGCGCCCACAGCGGTGGCGTTATAGGCAGTCAGAAGCGTAGTATAGGGATCGACGATGGCCTTGACATCCGCATCTTCAGCTGTTCCAGTTGTTACCGTCAGATAGCGCCCTGTCTGGCTGACCACATCATAACCGCCGCCAATCCTGGCGCGCAATCCCATGACCACCTCGCCCAGGGTGTTGTTGTAGCGATAGGCCTGGGTGGTGACGACCGGTCTGCCATCCGGGTCGGCCAGGATGGTCGGCAGATACTTGTAATTGCCGAACCCGCTCGCCGGGTTGGTGTGGCTGTGGCCGCCAATGATGGCATTGAGCCCGGTAACGGTGGCTGCCAGGTTGGTATCCACGTTGCTGTCCACTTCGCTGCTGGAGGGATTTTCGGTAAAGCCGATGTGGGTCAACGCAATAACCACATCATTGGTTGCCCGCAGGCTGTTGGAGAGTGTCTGAGCCCTGGTGAGAGGGTTGCTGAAGGAGAGACCGGGGATGTTGCTGGGGAGCTCGAATTGGGGGACGAGGTGGTTGCCGATACCCATGATGGCGACCTTGATTCCCTCGGTTCCAACGGTTTTCGTCACTGAAGGCTGAATGTTTGCCACGGACAGCCCGTATGCTCCGCTGTCGCTGATATTGGCCTGCAGGAGCGGAAAGCCGGCCTGGCCGAGCACGCTCTTGAAGACATTCCTGCCGAAGTTGAACTCGTGGTTGCCCAGGGTCATGGCATCGTAGCCCATGCTGTTGAAGGCCTTGATCAGCGGGTTGAAGCTCAGCGCCGCGCCCAGGGGGGTGCCGTCGGAGGCATAACCGGTGGGCGCGCTTCTGAAGTAGTACATCATCGCATCCCCCTGGATAGTGTCACCGGCGTTGAGGAGCAAGGTGCGGTTGGGATTGTGCACTTTTTCCTGTTTGATCAGGGTGGCGAGCTGGGTGTAGCCGACAGAGGTTCCCTTGGCCAGATTGCCGTGGGAGTCGTTATGGTGCAGGATCGTCAGCGGCACGATGCTCCCCGTGGAGTCGTTGCCGTCGCGGACAATGCGCTCGTCAAGGGTGCCGTCATTGTCCGGCCCCTTGTAGGCGGTGCCCAATGTGCCGTAGTGCGCGGCAACGTAGGCGTTTACCTGGTTGAGCATGTCGCTCCAGTAGGTAATGTTGGTCATGTATTTGAAGGCGCTGTAGCCGTCCCCCCCTGCCGGGGCCATGAATTCATTGGTCCCTACTTTGTAGGTCTTTTTCAGATCCAGCGCTTGCCAGGTATGGGTGGTTTTATTGTAGACCGTGACGTCGAAGGCGCCCCAGGCATAGGGCTGCGGGCCCGGGTTGGCATCCTTGTAGGAGAAGTATTTGTACTTGATCCCGGCGGGCTGGATGACGCCGTTGCTGACAAGCGGCCCGTAGTTGAGCACCTCCAGTACCTGGGCACCGGTCATGTTCCCTACCACCGTTGAGTTGCCGAAGGGGAGGACAGTGAACATGTTGCCATAGGTCAAGAGCCCGGCCGCGTGCGTACCCGACACGCAACCGGTGTTCACCCAGGCGCTTCCATTGTAGCACCAGTCGGTACGGATGCCGCCGGCGTTGTTGAAGAACATGTCAACGTCGTTGGCGGGTTCGCCATCGCTGTTCAGGTAGTTGTAAATGGCGTCATCGATGAAAGTGCCCATCATGTTGTCACTGGTGGGGCTCCGGGCCAGGTCAACGGCAGAGTAGCCAACTGGTTGGTTGACAAGGGCCGTGAATGCGGGAGCGGTGGCGTATGACGTGACGAGGTTCTTGATGGTCGAGTCTTCGGCACCGGCGGTGAAGCTGGTCGTCCTGGACCAGGCCATGCCGACCGAGCCGTCAGTGCCGACGGTCACGTCCGCGCGCCCCACTGTGCGGCCGTTGTAGTAGGCCTGGGTAACGGTTGTGCCTGACACCACTGTAGCAGGCGGGGTCATATTGGTGTGACTGTGGCCACCCACGATCAGGTTAACAGGCTTGCCGGCGGTGTTAAGCTTTGCAGCCAGAGTTTTGTCGCCGTAGACCGGTATGCCGTAGCCGTAGCCGCCATCCTCAAAACCCAGGTGGCTGAGGACCACGATCACATCCGCACCATCGGCCTTCATGCTATCGTAATAGTGCAGGATCGAATCGGCCGGGTCCTTGAAGCAGAGGCCGGCGGTGGCGCTTGCAACGGTTATGGTCGGGGTCTCCATGGTGGTGACGCCGATAAAGGCCACCTTGACTGTATTCGGGGCTGTGCCCATGGTGAAGAGCTGGTATGGGGCGTCGGCAAAAACCGGTTTCGTCCACCCTGCCGTGGCACAGTTGCCCGAGTTATTCTGTACGATATTGGCGGTTACGAAGGGGTAGGTGGCCTGGGTGGTGCGATTCCCCAGGTTGATCTGCCCCCAGTCGAACTCGTGGTTTCCGAAGGTGGCTACGTTGTACCCCATGGCATTGAAGGTTGCGATGGTCGGTATGCCCTTGCCGGTGGCAGTCCCGTCCCCTGTGTTCGACAGGAGGCTCCCCTGCATCTCGTCCCCGGTATCGACCAGAAGCACGTTGGTGGCCCCCACGGCGGCTCGTACGCTATTGACGACCGTGGCGACGCGGGCGGCCCCAGGGTTACTGCCGGAGGCTTCCAGCTGGCCGTGGAAGTCGTTCGTGTGGAGGATGGTGAGTGAAACGGGAATTGTCGGGGCGGGGAGTGCGGTCGAAGATACAGCCAGGATCAGGACAGCCAACGTACCGATGATGGTGAAACTGCGTTTCATCAGGCTCGTTCCCATGGAAAATTCCTCCGATGATTGAGTTGATGGTGAAAGACTTTAGCAGGAATCATATTTTGAGAGGCAACCGGTAATCATGGCCTGGTTTCCATAATATACGTTTGTTTTAGCGCATGATATTATATTTGACAAGCTGAGACATGGCGCTAATAATCAAACCAATCAATGTTATAAATCCAGACAATGCAAGACCTTTCGCGAGGAGGGGACGAAAAGCTACTGATCTTCAGCGTGCAGAAGGCCGAGCTGCCGCAGGTTGTTGATTTGGCTCGCTCGGCCACCCCCATCTCCTCAACTGAGCTCCGCCATCAAGTGCATAACAAAAGTATCTCTGCTGTTGCCGTTTGTTGATTGTACTGCCTGTCTTTTCGAACCGGGAGGACGTTACCAATGAAACGCCATGCGATCCTTTTTCTGTTTTTCGTAATAATTCTTGCCCAAACCGTCCATGCAGGCCATGCCCCCTCGACTCTGCCTTCAAGCAGCCCTCCTTCCCTCGCAGAAGACATTCTTTCGCAAGCCGAAATCCTTGCCACTCACCAACTGCCGGAGCAGGAGAAAACAGCGCTATTGCGGGAATCCATCGCTCAAGCTGTCCGGGCCTGGCTCCGGCAGGAATATCCTGAAGCAGTCCGCCTGTTCAGGGCCCATGTGGCGGCCTATCTCGGCAGTCCCTGGAGAGCTGAAGCGCTTCTCCATCTTGGTTTTGACGCTCTCAACAACTTGCGCTTCACCGAGGCGGAAGAGGACTTCACTGCGATCATCGCTGAAAACCGGACTCGAGACACGCTCGGTGCGAAACTTCTCCTGAATCGTGCCAAAGTGGGGCTGGGGAATGTCAAGGTGAACCAGCACAATCTCAAGGAAGCCACATCGATCTTCAACGACCTGAAGCAGAATGGGTCCGACTGGCGGGAACGAACCTACGCAGATCACTGGCTGCACAGGCTGAGCGGTTATGCCGCCAATGAGCTTTCCATGCTCAACTGCGGTACCCGGGCGCTGGCCTGGCTCATGGAGTATGACGGCGACATGGAAACTGCGGCGGAAGTCAGACAGATCCTGCCGAAGAGCCGCGCCGGACACAGCTTGAAAGAACTGTACGATATTGCCGCAGAGTACGGTTATCGGTTGGATGCCGCGAAACTGACCGCTGCGCAGATCAGCGCACTCCCCCTTCCTGCTATCATGCACGTGAAAAACACGCACCCTGACGAGATCGGCCATTTCTGGATTCTGGAAAAGGTGGATGGAGACAGGCTTACCTTTATCGTGCCCAGGGAAGGGCTTCAGTTTCGCCAGACACTCGACGAGTTTGTCAAGGAGTGGAGCGGCTATGTGGTGACCTTATCCGAAGAGCCGCTCCCCGGTGTTGCGCTGACGCAGAACGAAATGGCCGGTATTTTCGGCGCCAACGGAGGCGGCGGCGGTCCGCGGCTGGAAGACAGCCTGGGGGGGTGCGACAACGATCCCTGCAAGCAGGCCTGCTCTTTCGGATCAAGCCCCTCATCCCAGGGGGCACCGGCCTGGTTCGTCAATATGGTCAACTTCAATCTCTATCTCACCGATACCCCGCTCTGGTACACCCCATCCATTGGCCCCAAAGTTGAAATCCAACTCAGCTACAATTCGCAATCATCGACGGCCACCAGGGAGCCGTTCGGCAACAAGTGGCAGTTCAATTACAGCAGCTATCTGGAAATCCAGACTTCGGGAACGGTGGTTGTTTTCATGCCCGACGGCAGGAGGGATGTCTTTAATCCCAGCTCGGGAGGCTATACCAGGCCGTACCGGGTGTACAACACACTGGCCAAGAACTCGGCAACAAACTATACCCTGACCTTTCCCGATGGACGTGTGCATGTCTACGACAAGCCGCAAGCGTCACTGACCAATCCGGTGCTGACGGAACTCCGCGATGCCTATGGTCAGAAGCTCTCGTTCACCTATAATGCAGCCGGACAGTTGATCACCATCACCGATGCGACCGGTAAAACAACAGCGCTCAGCTATAACGGCGTCGGTCTGGTAACCCAGGTATCTGATCCATTCGGGCGGACGGCCGCGTTCCAGTATGACGGCGCCAGAAACCTGACGAGAATAACCGACATGGGGGGCTATTGGTCCGGTTTCGCCTATGACGCCACGGTGTACCTGACATCCATTACCAACGGGGTTGATAGCTGGGGATTTTACATCGAGCCTTCCGGCGGGGCAGCGTCAAGTTCGTATCCTGCTCCCGGCGGGGCGATGGGGGATAATTATCGCATTACGGTGACCAATCCGGCTGGAGGCAAGGAAGAGTACTATTATTCCTGGGATCTGCGTGACGGCTTACATATCACCCCCAGACAGTATGTGCCGTATCAGAACAGCACGACCAACAATTTTGCCTCCAACGCCGCCAGAACAACGTATTCCTATGGCAGCATAGGAGGCAGAGGGGAACTCAGCAGTATCGTACTGCCTTCAGGCGATGAATGGACCTTCGGGTATGATACAAATGGAATGCTGACCAGCTCCGGCGATGCCTGGGGGCAGACCACATATACCCGTAACGTCATGGGGCTTCCCACCACAATAACCGACGCCAGGGGCGGCGTGACCACATTTACCTATCAGCCGAACAATGTGGATCTTGCCACGATCGTCAATGGCCTCGGCACCATCACCCTGAGCCAGAACGCTTCCCATGACATCACCACGATGGTCGACCGCATGGGAAGAACCACCTCCTATGTCTATAACACGTTCGGCCAGCTGACAGCGGAAACAGACCCGCTGGGCATCGTAACCACCTATGCTTACGATGCCAACCACTTCCTTGCCTCGATCACGAGGGATGGTCAGGCTCTGTGGAGTTTCAGCTACGATACCCGCGGCAGGAGGAATACCGTTACCGATGAAGACGGCCTGACCGTGACTATTGACTATAACGACCTGAATGATGTGACCAAAGTGACCTATCCGGATGGAAAATACGTGTCGTGGAGCTATTCCGCTACCATTCCGCATCAGATCGTCTCGACCACGGACAGGAGTGGCCGCACCATCGCATACAGCCACAACCAGCTTCGGCGCGTGATCCGGACGGATTTCCCCGACGGCGGATTTGTCTCCTACGGGCGTGACGCCAACGGCAACATGACCACGTTCTCCGATACCATGGGCAACAGTACCGTCTATACGTACGATGCCGCCAATCAGCTGGAATCTAAAACCTATGCCGACGGGCAGACGTCAACCTTCAGTTACAAGGGTAGACTCCCCATTGTTGAAGAAGATAATTCGTTCAACTACGACGAGAATCACAATATCATTTCTGCCAGCGGCGGCAGCGCTTCGTACGGCTATGACCCGTATAACCGGCGTACAAGCATGAGCATGATGGAGGTTGTCGATTCCGGCCTGATCTACAACAGCTCAACATTTGCCTATGACAACGAATCCCGGCTCAGCAGCATTGATGGTCCGTGGGACAACGACACCATCACCCTCCAGCGTGATGCCAACGGCAGAATCACCGGGATGTCCGTGCAGGGGGGGCAGACGGTCTCCTATTCCCATGACAATCTTGACCGCCTGACCGCCATCCAGACTGAGACGGGCGCCTATTCCTACACCTATGCCGGCGCAAGCCGGTTGCCCCGGAAGCTGACCCGCCCCAACGGCAGTTACACGGAATACCAGTATGACAGCCTGGGACAGCTCCTGTCGCTTGCCAACAAGAACTCCAGCGGGGCGGTGATCAGCAGTTATGACTACACCTATAACAGCCAGGACCAGCGTGCCAAGGAAACCGTCACCAATGGACCCGCCATCCCCTCATTCCAGTCCGGCACAACCACCTATACCCACAACAACCTGAACCAGATGCTGAGCAGCTCCGATGCGGATTTCACCTATCTCAACGGGTCCCTGCAGATGGAGAGTAAAAATGGAGCGTCGTACAACTCGGCGTTCTCGTTCTCGTATATGCATAAGATGTTGGAGTTGTTATTTGGCGCCAATGGAATCGACACCTACTATTCCTACGATGCCGACAGATTCATGCTCAGAAAGAGAACGGAAGGCGCACAAGCGAGTGAAACCCGTTATGTGCGCATTGGCGATCTGGCGTTGCAGGAGAGGGATGCGAACAACAACGTCATTAGGGAGTACCTCTGGGAGCCGGGCCATCTGGGCGGGATCGGCGGCCTGCTCGACCTGAAGCAGGGGGGGCAGCATTACTCCTATCTCTACGACGGCAAGGGAAATGTGACCGCGCTTATTGACGGCGATCAGGCCGTGACACGCGCCTATTCCTATGATCCCTTCGGCGTCCCCACCGCCAGCAGCGGCGCCCTGAATCAGCCCTATCGCTTCTCAACCAAACCCTATGACGACAACACCGGACTTGTCTACTACGGCTACCGCTTCTACAAACCCGATATCGGCCGGTGGATTTCGCGGGATCCGATCAGGGAACGGGGTGGATTGAATCTGTACGGTTTTGTCAATAATGACCCGATTAATACGATTGATCCTCTGGGACTGGATTGCTGGTTTTTATGCAGTAATTCGAAGAAAGAAGAAAAGAAGGAGGAGAAGAAGAAGGAGAAAGATCTGCCTCCTGATTATAAGCCGGTGAATCCGAGAGCTCCAAAAAAGCCAAATCCCTTTAAGCCACCACCCAGGGAGCCGGGTGATTATTGACAGTTGGCACATGAACACCGCAGTCTCTTTGTTTGATACTTTCAGGAGGTCATCATGCGAACGCCCCTGTTTGCAGTACATGTACTGCTTGGATTGTTGCTGCAATCGATCATTTGTCTTCCCGCCAATGGCGGAAACATTAATTACACCTACGACATCATGGGCCAGTTGACCAGGGTCGAATACCCCGACGGAACGGTAATCACCTATGTCTACGACAAGATGGGGAACCGCCAGAGCCGGGTCACCTCGGTTATAGCAACTGCGCCACCCACGGTAACGACCGGCAGCGCCAGCGGGGTTAGCGGCTCCGGAGCCACCCTCAATGCCACCGTAACTGCCAACAATCTCGAAACCACGGTCACGTTTGAGTATGGCCTGACCACGGCATACGGAACCACCGTATCCGCCAGCCAGAATCCGGTAACCGGCAATCTCGCCACGCCGGTCAGCCGCTCGATTACGGGTCTGACACCGCCTTTTGGCACGCCCTACCATTACCGTGCCGTTGCAGTCAATTCAAAGGGGACAACCTACGGCGGTGATAAAACCCTTGCCACCAGCTATCCCATGGTTGTCGTGGGAGCCACCGGCAGCGGCAGCGGCGCATTCAGCAGTTCATTGCCGATGATTTTCTGCAGTGGCGCCTTCTGCAGCGGGATAATGATGACGCCCGGCGTCAATGCGGTCATAACTGTTGTCCCCAGCAGCGGCAGTTACCTGGTCGGCTGGAGCGGTTGTGACGCGGTAAACGCAAACAGCTGCACGCTTTTTCCCACCGCGGACAAAAATGTTACCGTAACCGTTGATTTGTACCCCGTTGCCAGGGTAGGCGCGTCCACCACCACCTATTCGCTGAAGGTCCAGGACGCCCTCACTGCCGCAACCGGTGGCGATACCATCAAAATCCTTGCACTGGCCTTAACCGAAAACCTGCAGTTCGGCAATAACGTCCTGGCCAGCCTCAAGGGCGGCTTTACCCCGGGGTTTGCCGGCAACACAGGATATACGACCCTGACCGGCTCACTGAAAATTACCGCAGGCTCGTTGATCGTTGAGAGAATCGTACTGAAGTAACAGCCTCTCCTCTTTTCATTTGACCGTAATGTTCTCGACGATGAGCGTTCCGTTCATGACGGTGAAGGGGCTCCCCACAACGGTCTGTCCGGCATTGTTCGAGTACGTGGCGTTATACCCCCCCTTGAGTGTTACCGAAAAACCGTTCCTGTCGAAAATCTGTGCGCCGTCGTAAGTCGTTACCTGCATCTGGATGACGTCGTTATTTTCCGCGGCGGCACAGGCCAGTTGCAAGGAACTGAAGTAGGTCGGAGGCGATCCGGCGATCCGCACTGTTCCCGTAACGGGCGTAGAGTCGAAGTTTGCGGTAATGGCCTTGGATCCGGTCAGGGTGAATGTCAACGGCACATTGAGAGAGCTTGCATCGCCGCTCCATGAGCTGAAGGTGTAGCCCGTGGCGGGTGTTGGAGATAGGGTCACCGAAGAGCCGATAGTGTAGTCGCAGCCGGCCGAACAATCGGGGTTTACTGTTCCTCCCTCTGACGGAGAAACCACCGTCGTCAGCTTCAGCAGATTGCCATGCAGGCTGACGGTATAGGCCGCCCCGGCGTTATGGCTGACCGTTAATGTGCCGATCTCCGCTGAACTCCCCCCGGCGGTAAAGGATACGGTGATGGTGCAGGTTTGACCGGCGGCGAGGCTGACCGGGCAGGTAGTGGTTTGGTCAAATCCGGGGCTGATGGTGATAACAGGCGTGAGTGGATTAGCGGTGATGTTCTTCAAGGTGACCGTTTGGGGCGGGCTTGCCGAGGAGTCAAAGTAAAGCACATCGGGAAACAGGGGGATGTCACCGTTGTCAATCAGCACTTTCGAGGTAAAGGGAGCCAGGGTGAGAGTGCCCGTAATCTGGTTTTGATCCAGATCCAGGTATCTTTTGTTGCCCAGGTTGTTTACCCGGCTGGTTTTGGTGTCGTTGAAAAAGATGACCGACAGGGGGGCATCGCCGGAATTTTGGGTGAACCAGTTGGTTTCAGAGTGGCTGTCCCGGCCGCTGAAACTCTGCCATCCCGTAAACGTGTAGCGGGTCCAATTGGGGCCATACCCGATATGGTTGTTGACATAGGGGTGGAAAAAATAATTGTAATCCGAGGACGATACATTACTGAGGCTTGACGCATATAATGTCCAGGCGTTGTTGGTCAGGCCATACATGATGTTGTTGCTCACGCTTGTCCGGGTGCTGCTGCCCGCCAGGTTGATCTGGCCGGTATACATGGTGCCGCTGGCGGCATTGTAAACCGTATTTTGCACAATTTGACCGGTTGATTCCTGAAATAAAATGCCGGTAAAAGTCGTGTTGATGATCGAATTGCCCGTAACCAGCACGTCCCGGGAATAGTTGTCACTATAAAGTCCCATCCCGAACAGCGGCCGATAGGTGCTGTGACAGCCATCCGTATTACCGGGGATGTCGGTAATAATATTGTTGCTGATCGTGAGGTCATGCACGGCTGAGGCAGGCAGGTTATCGCGGCCTACGTTGCGCGCCCCGCCGCAATCGCCTTTTGTGTCGCAGGCCTGCGTACTAACATTACGGTCCAGGGTGTTGTGGTGGCCGAACACGTCCACGCCATTGTAGG
>JACAAY010000076.1 GCA_013377095.1 Desulfuromonadales bacterium
AACGTGATCAAGCCGGCGGTGACCGGATGCCACCGCCATTTGTCAGAGGCTACAAAAAATGCCAGTATCACCGTAATCACCATGGTGGTGGTAACCGCCACCCCGTACGCACCCGCAAGTTTGCTGGACGTGCCGAAGCCACATACCAGGGAGATGGTGATGATCATGAGCAGCCAATTGACACTGGGAATGTAGATCTGTCCAATTTCATTCGGTGAAGTCTGAATAATATGGACATGCGGGCACTGCCCGAGTTGAACTGCCTGCCGGGTGAGGGAAAATGCTCCGGAAATTACCGCCTGAGAGGCAATCACGGTTGCAAGGGTAGCGAACAGTACCAGAGGTAAGAGCGCCCAGCCCGGCGCCAGATTGAAGAACGGTTGCCGCGCCTGCCCGGGATGGAGCAAGATCAGAGCTGCCTGGCCGAAGTAGTTGAGAAGGAGCGCGGGGAGCACCAGGCCGAACCAGGCCAGCCTGATGGGAAACCGCCCGAAATGTCCCATGTCGGCATACAGCGCCTCCCCACCGGTTACCACCAGAAATACGGCGCCGAGGACAACGAAACCGCGCCAACCGTTGTTGATGAAAAAATCGACCCCATGGGCCGGATTGATGGCGGCAAGTACCTGCGGCGCACGGACAATCCAGCTGATACCAAGGACGGCCAGGATTGCGAACCAGAGGAGCATTACAGGACCGAATACTATCCCGATTCGAGAGGTACCGCGCTGCTGGAAGCGAAAGAGGAGTACCAGGACCGCGATTGCGATCGGCAGCACAAATGGTTTCAGCCCCGGAGCCGCAAGTTCCAGCCCCTCCACAGCAGAGAGAACCGAAATTGCCGGGGTGATTGCTCCATCGCCATAGAGGAGCGCTGCGCCGAACAGCCCCAAAAAGAGCAGCACCCGCCCCTTCCGTGAGTGGTCGCGCCAGGGCGCCAGCAATGCCAGCAGAGCCAGAATGCCTCCTTCACCGTGGTTGTCTGCTCTCATGACGAAGAGCAGGTATTTGAGTGAAATGATGATCATGAGCGCCCAGAAGATGAGCGAGATGATGCCAAGGACGTTCGCCTCTGTCGGAGGAAAGGGGTGTGCGCCGTAAAAACATTCGCGCAGGGCATAGATGGGACTCGTTCCGATGTCACCGTAGACGACACCCAGGGCAGACAGGCTCAGCAGTAAAAAGCGCTTCTCGGATCTGCGCTGTCCGTTATCCCGGATATCGGCCACCAAAACCGGGATATGTTTTTTTACGCTGTTTTTCATCGACACTCCGCCGGGAGGGTGTCGTTGCTTGTTTCCCCGGATCGGGTTTCTTCCTTCGCCCGCCAGGTTTCGACTTCGATAAAAATGCGTTTAACTCTGGGGAAGGCTTGCTTGATGGCCCTGTCCAATCCTGCCACGGAAACTTCAACGTCTGTCGCCAGGATCGGATCCACAAAATCAACGCTGATGTTCACGAGAATAAAGTCAGGTCCCACATGCATGGTCAATACTTCGTTGACTTTTTTGATCTCTCTGCATGAACCGGCAATTTCCCGGATCCCCTGGACGACCTCTCCGTTGGCACTCTCTCCGATCAACATGCTTTTTGTCTCATAGGCAAGAACAAGAGCGGTTCCCGCCAGTATCAGCCCGATGATGACGGCCGCTGCGGCATCATACACAGGATTGCCGGTTATCTGGTTGAGAAGAATTCCCAGAAAGGCGACCACAAGACCGAGGATCGCAGCGGAATCCTCCAGCAACACGATAAAAATGGCTGGATTTTTTGATCGGTGAACAGCCTGAATATACCCCCATGCGCCTTTTGATTTGGCGAATTCCCGCATGGCTATGTACCAGGTGGCCCCTTCGAAAATCAAGGCCAGACCGATAACTACAAAGTTGACATACGAGCTTTTTATGGGCGCCGGTGAAACGAGGTGAGCAATTCCCTTGTACAGTGAAAGTCCCGCACCGCCGGCAAAGAGCACCATGGCAACGACAAAGCTCCAGAAGTAAATCTCCTTGCCATGACCGAAAGGGAACTCATTGTCAGCCGGCATTTCCGCCCGCCGCAACCCGTACAGCAACAGGACCTCGTTACCCGTATCGGCGCCCGAGTGGATCGCTTCCGACAGCATGGCCGAACTTCCGGTCATGACGGCTGCAGCAACCTTGGTTATCGCAATCAGGCAATTTCCGACCAGAGCAGCGTAGATAACCTTTCGGGAAGATGTTGCCATGGGATTGGTCTCTCCAATTGAATGAATACGATTTTCGCTGTGTGACTCACCTTTCTCTCAGCGCCTCCCGCACCTTGATCGCCAGCTGCTTCATGGAGAATGGCTTCTGGATAAAGCGTATGCTCTCGCCCGGCATACCCCGTTGGATGATCACGTTAGCGGTATAGCCGGACATGTACAATTTATCCATGTTGGGGTGGAGGGATTGCATCCGTTCCGCCAGATCGCGCCCATTCATTTCGGGCATGACAACATCGGTGATAAGCAGGTCTATCTCGCCCGAGTGCTCTTCAGCCAGTTTGATGGCTTCACCCGGGCTACCGGCGGCCAGAACCCGATACCCCAGTTTATCCAGCATCATCGCGCACAGTTTCAGGATCCCGGGTTCATCCTCCACCACCAGCACTGTCTCGCCATTACCGAGAGCGATTTCTTCAGTCACTTCCTGTTGATGCGCATCATCCGCTTGCTCGGCGTACCGTGCGAGATATATTTTGAAGGTTGTTCCGTTTCCCGGTTCACTGTACACGTTGATGAATCCGTTGTTCTGTTTGACAATACCGTACACCGTTGACAGCCCCAGTCCGGTCCCCGCGCCCGCTCCTTTGCTCGTAAAAAATGGTTCGAAAATTTTGTCGAGTATCTCCCTGTCCATGCCGCAACCGTTGTCGCTGACGGCCAGCAGCACATATTTACCTGCCACATATCCGACATGCTGTGCGCAATACGCCTCGTCAAAGACAGCGTTTGCCGTCTCAATTGTTACCTTACCCACATCGACAATGGCATCCCTGGCGTTGACACAGAGGTTAGCCAGAATCTGATCGATCTGCACCGGGTCTATCTTGATCGGACACAGGCCCGCTGCAGGCAGCCAGGCCAGATTGATGTTTTCTCCGATCAGCCGCCGGAGCATCCTGAGCGTGCTCTCCACGGCCTGGTTCAGATCAAGAACCACGGGTGCAATCGTCTGTTTGCGGGCAAAGCCCAGCAATTGCCGGGTGATTTCCGTCGATCGCTGTGCGGCCTTGATGATTTCTTCCAGGCTGGCATGCAGCGCTTGAGCCGGGTCCACGGTGCTCAGAGCCAGTTCAGCATGGCCGAGGATCACGGTGAGCATATTGTTGAAATCGTGTGCCACGCCGCCTGCCAACTGGCCCACCGCTTCCATCTTCTGCGCCTGCTGAAATTGGGCTGTCAGTCGGAGGTGGTCGGTGATGTCGCGTTTGACTGACACGTAGTTGACGATCAGTCCGGAAGGGTCTCGCACCGGTGAAATCGTGGTCTCCACGGTGTAATGGGTTCCGTTTTTGCGCTTGTTGACTATCCTGCCCGACCAGGTTCTGCCGTCCGAGATGGTATTCCAGAGGGTGTGGTAAAACTGATCATCCTGCTCGTCGCTTTTGAGGAACCGCGGATTCCGGCCGACGGCCTCCTCACGGCTGTAACCCGTCATTCTTTCAAAGGCCGGGTTGACGAATTGGATAGTCCCCTGGGCATCGGTCATGACAATACCCTCCCCGATCTGATCGATGGCCGCCATCAAGCGTTTGTGCTCGGCATCGGCCCGCTTGCGTGCGGTGATGTCACGGATGTTGCACTGGATCACCTTGCTATGGTCAACCAGATACACATTGCTGACAAACTCCACGGAGATGGGCCTTCCGTCGCGGGTTTCCAGCGGCAAGTCATCGTAACGGATGTATTCGGTATCCTGCAGGGTCTTGAAAGCGTCCTTGGAGGCAGCAATATCCTTGAATACACCGATTTCCCAAATGTGTTGCCCGCAGAGTTCATCGTAAGAAAAACCGAGCAACTGCAACAGGAATGGATTGACATCAACCACCACGCCCGTAAGGGCATCGAGAATCAGGATGCCATCCTTGGCCGATTCAAAGAGTCGTCGGTAGCGCTTTTCGGAGTCCTGCAGTGCTTCATCGGTCTTGTCCTTTTCCCGCAATGTTTCTTCCAACAGCGCAATGTGGTTGTTCAACCCGGTGTTGGCCAGGCGAAGCTGGTTTTCGATAGGTGTAGATGACATGGTTACAACCTCTCTACATGATTACTTTTTTGTACGATCTCCGATAATCTTTTCAACAATCTCACGGGGAAGAGACGCGGCATTCAACAGTGCTTTTCGCGCAGTGGCGCCTGCTTCACTGCCGATGGTGTCAGCTGTGTGAATCACACCGGTCACGGCAGAGCCGACAGCCTTTGACGTGTCTACCCCTATTTTGACCGCCGCCTCAACCGCACCTTCAACGGCGGCTACACTGGTAAGTGCGATGTCACCACCGACTTCAGCTGCGCCTCTCACAACTCCGCGGACAACGTTTTTGACGGTGGTAAAGATTTCCACACCGGTCTCGGAGGCCCCCAGAATAGCAGCATTTACCGTTTTTTTGACCCGTTCGGCACACGAAGCAACACTCTCTGAAGTTCCTTTAAATGCGCCTTCGGCGACTCCCGCAATGGTATCCTCTGCCGCAATGCCGATGTCACCGGCCTCCTTCAGTGCCTTTACGGTCTGATTTTTTACGGTAGTACGCAGTGCGGTGATAATGTCATCCGTGCCATGAACCGTAGCAACAATTGCATTCTTCACTTCGTTAACAATCCGGTCTAACATGATTGGATTTCCTTTCCGTACGTTGTTAATGATTGTGAGAGTAACCACACAGATACCAAAAGGGCGTACCGTGGTACGCCCTTTTGGGTGGCACTTCGCGTTACTTGTTGATCACACAATCGATGACGGCATTGATTCTCCGGTTTTTCTGCCTTCCTTCGGGTGTGTTGTTATAGGCGATGCGCCGGGTGGGGCCGTACCCTTTGGCGGCCAGACGGGTGCGTTCGATCCCGAAGTTTGCCACCAGGTAGTTCACCACGTTTTCGGCTCGCTGCCGGGAAAGCTCCATGTTGCTTTCAAGTCCGCCCACGTTGTCAGTATGCCCCTCGATAACGGCGGTGGTTGTCGGGTACTTTTTCATGTACTCGCCGACCTTGTTGACTTGATTATAATAGAGAGGATTGATTTCAGAGGCGCCCGAAGCAAATTCCATTTGCAGTGTCATGCAGAGTCTTTCGGGCGGGACTGCAAGTTCCTTGACATCAAGGGCGCAATCGATGATTGCGACGATACGCCTATTTTTCTGCCTTCCTGCATCGGTGGAGTTGTCGAAACTCGGCCGGGTTTTACCGTACCCCTTGGCGGCGAGGCGCGAAGGTTCAATGCCGAAAGTATCCACCAGGTATTTCACCACACTCTCGGCGCGCTGCTGAGACAACCTCATGTTGTCTTCATCGTTACCGACTTCGTCAGCATACCCTTCGATTGTCGCAGTGGTTGTGGAGTTTCTTTTCATGAAATCGCCGACCTTGGCCACCTGATCGTGATACTGGGGTCGAATGTCAGCTTTGTTGATGTCGAATTCGATGTCCAGATTAACGCAGTATTTCATCCTTTCCGGGCTTGGTTCTGCAGCCGGAATTGGTTCGAGCGGGGCTTCCTGGACCGTCGGCTGGGTCTCCGGTTGAGAAGGACAGAGGGCCTGAGCTTTCGCTGTTGCCTTCCGCGCAAGATCAATTCCCTCTTGGGTATGGCAGGCAGCATATACGGCATATGCCTTTTCCTCTAAATCCTTGGCGGCTTTGAATTCAACGGGACATTTCGTATCTTTTCCGTTTTTCCGGGCTGTTTCTACGGCCCGGTCTGCCTCTTGCAGTTCCTTGTGAATATAGATATAGGGATACTTGTCCTGTTTTGTGTT
Organism: Desulfuromonadales bacterium; assembly: GCA_013377095.1. GTDB lineage: Bacteria > Desulfobacterota > Desulfuromonadia > Geobacterales > Pseudopelobacteraceae > Pseudopelobacter. Next base: position 5,998 of record JACAAY010000076.1, read on the forward strand.
GTACTCCATGCCCGCACAGCCGAAAATCATGCTCATGGAGAACAGGGGAACGACAAAGCGCAGGGTTTTCTTTGCATAACTCATGTACATTTTAGATCTCCTTTTGTTGACAACGCTTCGTCTTGACCTTGCCTGCTACTTCTGGTCGGTTTCAGACGTTTTGACAGCACCGCCCCTGGTCATTTCGAATTTGACCTGATCAATGGCGGACAACACCGGTTTGATAGCTTCTTTCACGTTCTCGCCATCGGTTAAAGCCCTCTGGGCAATCGGGTTGATGGCCGCAATCCCCAGTGGGGTAAGGTCGTTGGCGAGGTACTTCTGGATTTCCCTGATATCCGTCAGATAGGATTTGAGAGCGCCCTTAACGCCAATGCTGGCTTCGGGTATTTTTGCGTAGATCTCCCGCATTTCGATACGACGCCGTTCACTGAGCTCACGGATGTCCGGGTTTGTGTACGAACTCTCCCACCCCATGAAATAATCATTGCCCTTGGTTCTCATGTTGTCGGTGTGCGTATCCAGCCGCTTGCCCAGTTTCTCCATCTTCACGACATTATCCGTATAGACGTCATTGGCTTTCTTCACTTCGGTCTGGGTCGGTTTGATGAGATCCTCCAGAGATGCTCTGGTGATATCGATCTGGCCGGAGGTCTCCCGGTAATCCCCTTCCACCGTCTGCATCAAATTGGTGGTTTTTGTGGCCCGATCCATGCCGGTGGTTGCGCAGCCGCTCAGGCAGGTTAGTGCTCCGAGTAAAACTGTGGTGAAAAAAACTGTGGGTTGAAATCTGAGCTTCATGGTCGTTCTCCTTTTTTATAGGTGATTCTGGTTTGCCCGGTCAGTGACCGCATATGTGGAGCTCTCTGTCTCCGTTTGGAAAAGTAAATCGCAACTAACATGCCACAAACGATCTGCGGAAATTTCAAGCGCAAGCGCCCGATAGTATGGGTAAAAGCGGAAGGGAAGGGTGGGACGTGAAGGAAAAGCCGTCAACAGAATCCGTCATATATTACATAACTGCCATAAATGGCGGATGCCGATAACGGTCCTTTTCGCGCATCTCACGATCTCCTTCGTGTATTCATCGTACAATCAGGGTGTTGCGTTCCCTGTCTCCGTAGATTTTTTTCTGGCACGTTAGTTGTAACTTGGCTTCCAGGCAGAACATTTCGCAGCACGTTAAAAGGAGAAAACATCATGTTTAAAACGAATCGAATTATGAAATTCCTGGTCTGCATGGCGCTGCTAACCGCATGTATGGGGTGTGAGGCTAAACCAAAACAGGAAAGTACCGGCCAGCTTGTTGATGACTCGGTTGTTCTCACCAAGGTCAAATCTGCAATTTACGAGGAACCAACGCTGAAGACGTTGCAGATCAATGTCAATACTGCCAAAGGGGTTGTTCAGTTAAGCGGATTTGTTGATTCGGCGCAGAGCGTTGCAAAGGCAGGAGAGGTTGCTGGGAAGGTTGGTGGTGTTGTGTCGGTGAAAAATGACCTGGTAGTAAAGTAGCTGAGTTGTATGAGAAAAGGGTAAAAACCCGCTCAGGCGGGTTTTTGGATTTTTGGAGGATGTTGAGCAAGGTGCTGATGCGGTAGCGTTAACCGTTAGCGGCAACAGCCACTTATGTGGGAGGATAGTATGTTGTGGACAATCTGCGTAATACTGATCGTACTCTGGTTGCTGGGTGTGGTTACAGCGTATACCATGGGCGGACTGATTCATATTCTGCTCGTAATTGCCATTATTGTGTTGCTGGTACGCGTCATTCAAGGGCGAAGAGTCCTGTAAGATGAATGGACTCACTCCCCTTGATCAGCAGGAAACAGGCACCTAATGGGCATGTTCGACGTATTAACCATCCTGATGGTGCTTACGGCGGTTTTCAGCTACATCAACTATCGTACCCTCAAGCTGCCGACCACCATCGGTGTGATGGGTGTGTCACTTCTGGTATCGCTCGGCATTGCCGGCATGGAAATGTTCGGCATCAGCTCTCCTCAACATCGCGCCGAGCGTATCTTCTCGTACATCGACTTTGACAAGGCTCTGCTGCATGGCATGCTCGCCTTTTTGCTCTTTGCCGGATCACTGCAGATCAAGTTCAGCGACCTGACCCGGCAGAAATATGTGGTTACCCTGCTCTCAACGGTGGGTGTCATTGTTTCCACCTTTATCGTTGGCGGGTTGACCTGGCTGGTGCTCCGGACATTCGGCATGCCGATGCGCTTGATCCACTGCCTGTTGCTCGGCGCCCTGATCTCTCCCACCGATCCGGTGGCCGTGCTCGCCATCCTGAAAAGCTCAGGAGTCCCCAAGAGTGTGGAGACCAAGATTGCCGGAGAATCACTCTTCAACGACGGCATTGGCGTCGTGGCATTTATGATCATACTGGAACTTGCCGGAGGAACGGGCGAGGTTACGGTCGGAAAGGTCATGGAGCTTGTCATTCGGGAAGCGGTGGGTGGCGTGGTTTTCGGTCTTGTACTCGGATTGCTTGCGTACCAGTTACTCAAACGGGTCGATGATTATCAGCTGGCGGTGATCATCACCCTGGCGCTGGTGATGGGGGGCTATTCGCTGGCTGACAGTCTGCATACCTCCGGTCCGCTTGCCATTGTGGCTGCTGGTCTGCTGGTGGGCAATCAAGGCCGGGCATTTGCCATGTCGGATTCAACGCGCGAACGTCTGGACACCTTCTGGAATCTGGTCGGCGCGATCCTGAGCGCCATCCTGTTCATGCTGATCGGCATGGAGGTCCAGTTCATGGAACTTTCCAGGGGATATGTGATTGCCGGTCTGGCGGCGATTGTCATCGCCCTTCTGGGGCGCTGGGCCAGCGTGGCGGTCTCCGTGAGCATCATGCGCCCTTTTCGCCATTTCAGCCCCGGTATCATCAGCATGCTGACCTGGGGTGGGCTGCGCGGTGGTGTTTCCGTTGCCCTGGCACTGTCACTTCCCCATTGGAAAGCGCGCAACGCGATCCTGGCCATGACCTACATGGTTGTTGTCTTTTCCATCCTTGTTCAGGGACTGACCCTGGGAAAGCTGGCGCGGTGGTTCTATCCCGATGGTCATGAACGGGACGATGCCTGAGGTGATCCCGTTTAGACGGGAGCGATTCGCAGTTGATTGTCGTTGTATCGGAGCAGCATGGGGAAAATATGTTGGCTCATGCCGTTGCAACCCTCACGTACAGTCAAGTGTTTTCCTCACTTGATTCAGAACCTCGCAGGCATGAACGGCTTCTGCATACAGTTGACATCATCATTGGAAACACCTCGCACTTCGAGAATATCCCGGGAATAACCGAGGCCCCGGCAGGCGCATTCATTGGCCATCAGAATTTTTCCTTCGGCGGAAAAAGGAAGAGGGTCGCCTCGGCCTTTTCGATGCAGAACTGTTGCAGGAGCAGTTTTTCCTGAGTCAGCTTCCGGTCGCTGATGTCCGTCACGAAGCAGCAACAGTATTCCCTGCCATCGAATTCCAGGAAGTTGGACTGGATTTCAACCGGATATACACGACCGTTCCTGGCGCGGTGGGATGATTCGAACTTTGCAAATCCACTCTCCTTCAACGCACTCCAATGTTCCAAAAAATCAGAGTGTTCCGGTCCGGGAAAACCTGTGTCGATATCGCCCACGGACATGCGCATCATCTCCTCGCGTGTATAGCCGAGGGCGCGACAGGCCGCGTCATTGACGTAGGTTATACGCTGGTCATGGGATACGCAAAATGCCTGGACGCAGGCGCGGTCCATCGCGAACTGGTTGAATAGCAGCGCGTCCCCGGATTCCTGGCCGCACTCGGCCACCGAATAGCCGCGCTCCCGAAGGAGCGTGTGAATGTCTTCCCTTTCTTGCCCATTGTCCTCAATAATCAGAAATCTTTTCATGGTTCAATCTCCGTTAAGTAAGGAGACTCCGCTGGAATGCAGCCTGACAAAGCGTTCAATCATTCTTAAGCAGCTCGTAAAATCGATCGGTTTTGAAATATGGGCATCCATGCCGAAATACAAACAGTATACCAGACTCATTTTGCCTCCTGTGTGGTTTCAACGTTTCAGTTTCAATTTTCAATGCCGATTGACAAGCGTTTTACGAATCGCAGAAACTCCATCCTGAGCTGTCATTACGAAATCCTTTATACATTGGAGGGTTCGCAACATCAAGGGTTTGTGGGCCAAAGTACCTGTGTTACAAACTGAAATTGGTCGTAATTCTATTTTGTCACATTAGCCGCAGGCCCTTTGTCTTGTGTTGGCTGAATCGATGGAATCCTGTTGCCATTGGAAGGCGCGCAACGCGATCCTGGCCATGACCTACATGGTTGTTGTCTTTTTCATACTTGTTCAGGGACTGACTCTGGGAAAGCTGGCGCGGTGGTTCTATCCCGGTAGTCATGAGCGGGACGATGCTTGACGGGATTCCGTCCTGACGGGAGCGGCTTGCAGTCGTTGACCATGAAGTGGAAAGATACAATTAAAGAGCCCCTGAAAATCAGGGGCTCTCCTTTTTTTGGGGGCTATGTAGTTGTGGATTCCGTGTTCTTACCCCGGTCTATTTAAACCGGGCTTCTACCTTTTTCCAGTCGATGTACTTCAGGAAAGACTCGATATAGTCTGCTCGTTTCAGGCCGTAATCGAGCATGTAGGCATGTTCAAATACATCCATGACCAGTAACGGCGTGCAACCTGCTGGATGGGAAACATCGTGCTCGTTGACCCAAAAATTGATCAGCCTGCCGTCGGTTGAATCATGATAGAGGACTGCCCAGCCGATGCCGCGCATCGACCCGGTTGCCCGGAAATCCTGTTCCCATACGGCAATGCTGCCGAAGTTCTCGATCAGTTTTTTCCCCAGTATGCCGTCCGTATTGAAGGGCGTATTGCCCCCCAGATTGTCGAAGTAGTACTCGTGGAGGCGCATGCCGTTGAATTCCCAGCCGAGCCGCCGCTTCAGTTCGGCAAACTCGGGGTTGGCGGCCTTTCCCTCTTTCAGCATCTGCGCCAGAGTGGCAAACAGCTTGTTGGTGTTGGTCACATACCCCTGATAGAGGGTGAAGTGGTTTTTCAGCATCGTCTCGCTGAAACCCGCTGTTAAGATGAGCCTTGTATAGTCTTTTGCCGTGTACTCCATGAAGTTTACCCTCGCTTGTCACATAAATAGACAGTACGTTGTGGCGCTGGATGATGGTTTTCCGGAAAATCTACCGGAACCTGTTAAGATCCGTTACCAGGGAATCGAGCCGACGTGAAATATCTGTTCGCTCTTCGGACGTTGCGTATCGGCCGTCTTCGGTCATGCGCAGATATTCTCTGCGTATGGAGTCCAGTCTGGCCTGAAATTCTCTGCCCTCGGTCTGAGGCAATCGCCCGTTGGTTCTACCATCATCTATTCTCATCTGGAGTGTGACAATTCTGTCCCCATTCCTTGGCTCATCAATTCTCGCAGGCCGTGCAGACGCCCTGGTGATCTCTTCCCCAAGCACATCAAGTCTTCGGTGAAGGATGTTCCATTGATCCTGGGGGATCTTTTTATCCCGCAATTGCGCGTAGTCTATCCGAATACCTTTCAGTGTCGTCAGAAACATCTGGGACTGATCGGGATTAAGCGTGCCGGTTTTCAGCCCTTCACCGATTTTCTCCTGAATAATAACCATCTTGTTCTCTGCGCTTCTTTCATGGTCCGGCCAGGTGTGCATGGAGGCACAGCCGGAAAACAGGGCCAACCCGAAAACCAGTAACGTTGTCATGAAAATGTTTCTCTTCATAGTGTCCTCCTTATTTTGTACGTGTCTTTGTTTTGAAAATTCGTTTACTCCGAAGACCCCATGCCATTCGGAGTTCTGGTTGAGGAAGGTTCATACAACCGCAGCGGGGGATGTTCAGGTATCATCGCAACTAACATGCCAGCGAGATCTGTGGGCTCTTCGGGTCAAACAGGTTGAAAGTAGTGGGGAATTTGGAAGGAGAAGGGTAGGGGCGAACGTAAAGCCGTCAAAGACATCCGCCAAATGCAACAATACCGCCATAAATGACGGCCATGGAAACTCAATTCATGGAAGTTTCTTTCGCTCAGACTCCATAGAAACCAGCAATTGACGGAATGCCGGCATTTTATAAGGTTTTGCTATTGCCCCACTAAAACCATGGGTAGCAAAGTCGGACATGACCGGATCATCTGAATAACCGCTCGATACAATCAGGTGGGCCTTCGGATCTAAGGCAAGAATGTGCTGTGCGGCTTCCTTTCCGCCCATCCCTCCTGGTATGGTCAGATCCATGATGACCGCTGAAAAGGGTGTTCCTGATTCCCATGCCGCCTTATGCTGCGCCACTGCTTCTGAACCATTTTCACATATCATTGCCTGGTACCCCAGATGTTCCAGCATCTCTGCCGTCATTTTACGGATCATCTCTTCGTCGTCCATGACAAGAATGATGCCGCCCGCATGATCTCCAATTGTCTGTGAAACAGCGTCCGTTTGAATAGGTGAGTATTCCTCGTTGATTGAAGGCAGATGTATGGTGACGGTTGTGCCTGTACCTGGTATTGAAGCGACACCGATATGTCCACCATGCCTGCTAACAATCGAGAAGGCCGAGGCGAGCCCGAGGCCGCTTCCGGACGGTTTGGTCGTGAAGTAAGGGTCAAAGATTCTTTTCAGATCACCATCCGGTATTCCACAGCCCTGATCAACGAAAGAGAGCCTGACGTAGTTGCCGCCCGGAAGGGACATGCTGTTTTCTGTGCAGAGCGTCTCGTTCTGCGCGGTTACCGTCAGCATTCCGCCTTCAGGCATCGCTTGTGCGGCGTTGATGACGATGTTGTGAACTACCTGACTTATCTGGCCTTCATCCGCTTCGATAGCATGGATTGAGTCGGGTATTTCGATGATTCCCTTGACATTTGAGCCACACAGAACAAGTGAGACGGTTTCATTCGCAACATGCTGGAGTGAAATCACTTTTTTGACCGGCTCGCCACCTCGAGCAAAGGTCAGGAGTTGTCTGGCCAGTTCTCCAGCCCGCACTGATGCTTTTTCAGCTTCAACCAGTGCTTTAAAAGACCTGTGGGTGGCATCAAGGAACAGTTGCGCATAGGTTATATTTCCCATGATGCCGGTCAATATATTGTTGAAATCGTGGGCAATGCCTCCGGCAAGGGCGCCCAGGGATTCAAGCTTCTCAATTTTCAACTGTTCTTTTTCCTGCTCTTTTCGTTCAGTTATTTCTCTGGTCATACCGTAATAGCCGATAATGGCGCCCTGAGAGTCACGCTCGGGTGTGGATCGTATTTCCGCCCATAACCATCTGCCGTCTTTACAGCGGTGCCGTGCTTCAAAGGTTTTGGCGCCTGTCAGGATTCCGTTTTTTTCAGCCTCCTGCCTCTGTCGGGCAGTTTTCATGAGCGATGCGATCCCCTCTTCGTCAAACAGTTCAAAAACATGGTGACCGATGACTTCGTCGGCCCTGTAGCCGCGCATTCGCTCATCAGCCGGGCTGATATAAGTGAAACGATAATCGCTGTCCACCTTCCAGACCACGTCAGACGCATTCTCCGTCAGGAGGCGGAAATGAGCCTCACTCTCCCGAAGCGCCTGCTCGGCCTTGTGGTGTTCTGCAATCTCTCGCGCCAGTATTTGATTTGTCCGTTGAAGCGCCGCGTTTGCCTCGGAAAGCTGGATCGTCCGCTCGGCAATCTGTTCTTCCAGAAACTGATTGCGCTCCACCAGTTCCTCCAGCGGATAGACTTCTCCTTTGCGAACCAGATAGTAGGGAATGGAAATACTGCTGTGCGAGATCTTCCAGCCCGCTGATTCCTTGCGGAAAATCAGAACCAGACGGGCTGTTTCCCGAGACAGGATGTGGTCTTTGATAGGCAGGTGAATCGTGAAGAAACCGGTTGCTACGGCAATCGTATCAGCCAGTGACTGGATGGACAGGTCCTTGAGTTCGATGCGCAGCGGTTCTTTGACCTGGGCGAAGTCCTGGCGGGTAATTGCGACCCAGGCTTCCCGGTCTTTGACCAGGAAATCACCCCCTCCGGTAAAGCCGGAAAAGTCTTCACTGAAGTATGTCATGAGCCGATCATCGCGGGATGCATACATCCGCAGGTAGTCGTCAAACAGTTGCCGGATGGTCTGATAATCGTATGCAGCTATTGAGTGGGGCATGTTTGTTTCCATCGCACAAATCCTACCCCAGGTTGAACGTTTCGTCCAGTTTTACAGAATGAAATCGGTCGTAAGAAACCGTGATTTTCTTTCTCTCAGGATTGTTCCGATGAGCGTGTTGTTGGTTTGATTCTGTTTTGTCGCCACAAGCGTTCGAATGGTAAATACCCTCAAGGCATCGGATACGGACAGCGTTCCTTCCGCGGAATCCTTGCGGCCGGTAAAGGGGAACCTGTCCGGGCCACGCTGGCATTGGCTGTTGACATTCACCCGGCACACCTGATTCACGAGAACGTCGATCAGGCCTGAAATCACGTCCGGATCCGTGCCGAAAATGCTGACCTGTTGGCCATAGTCCGATTCGGTGACGTAGCGCATCGGCTCTTCAGTTTCGTCAAAGGGGCAGACCGGAATGACCGGGCCAAACTGCTCCTCGGCATAGAGCCTCATGCCTGACGAAACGGGGTACACTACTGCCGGTCGCATGAATGTCCCGCGGATTTCACCTCCCCGGTGATTGACAACACGCGCACCCCTGGAGCGGGCATCCTCGATCAAGTCGCTGAGATAGCCGGTTTTGCCGGCTTCCGGCAGGGGTGTCAGCTGAACACCCGCTTCCCACGGCATGCCGCAGATGAGTCGGTCAACCTCTTCACAGAATCTCCCCAGAAATGAATCAACCCGTTTCCGGTGCACGAACAGAATCTTGAGCGCGGTACAGCGCTGTCCGTTAAAGGACAGGCTCCCGAGAACACACTCCTGCACCGCCAGGTCCAGGTTCGCATCCGGCAGCACGATCGCGGCGTTTTTGGCTTCCAGCCCCAGAATGCAGCGGAGACGATGCGGTTTTGGATGCTGCTTTTTGAGGATATCGGCTACGCTGCTGGAACCGATGAACGCCAGAACATCGATTCTGCCCGAAGCCATCAGAGGCCCGATAATGCTCTGCCCGTCTCCATAGATGGTATTGACGACGCCTGGCGGAAAGGAATCCCGAAAGGCCTCCAGCAGCGGTTGGTGCAGCAGGACACCAAGCTTGGGGGGCTTGAAAATAATGGTGTTACCCATGATCAGGGCAGGGATCAGCGTGGTGAAGGTTTCATTCAGGGGGTAGTTGTAGGGACCCATGCACAAGACAACACCCAGCGGGGCCCTGCGAATCTGTCCGATGACGCCCTGTTCAATGACCATGCGTGACGCCGTTCGATCCAGATCTTTCAGTGCGTCCACCGTGTCATGTATGTAGTCAACGGTCCTGTCGAACTCCTTCTCCGCATCGGGCAGGTTTTTTCCGATCTCCCACATCAGAAGCTTGACGACTTCACGTCTCTGCTCCTTCATCCTGAAGGCAAAATCTTCAATATGTCTGATCCTCTCCTCCACGGACATGGCGGGCCACGTACCGCATCCGTTGCCATAGGCGGAGCAGGCTGCTTCCAGTGCAGCCAGGGATTCCTTTTCCGTCAGTAACGGGTATGAACCCAGTACTCGTTGCTGCAAGCCGTGCTCCGACTCCACGCATACCGGAGAAAGGACCTCCTGCATCGGCCCATCCCAGATGCGCATCTCACCGTTGCACAGATAGCGACGTTGTACGATCGGGTCGGAAATTGTGAACTCCTCCGGAATGTTTCCCTCCTGGGGAAAAAGCCCGGAAAGCCCGTTGATCAGAGTCATACCCATTCCTTTCATATTTGGTGATGGCGTTGTTGCCTTGCTCCCACCTCATCCACCCCTTCGGGGCATCTTCTCCTTTAGGCCCGTCTTCGGGGTCATAAGGGAGAAGGGAGGTTGTTCAATCCCTCTCCCAGCGGGAGAGGGTGGCCGAAGGCCGGGTGAGGGGACAGGGCAGGATTTTGCCGGGCACCCCGTAACTGCGCCGGTTCCCGTTACTCCGCGGGAAGAGGCTTGCCAATCTCTATCTCGCGCTTCTCGTGATAGAAGAAGCGTACCATATAATATTCAAAGGGGTAGCCGCTCTCATAGTAGCGGAAACTCTTTTGATGCCGCGCGTCAACGACGTCCAGGGCTGTTACTCCCGATCCGATGGCAAAGCTGTTGCCGGTGTTTCCAAAGGGATCAATTCCGGCGTAGATCCCGTAACTGATGCCGGTGTCCACAACCAGCCCACCGGTGTCGCGCACGGAGGAGGGGCCGAAGATCGGCAGCACCAGGTAGGGACCCGAGTCTGACCCCCAGTAGCCGAGTGTTTTTCCGAAATCCTGCTGGCGCCGCTCCAGGCCGAATGTGGTGGCCGGATCAAACAGGCCGCCCAGCCCCAGGGTGCTGTTGGTCACGAATCGGCCGAGTGTTGTCGCGGACTCCTTGCCTTTCAGCTGGAACATGCTGTTGGTCAGATTTCTGACCTCACCGATGTTGTTGTAGAAACTGGAGATACGCTCCTGGAGAAAGGTGGGGGTGACGAACTCGTAGCCGTTCACCACCGGGAGGAAGAGGTATTTATCGAAGTAGAAGTTGAACCGGTACATGTTCCGGTTGAACCCTTCCCAGGGGTCTGCCACTTCGGCGAAACGTTGATCCTTGAATTCGCTGATCGTATGCCGGGGAGGCACCTCTGCCTGGTTATGTACCATGGTGGCGGCGCACCCGGTCAGAGTTAGCGACAGCATCAGGGCAATCATACAGCAACACGCACGGTGTCGATTAGTGCTCGTCATGGCTCACTCCTTCTTTTTTAAAAAAATCAACCATGTAGGCCAGATTGTCTTTGTACTCCAGGTTGCCCAGGTGGCCGCCGTGCGGGTAGATTTTGGCCCGCGCGCCAAAGAGCTGCCGCAGGTAATCAAGCTCCGCCGTGGTCAGGATGAAGTCGTTCTGGTTGGCCATCAGGCCGAACTTGGCTGAAGAGCTCAGATAGCTCTCGATACTCCTGAGACTTTCGGACTCGATCAGCGCCTCCCTGGTCAGTCCCGGCCGAAGTTTCTGGAAGTGGGGATAGAAGTACTCATTGAAATAGTCGTAGAAGCTCAAATGGGTCGAGACCAGAAAATAGTCGAAAAGGGAATCGGTGGGACGTAAGACCCGGTTTTGGGGCACGACGTACCCGCTGTTGGTCATAACATCCGAGGCAAAGATCAGGCCGGCCAGATTGATGCGGAAGGTGAGGCCGATCAAACCGCCAGTTTCCTCATGGGAAAAGAGCCCCTCCTTGTAGATCGTGTAGAGGAAATCATCGTTTATGGCGACGAAATTTCCATAGCGATAAAACTCGCTAAACTTGGTGAACATCTTGTTGAAAAAGATGCCCTGCTTCTTGGCTCCTCCCGGGATCTGCTTCAGCATCTCCTCGATCCTTGTCACCGAACTGTAGAGGCTGAGCGGTGGGTTGATCATCAGCACCTTGCGGAAGTTGAAGACCTTGCGCTCCTCATCCAGTTTTGCCACAAAGGCGGCCTGGCTGGCTCCCAGGCTGTAGCCGGCCAGGTTGAAGGTCGATACCTCGATGTCTCCCTCTACCTGCTTCCAGGCAGCCTCCATGGCCCGGTACAGGTCGGCCGAGTCCTCGGTCAGGTCGCCGGGAATTCTGCTTTGGGAAGCAGAGATGATGAAATTGGCATGTGAGGGCGAGGGCAGGGTGATGACGTGGAAGCCGGCCTGGTAGAGGGCCTTCATCATGGTCAAGAGTTTGGGAGCCCGGTCACTGGCGCCGGCGCCGGCGATCAGAAAGACCAGCGGCGCCTTCTGTTTCTGATAGGCAAAGGTGCACAGCAGCCCCTTGTCGTAAAAGAAAATCGGCGGTTTCCGGCGGTCGGGTATGACATCCAGCACCAGTTGCCGGGTGTGCATCTTTACGGGAAGATCGGGAATCAGGTTTGCCGGGGTTCCGATGATTGTGGCTTCATAGGATCCCTTGATCGGGTAACCATAGCTGCCATCCGCGGCGATACTTTGCTGGGGCAGCAGGGCGAGGCAGGCAACGAACAACAGTTTCAGGCGCATCATGATGAATTCTCCTTCTGTATTTCGCGTGATCGCCGGTTAGTGAGGCATTTCTATGGTGCGTCTGTCCTCAGGCGATACAGGCTTTGTTGCTCCCTCGGGCTGAACGGACTGTTCGGTCTGGAAGGGGAGGCGTCCATGTTCGTCACTTAGATTCGGGGCCTCTTCGATGAGCTGCCAGTTTTTCCCGACCGGCATGGAGAGAGGTTTGGAAGAGCGCATGTCCCGATCTGATGATGGTTGCCCGGAGTCGAACGAAGCGCATGAGCAGAGCTGGAACAGGGTGATGGAGAGGATGAGTGCGTATCGACATTTCATGACAGTTCTCCTTAAAATTGCAAATTACTCGATAGTGTTCCTTCAGCTTTCAGCCTTCAGCCTGTAAATCCTCCTTCGGCCTGAGCCATGTCCTGCACCACGAATCTGCCGCAGATGAAACAGAAAACGCCGGCCAGCAGCATAATCAGGGGAGTAGTCATGAGCGCACTGCGCAGGTCCCACCTGTCTGACAGCCAGCCGAGGATGGAGGGAGAAACCGCGTCTCCCAGGGCGTGAATGAAGAAGATGTTGACCGCAAAGGCCATGGCGCGGATAGCAGGGTTGGTGACATTGATGATCACGGTGTTGAGCGGCCCGGTGTTGAGAAAGAGAAAAAATTCGGCGATGAAAATCGCGGTCATGCAGCCGGTCAAACCGGGCGCCAGGATGGCCCAGGCTGCAAAGGGGGCGCCTATCAGGAATCCCCAGCCAGAGACCAGCAGATAGCCTTTGCCGCTCTTTTTTTGCCAGCGGTCGCCGAGCCATCCGCCTGCCAGTGTGCCCAATATCCCCGCCAGCACCGTGGTGGTGCCGAACAGCATGTTGCCCCTGGCCACATCAAGGGCATGGGAGCGGTTCAGAAACGAGGGGATCCACTGGGCGAGCCCTCCGATGGAAAAGGTCATGGCCGCCATGGCGAGAGTATTGCAGACAAACGAGCGGTTTTTGAAGAGGGCCGCGTACCCGGTGGACGCACTTTTCCCCTCTCCCTCCGCACCCTGATGGGCATAAAGGAGAGGGTGGCTCAAGGCCGGGTGAGGGGCGTCGTCACCTCCACGGGGAGGAGGGCGCAACAGTGCGATGGGAATGGCCAGCAGCAGGCCCGGCAGACCGACCAGCAAAAAAGCGGTATGCCAGCCGTAGTTTTGTCCCAGCACTCCGCCAAGGAGATACCCCAGGGCGCTGCCGACCGGGATGGCGACATAGAACCAGGACAGGATCCGGCCGCGGCGCTCCTTGGAAAAGTAGTCGGCAATCAGTCCGGGTGATACCGTACCGAAACTCGCCTCACCGACCCCGACGGTGGCACGGGCTGTCAGCAGGCTCCTGTATCCGGGAGCAAAACCGGACAGGGCCGTGGCCAGACTCCAGACAATCAGGCCCCCGGCTGCGAGTCTGGTACGGCTCCAGTGGTCGCCGAGCCAGCCAAAGAGCGGGGCCAGAAGCATATAGCTGAACATGAAGGCGCTGCCGAGAAGTCCCAACGCCGTATCCGTGAGATGCAGATCGATCTTGATCAGGGGAAATACCGCGAACAGCACCTGACGATCGATGTAGTTGAGCAGGTTTACCGCCAGAAGCAGGCAGAGGGCGTAGCGGCGATAGGGAAGCGTGATCTGACGGGCGTTCATACGGTATATCCTCTCCATGCTTACGGATCACATAGTGCTGCTGCAGATCCACGCAGCCCATGGTTCAGGCGAGTCGCAATTGCGCAAGTGATGCCAGAACATCTCCACCGCCCATTTCCGGGACAATGGTCAATTCCAAAGCTGTTACCCCAACGAGGTCTACGGTATAGTCTTCAGTCTCCCGGTTTGTGTCGGGAGGGGTGAAATTATACTGTTGACGTACGATCTCCCGATATGAACCGCCATTATCCGGGGACCACCGCAGTACAAACTCCTGCGTCCGCTGAAATTCGTCCTCGTGAAACACCAGATTTATGCGGCTGATCCGTAACGGCACATCAAACAACAGTCGGATTGTCTGCGGACCAGGCTCCACTGCACGCCACCCGGATCCCCCGGAGGAGTCCAATGCCGATTCGATCAGGTGTGCAGGGTCTTCGGAAGTGAACTCCGCCCGAGCTATGTCTATGAGATCCAGCCACTTCAGATCGGGTGAAAGTTCCTGGGTTTTCGGAATAATGTGTTCTTTGCGCATGTGACGTTCTCCATATAATGGTTCAGATTTTGCGATAGATGACTTTCAGGAAAAAGCCCAGGACCATGCTGCCAGGCAGCGCCGCTTGATATCGGCCTTGTGCCGTACCAGCCAGCGCACAAACCAGATCAACATGATCACAAGCAGTACTGCTCCGCCGCCGATTTTGCCGGCGCTGCCGATCCACTTCCCGACAACGCGCCAACTCTCGCCTGCAAAATAGCCAAGCAACACGAACACGCTCGCCCAGATGGTGCAGCCGGCCGCATTGAAGAGGAGGAACTTTTGATAGCGCATGCGGTGGGCGCCGGCAACGAAGGGCATCAGCGCCCGTAACAGATGCATGAAGTGGCTGGCGAAAATGGCCTTGCCGCCATGTTTTACAAAAAAACGATCCACACGATCCAGGTTCTCCAGACGCAGCCCAAAGTGTCGGCCATGTTTCAGCAGCCATCCCCGTCCGAAATGCCGCCCCATTTCGTAGCCGATGCTGTCGCCGAGAATGGCGGCGATTGAGATCACAACAATGAGAAGACCTGGGTCGAACACCCCCTGTTCCGCAAAAAAACCTCCCACCAGGACCAGGCTCTCACCCGGCATGAACAGCCCCACCAGCGCCTGGCATTCCAGCGCCACGATCAGGAAGATGACGAGGTAGCCCCAATGACCGAGGTGGCCTACAAAATTGATCAGATAATCGAGCATGATACCTTCTTGCTTTGTGAGGGCTCACTCCAAGCGGTTACAGCCGTATCACCGCCTGGCGCGTCATTTCCACTATTTCGGCCGGCTCCTCGTACCGAAACCTGAGCGGCGTTCCGAACGTAACCGTCACCCGGCCTCGCTTGGGAACGTGTGCCTCGTGCGGAAGAACCTGATCGGTTCCGCTGATTTTTATCGGCACAACCGGGATTCCCAGCTCCTTGACCATGATGCCCAGACCCTGCTGGAAAGGCTGCATTACGCCATCCCTGGCATGTCCCCCCTCAGGGAAGATCAGGATGTTAACACCTGCATCAGCGAGCCGTCCCATATAGGCGAGTGAACCGCTGAAGCCCTGAGACTGGGGCAGGGGAAAGAGGTTAAACAGCAGGCTGCTGTACTCATAGCAGAGGCGCCTGAGGATTCGAGTGAGCCCGTGGAAATCTCCGAAGAAGAACTCTTCCCAGGCGGCGGTGGCGGTTCTGGAACGGATCTTTGGTGGCAGCGCAAACATGACGGCCGGCTGGTCCAGGTAGCTCAGGTGATTGGCCACGAAAAATACCGGTTCATGCAGGTTTTCCAGCTGTTCAATCCCCCGCACGTCGAGCGTGACAAAGCTTCGAAAGAGTGGGCCGTGGAACAGTGCATCCCAGACCATTCGCAATCCTCTGCAGAAGCGATTGTTGGTCCAGAACCGAAAATGATTTCGCGGGGTTATTTTTTCTCGTTTCGCAATAATCTGGCGCAGGTCAGAGACTTTGGTCTGCGGCCCGATCTGGGAATCCTCAATATCCAGGCGGTATTCCTGTTCCAGGAAATTGACCAGTTCCAGCCGGTCGATGGAGGTCAGGCCCAACTCGGCCACCAGCAGGGATTCTTCGCGGATTTGAGATGCGTTGGTACCGGTCACTTTGGCGAGCAGGTTGAGCAGGCTGTCACGGCTGACGTTAGCATCACCACCCTCCGTTCCCTTTCGTATCTGCTCCTTGACCTCAAACTTCTTGATCTTGAGAGTCGTGGTCTTGGGGAATTCCGGTTCGCGCCAGATGGTGTAGCCGGTAATCCGGTGCAACGCATCCAGTGACCTGTTTGCCTGGGCAATGATCCCATCCGGAGCTGTTCCGCTGCCGTCCAGGAGCAACACGGCATGGACCTCTTCGCCGCCCCCCTTGTCCATGCCGATGACGCACGACTCCTTAACCCCGGCAATCCTGTTCAGCACCGCCTCCACTTCGTCGGGATAGACGTTGACCCCCGAACCGGTGACGATCAGTTCCTTTTCCCTCCCCTTGATGTACAGCCAGCCGTCAGAGCCGAACTCACCCAGGTCGCCGGTCCGAAACCAGCCGTCCTTTGTAAATGCTTCGGCAGTGGCCTGCTCATTCTCGTAGTAGCCGGGAAAGACGTTGTCCCCGCGCACCAGGACCTCCTTCCCCTCAATCTGAACCCGAACGCCCGGCAGTGGTGGACCGACCGATCCCGCCACCTGACGCTGCATGGTGTTGACGCAGAGTACGGGTGAGGTTTCGGTGAGTCCATATCCCTCCAGGACCGTGAACCCCATGCTGCTCCAGAATGTGAAAACCTCCGGATTCAGGGGAGCGCCGCCTGAGACAAAAACGGTAAAATGGTTGCCGAATGTGCTCTGTACCGGGAAAAACAGGATCCGGCGCAATCTCTTTGGAAGCTTGGCTGAGAGGCGCATCAGTGACCGGAACAGGCCGGAGAGGTGTTTTTCCTCAAGCTCACGCTCAATGGTGGTTTTGAGCAGTTGCATGAGGCGCGGAACGGACATGATGACATGGATGTCCTCCTCGCCCAGCGCCTCCATGATTGCCGAGGGCTTGAGGGTGCGCAGATACACGATGGATGCGCCACGGTAGAGCGGGGTGAAAAAACCGCCCATCTGCTCGAACATGTGGGACAGGGGCAGCAGAGAGAGGAAGTTGAACCTGGCGGTGATGATCGGCACCTGCTGGTTGATCTGGGTTATGTTGGCAACCAGGTTTTTGTGGGTCAGGATGACCCCTTTGGGGGTGCCGGTGGTGCCGGAGGTATAGATCAGCTGCGCCGTATCTTCGGGGACGGCGGCTGCAATTTCATTTATCGGCGCCATATCTTCCAGCAGGTACTGAAGGTCTTCCAGCAGCAACGACGGTCCTGTGGTTATCCGCTCCGGTTTGAAACTGCTCTGCAGGACGAGTTTGGCTCTCGTCAGGCCGCGGATGGATTCCGCCCGCGCCAGGTCGGACATGAAGTCCACCGGAACGGCGATTGCGCCACGGATGATGATGCCCCAGTAGGCAACTGCCCACCAGGAAGAGTTGGGACCCCAGATCAACACCCTGTCTCCTGTCTCAACGCCATGTTGCGCCAGAAGGTTTGCCATTTTCAGGGAGAGATCATGGAATTCCCCATAGGAAACCACCAGCCTTCGTACGCCGGTACGGTTTACGAGTGCTGGTTTGTCACCCAGTGCTTCGAAGGTTGTGAATAGGTCGATCAATGTCTGCATGGATTGCATTAACGACCCCGTCCCTCATCCCGGTTCTGTCCCTGTCCGTGGTCCTGTCTGGGTTCCGGGGAGTTCCCTCGGCCCTGTGGCCGTTGTTCCTGGCTCTGGGGCCTTGGCGCCTGCTGCTGATGC
>JACAAY010000077.1 GCA_013377095.1 Desulfuromonadales bacterium
CGCAGTCGTGGGAGCTGCCGCCGCCGAGGGAGATGATACCGTCGCATTTGTTAGCCTTGTAGGCTTCAACGCCTCCGGCAACGTTTTTGTCAGTCGGGTTTGGCTCTGCGCCGTCATAAATAACAGCGTCAAGGCCAGCTGCAGTTACATAACCTTTGATCGTGTCGGCAACACCTAATTTGGCAAGACCTGCATCGGTGACGATCAGCAGTTTCGTTGCGCCAAGCGCTTTAGCTTGCTCGCCTGCTTCTTTTGAGGCGCCGAGACCCAACAGTGTTACGCTAGGGATGAAAAAGCCATAAACCTGATCTGCTAATGCCATTGTACGTTCTCCTTTGAATTGAGATGTTGCCTACCTGCAGTGTCTGTATGCACTTCTTGGTGTTGGCATACAGTTTAAAAATCCGCAAATGCACATATTTCGGGCAATTAAACGACAAAACCGGATTGCCTACAATATCGTATGAATATTTCAGCAATCCGGCTATCTCTGAGAGACCCAATGGATTTTCTGTCCTACCCTGGCGGGTGACGTGACGTTATCTGGTTTATCTTTAAAACGTTGTTCTTCTATACGTTGAAAAAAAATTAAAAACAACATTTTAAAAATTATATTTAACAAATGCTGTGACCCTGTGAAAGCATGCAAAAAGTGTCAGTAATACACGTCAAACTCTTCCGAAAAAAACTCCGTAGAAACAGGGTATAAGATTTTAACAGCAATTTTCTCAGGGCCAAAGATGATTGATTTCCTCATATGTTTACGGGTGATATCAATCTGAGTGAAGACACTTTGAGGTCGGTCGTCAATAATATGCGTCAATTGTCTCAAGCGGACCTCAGGTGGTGATAGAAACGATGTTCAAAAAAGGATGATGAGGTAGTCAGAGGGGCGTCGCATTACGGAAAAAATACGACACAAGATTGAGGGGATCAGATTTGCATTGCCTGTCTGAAAAAGATACTTAGGGGCTGATTTTGTCTAAGCAAGTGTGTCAGGCATGGTGATTATCCATCAGCGGATGGGGGAAAGCATACGTTGTGGGGCAGGTTTGCTCTGGCTCCGCACTTGGAACAGGTTACGGTCGGGTTGTTGGTCAGGTGACGCACTTCATTCAGGAGTCCCATGTTACTGAGCCAGCAAATATGCCCCTTGTGCATTTCACCACAGGAACAGATCATATCGGATTCAATTGTGCCACCCTTCTTGGACATGTATGCTTTCACCGAATTGCTGTCTGAACGCCACGAAAAAGCCCACCAAACGGTTTGGTGGGCTTCAATTTTATGGAATTGGAATAAAGAGTATCGCTGTCAAAGTCCTGCACATGTAGTCTAGTCACCTTCCCGGTCTCCTTTCAGGTCTATATCCTGAATTGACTGGAGGTGTGGGCAATCCATGCATAATCCAAACTGAACATTGATGAGTTGCGTGGGAGTCAGTCCCTCGAGTTTGACTGTTTTAGGTAAGTTATGGATGGCATTTTCGCACTCTGTGCATTGTTCGATTGACATAACACACCCCCACGACGAAATCTTGATTACTTACTCGAATTATAAACGATTGATGGTATAAAGCAAGGGTAGCAGCAAAGAATTGAACGTCAGCAGATCCACTGGTCGTGATGAAGTTTGTTAGTGTGGTATAGTGCCCGCTTCACTCAAATCCCACATGGTACCCTGCCAGTTAGTGATAAATCCACTATCACCGCATTCCGGACACCACCAAACGATGTCCTCAGTGTAGGGGGCAATATGGCCTTCAATATGCCCCTTGCATGGTTTCCGGTGAGGCTTACGCCTGCAGGATACGGATAGTTCCACTGGCACTGGTTCCGGGTGTGATATTAGGGAGATTATTGCTACAAGGTATTCCGCAAACCGGATGGCGGGACCGGATTCTGCTGCAATGTAACCAGCTTCATCAAGGAAGTGCGTTATGTCAGTTACCCAGGTGTCAGGCATGAAAGTACCTCGATTTGATTGCCCTTGTTAAAATTGCAGGGGTTCTTTGTCTGTTTCATTCGCACCGATAAGGGGTGTAAAGCGCCACATGTGTATATACGCCTGAATAATAGTGATTAATAAAGATTGAGTCAAGCAGAGGTGTTTTTAAGTTATCCCCTTTCACTTCTGAACCCCGGCACGAAAGCGAACTTTAATAGTCGACGATTGCAGATGTGATCCTGCCCCCGCCCAGTACCTCATCCCCCCGGTAGAACACCACCGACTGCCCCGGTGTGACCGCCTTGAGCGGTTCGTCGAAGAGTACCCGGCAGCATTCCCCTTCCAGCAGGCTGACCCGGCAGGCGACCGGTTGATGCCGATAGCGGATCTTGCAGGTTGCACCGAACTGCTCCGACTCGGGCGCAATGATCCAGCCCAGTTCCCCGGCCAGCAGGCCTTGGGCGTACACATGCGCTTCTTCGCCAACCACAACGATATTCTTCTCCGCGTCGATGGAAACCACGTAGAGCGGCTCTTTCCAGGCGATGCCCAGTCCCTTGCGTTGACCGATGGTATAACGGTGTGCGCCCCTGTGCTGCCCCAGCAACTTGCCCCCCACATGGATGATGGCACCCTGTGAGTACTGCATCCCTCCTTGCTGCTCAAGGTAGGCCACGTAATCGTCATTGGGGATGAAGCAGACCTCCTGACTGTCGCTCTTTTCCGCTACCGGCAGGCCGAATTCCCGGGCCAGACGACGCACCTCGTCCTTGCTCTCGATTTCCCCCAATGGGAATATAACCTGCGCCAAGCGTTCCTGGGACAGGGTATAGAGGAAATAGGACTGGTCTTTGCGGCTGTTGTATGCCATGCGCAGATGGCACATACCGTCCGGGTCAACGGTTTTCCTTGCGTAATGGCCGGTTGCCAGCAGGTCGGCGCCCAGCGTGCGTGCCTCATCCAGCAGCAGGCCGAATTTGACAAAACGGTTACACCGTACGCAGGGGTTGGGGGTTTGACCGGAGCCATACTCGCTAATAAAATTGTTGATGATCAGATTCCGGAAGTCGGTCTCCAAATCAACCAGATGGTGGGGGATATCCAGGTGCTCAGCCACGATTGCGGCGTCGTGGCCAGCTGATCCTTTTCCCTGACAGCGCGGCTCGAACAGCCGCATGGTGATTCCAATCAGTTCATGCCCCTGCTGTTTGAGCAGTGCGGCGGTAACCGACGAATCCACGCCGCCGCTCATGGCTACGGCAATTTTCATGTGATTCTCCTTTAAGCCATGGTACCATTTCAAAGACGGATTCCAGACATCAGGGGGAGGAGCGGGAGGTGTCTCCCCGCTCAGATTCCCCGGAACAGGAGTAAAAACTGTGATCAGGAAGAAATTCGATCTCGAGCTTGCGAAAAAGATCGTCAAATCAGTCCCCCTGTTTGATACATTCAGCGACGAGCAACTCTCTTCACTGATGGAGAGATCCAATGTCTACAGCTATGACAGAGACGAAGTCATCATGATGGCAGGGGAAGAAGTCCGTCAAATGTACATCGTTCTCAAGGGTCAGGTCAGGGTGGTGGATATTACGGTTGATGGCCAGGAACGGGTCATGGCCTTCCGACATCGCGGCGATTGCTTTGGCGACATGGGGCTGCTTGACAACAAAACCGATTCCGCCACGGTTATTGCCAATGAACCGTGCAAGGTGCTTTTTATCTCAAAAAATGTATTTGACGACCTGTTTTTGGACGATAAACAGACGTTGCTCCAGATCATTGCAGTCCTCTGTGGGCGTTTGCGAGAAAGCTGGCTGTTTCACAGTATCATCGGAATAAATGATGCGGAGTCAAAGATCAGGGCAACCCTGGCTCACTATAGCTCGATGCTGGGAGTTCGGGATACCGACGGCGTGATCATCAATACGAACCTGTCCCACCAGAGTATTGCCGACCGTGTCCATATTACCCGTGAGACCGTAACCCGCGTGCTGAAAAAAATGAGAAATCAGAACGAGATTGAAATGGTGGGGCGCCGCTTCAAGCTGCTTGATGCTTTCTTCGAAAAATATGAAAAGAGTAATCTGTACAAGACGCTGAAGGCTGATTTTAAGTGTCACATGGACACCTGAGCAAGGTGGCTGGGCTGTCTTGGTTAGTCCGTCTCTCCCAGAATAATGCGCAGTACTTGATTTGCCTGGTGCCCGGCAGCGATGGCGACCCTGGGGGCCATCAGTCCGTTGCCCGGTTTGGCTTCCGAAACCGTATCCCCCACCAGATAGAGCCTTCCGGAAATGCGGCGGGTGGTAATCTCGTTGTTGGGGCCGTAGCCTGCCAGTCCCGAGGCGGCCACGACCGTTACCTGCGGCAGGGTGCAGAGCAGGGTGTCCACCAGCATGGCCTTCATGTCGGCCCGGTCAAAGGCCTCGACCACGATGCTGCAGGAGGCAAAGATTGACGGAATGTTCTCGGGTGTCAGCAGCGTCCGGTGACGATCCACCGTTACAAAGGGGTTGATTCGTTGCAGGTTTTCCGCCAGCGCGTCAACCTTGAACCGGCCAAGTTGGTCGATAAAAAACTGTTGCCGGTTGAGGTTGGAGGGCTCCACCACATCGAAATCGGCAACTACCAGGTGTCCGATACCCACCCGCGCCAGGGACACGGCCACGGCTGACCCGAGTCCACCCACACCGGCAATACCTACGCTGGCGCACTTCAAACGGGCATGCACACCCGGAGTGTGGCGTGCAGCCATGACCGCTTCCAATTCATCCTGCCCCGGCTGTTCCCCCCGTTTGATAAGAAAAACACTATCCCCTTCCTGTAGTGGTGTGTCACCCGCTGCGGGAAAACCGTTCAGAATCAGGACATCAGCTCCCGGTTTGTGTTGTTCGGCCAACTGGGCCAGGGTAACACCCTTTTTTGACTCGATCGTATGTTCATTGAGTTGTATCTGCATAAAGCCGGATTGACAAAATCATCCTAATTTCTTGATGGTTGCAAGTAACTCTTCAAGTGTTAGTGCCGCTTCTGTTTTCTGGTTCAAGTCTCCGTCTCCGTCCATGGGCCGGTACAGATCAAAGCGAGGAGTGCGCTGGCCATCATCATCCGCAATCAGGCGGGAGGTAACAATACCTACATCGGCAAGCTGTGGCTGTGTACAGGAGTTGTGGCAACCCGAAAGAGCCCAGCATAGCCTTCGGGCTAACGGGCCCATGGATTTTGCCAGGATTCCGGCAATGTCACGGGTCGCCGACAGGCCGGCGCGGCACTCATGGCTACCGGGACAGACCCGGAGGGTGATCTTATCCTCTTGTGTTGGCGCAGGGGAAATGGTCGTCCCCAAGGCTGCCTGTGCCTGGTCAAATTTACACTGCCGTACAAGCTGGAAGGCGATGTTCTGGTTGACGGTTACCTGAAGTACTCCATCTGCCCAGCTGTCGGCAAAGGTGGCCAGCTGTCTGAGACTGTCAGCGGAAAGCTGCCCCGCAAAGCAGTGGAACTCCAGGCGACGCCCTTCGTCGGTTGTGGATACCAGGTTTTCAGCCAATCCCCTGTGGGGTGGCAGTTCTTCATGGGCGGACGGATCCGCGTCAAGGCGTTGCCGAAATTCCTCTTCACCGATCTCCCGCAGCAGATGTTTCAACCGTTTGCCTGCTGGCGCGCCTGCAAGGTAAACCCGCAAAACAGCCTCTAACAGGGGGATGATGCGTTCTTCCACGATTTCGCCGGCCAACAGAAAGCCCGGCTGCGGCTCGCGCCCCAATCCACCGCCAACCCACAGATCGTACCATCCCCGACCATCCTGGGTGCGGACGAGCACAAGCCCCGCATCCTGGATCAGGTGGCGGCGTCCGCCGCTCCTGGCTTCGATACCGATCTTGAATTTCTTGGGCAGTCGTTCAAACCGGGGATTACCGGTAAAATGGTGCTGGATTCTGCGGGCCAGGGCTTCAATCAGCGGAAAATCTGCCCTGTCCTGCTCGGAGCAGGTTACCCCGCGCACTGCCCCTCCGCAGGCGCCCCGAGCGGTGAGGCCTACCGTTGCCAGACGTCTCTTGATCTCCGGCAGATCCGCTTCCCGAAGCCAGTGAATTTCCATGTTGCCGCGGCTGGTCAGGTGAACGCTCCCCTGACCGAAGCGGTCGGCTATGTCAGCTGCCATGCGGGTCTGCTGTGATGAGATGGTCCCGGCTGCCAGCTTGATCCGCTGCATGAGGAAACCGTCCTGCTTCTGGCGATAAATGCCGTCCAGCCTGTAGTCTCTCAGTTCTGTCGTCATGTTGTTTCTTTACACTCCTTCGAAGAGCGGGGTTGATAGGTAACGTTCCGCAAGATCGGGGAGGATTACGACGATGGTTTTTCCGGCAAATTCATCCAGTCTGGCCAGTCTGACCGCAGCCGCCACAGCTGCACCGCTGGAAATACCTACCAGCATGCCTTCTTCACTGGCCATACGTTTGGCAAAGTCGATGGCCTCTCCTGACTCCACCTGTTCGACCCGGTCGATCAGGGAGAGGTCGAGGGTTTCGGGTATGAAACCGGCGCCGATGCCCTGGATCTTGTGGGGGCTGGGCTGCAGGGGAAGGCCGGCCAGTTGCTGGGTGATAACCGGGCTTTCCTTTGGTTCAACGGCAACGGAGATGATTTTTTTGCCCTTCGTGTTCTTGAGGTAGCGGGAAATGCCGGTGATGGTTCCGCCGGTACCCACACCGGACACCAGGACATCGACGCCGCCGTCCGTGTCATCCCAGATCTCCGGGCCGGTGGTTTTTTCATGAATGGCCGGGTTGGATGGATTTTTGAACTGTTGGGGCAGAAAGAAGCGTTGCGGATCGGAGGCGGCCAGTTCTTCCGCCCGTTTGATGGCACCCTTCATTCCCTCGCCACCCGGCGTCAGTATCAGATTGGCGCCCAGGGCAGCCAGGACGCGGCGACGTTCGATGCTCATGGTTTCCGGCATGGTCAGGGTCAGCCTGTATCCCCGGGCAGCGGCCACATAGGCCAAGGCTATGCCGGTATTGCCACTGGTCGGCTCCACGATCTCCACACCCGGTTTGAGGACTCCGCGCTGTTCAGCATCCCAGATCATGTTGGCGCCTATGCGGCATTTGACTGAGTAAGCCGGGTTGCGCCCCTCGACCTTGCCGAGCACAACTGCTTGCGCACCTTCAGTAATCCGGTTGAGTTTGATCAGTGGCGTGTTGCCGATGGACTGGGAATTGTCTGCGAATATGCGGCTCATGCTGCGTCTCCTTTTCTTCGCCAGTATTCAAAGTGCTCAGTTTAAAACTTAATTTGGTGAAGCTCACTTGTAGGGTAATACATGGTTTTTGTCAAAAATAAAGTGCCATCCTACACTGATTTGCCGTTGAATATGCCGTCCATTTCCGCAATCAGGTCGTCGGGATCCTCAAGCCCCACGGACAGGCGCACCAGGGTATCGGTAATTCCCTTGCGCTTTCGTTCATCCGGAGGCACCGCGGCATGGGACATTTTTGCGGGATAGGAGATGATGCTCTCCACACCGCCCAGGCTGACGGCAAAGGCTGACAGTTGTGATTGCTCCAGGAGTCGTCTGGTTGTATCCAGCGAGTCCAGTTCAAAGGAAAGAACCGCTCCCGAACCGTCTGCCTGGGAGCACTGCACGGCGTGACCGGGGTGCTGGGGAAGGCCGGGGTAATGGATTTTGGTTACGCGCGGCTGTTTGCTCAGCCACTCCACAATGGTTCCGGCGCTCGTCTGGCTCTGATCCATCCTGACTTTGAGGGTCTTGAGTCCACGCAGGGTCAGGAATGAATCCTGGGGGCCCAGGATGGCGCCAAATCCGTTCTGGATAAAGCGGATACGCTCACCAAGTTCCTCGGATTTCACCACTGCCAGGCCGCAGATGACATCACTGTGTCCATTGATGAATTTTGTACCGCTGTGCAGCACGATATCGCAGCCCAGCTCCAGCGGGCGCTGCAGATAGGGGGTCATAAAGGTGTTGTCCACCATGGTTATGATGGTGCGTGGTCTGGCCAGCTCCACGACAGCCCGAAGATCGGTGACCTTGAGCAGTGGATTGGAGGGGGTTTCCAGATAGATCCCCTTAGTCTCCGGTCGGATGGCGGACGCGATCTGATCCAGGCTGGTGGCATCCACGAAGGTCGATTGAATGCCAAGACGACTGAAGATCTTCGACAATACCCGATAGGTTCCGCCGTACACGTCGTCGCATACGACCAGATGGTCTCCGGGTGAAAAGATCAGCAGGGTGGAGGAGATGGCCGCCATGCCCGAGGCAAAGGCAAAGCCCCGCGAACCCTGTTCCAGGCCGGCGATGGCCTCTTCCAGCGCCTCGCGGCTGGGGTTGTCGGAGCGGGCATAATCGTATTTCCCGAACTGGTCCAGCGACTGTTGGCGAAAGGTGGATGTCTGGTAGATCGGGACCCCCAGCGCGCCGGTGAGAGGGTCGTGGGTCTGGCCGCCGTGAATGAGTTGTGTAGCGAATTTCATAGGGTTATCCCTTCAGAGTTAAAGGCCTGCTCCAGGTCAGTGATCAGATCGTCAGCGTTTTCGATACCGATCGACAGGCGCAGCAGAACGTCATTGATCCCCAGGCGGCTACGCACATCAGCCGGGATATCGGCATGGGTCTGGCCTTCCGGAAAGGTCATCAGGGTTTCAACGCCACCCAGGCTTTCGGCAAACGAGATCAGTTCTGTCTTGAGCAGGATCTGTTCCACCAGCGCATGGTTGGCGACCTCAAAGGCGATCATGGCGCCAAATCCACGGGCGTGACGTTTGATCAAGTCATGATCGGGGTGCTCTTCCAGGCCGGGATAAAAAACCTTGCGGACCAGTGCATGCTTTTTCAGCCAGTGGGCAATGGTCAACGCATTCTGCTGCTGGCGATCCAGGCGCACCCCCAGTGTTTTCATGCCGCGGATTACCAGCCAGGAATCCTGGGGACCGAGCACGGCTCCGGCCGAATTCTGGTGAAAATAGACCTGTTCAGCCAACTGTGGGTCCTTGACAACCACCAGACCGGCCACCGTATCATTGTGTCCGGACAGATACTTGGTGGCGCTGTACACACTGATGTCGGCGCCCAGATCCAGGGGACGCAGCAGATAGGGCGTTAGAAAGGTATTGTCGGCCATCAGCAGCAGACCCCGTTCGCGACAGAGGGTGGAGAGGGCGGGGAGGTCGGCAAACTTCAGCAGGGGATTGGTGAGTGTCTCAACAAACAGGGCCTTGGTGGATGGGGTGATCGCGGCCAGCACCGCTTCCCTGTTGCTGGTGTCCACGTAGGAGAAGGTCAGGCCGAATTGGGTGAAGACCCTGTCGAACAGACGACAGGTTCCGCCGTAGAGATCTTCGGTGACGATCAGGTGGTCGCCGCTGCGGAAGAGCAGCAGCAGGCTGGTGATGGCCGCCATGCCGGAGGAATAGGCGAAACCCCGGCAGCCACCGTCGAGTCGTGCCATGCCATTTTCAAGCGCCATGCGGGTCGGGTTGCCCGACCGGCTGTAGTCGAATCCGGTGCTTTGCCCGAGTCCAGGATGACGGAAGGTAGCTGACTGATAAATGGGGATCGAGAGCGATCCTGTGCGCGTATCCCACTCAAGTCCGATCTGAACCGCCTGTGTGTCAATGTTCATACACAAAACCTCCATGCAAAAAAATCCCCTTCCGGGGGGTGGAAGAGGATTTGACTGCTGCTCTCTTCCTTATCTTTCGGGTTCGGTAAATCCCGCTAGAATTGGCACCTTTCCGTTGGGCAGGTTGCCGCGATTTCACAGGGCCAGTCCCTCCATCGCTCTTGATAAGAAAATTATGTTTACTGCATTATGTGTGAACTAAGTTAGATATGGATATCATCCACCCACTTGTTTTGTCAATAATAAAAAAACACGAAAACACTCGTGAACTTGTTTTGATTGTATCCGATATATTTGTGTGGGTATTGTTGGCGCTTATTCTTTATCCAGGGTGATTGACACGATGAACCAGTCATTGTCCGTTGCAAAACGGAGGGTGACGGTATCCAGGGTATTTCCCGCGGTAAAATCGTATTGCGTTCCGCTCACCACCGAGGGTGTTGAAATGCGGATATCGGCCCCGCAACGGGTAAGATGCAGTTTGAAAGAACCGGCGATCATGTTGGCGATCTCTCCCAGAGCGTCATTTACATCCTCATTTATCTCGGTGACATCCATCCCCAGCATGCCGGAGGTGATCTGCAGGGCCAGGTTTTGTGGGGTATGGATGCTGACCAGCCCACTGTAGGTTCCGGCCATGCCGACCATTGCGGTGACGCAGTTTTCAAAATGGGTCATTGGTTCAACCAGCGAGGGAATATGCAGGAGGTCTTCAATCCCAACCATGGTGCTGAATACTTCCCTCACATCGGCGATGAGCAGTTTGACCAATTCCTCTTCCGTCAGTTGGATCGATTCGAGCACCTGTTTAATAAACGACATGATATTCCCTCTTCAGTATTGAATTTGTCAATCGTATCATCAACAACGAGTATCATTACGGTTCGATGGTTGTCCACACGCCGTTACCGGTTGATTAAATTATCATACCTTTTATCCAAAGGTCCAACAGATTGCGCAGCTTAGGCGTCAGGATTGATCATAAATCTGTTTTGACATCACAAAATCGTCCATGACAAAGCCGTTGCCGATGTCGTTTACCACCTCATCAATGACCAACCATCCTGCGCGCTCATAGGCGCGGATCGCCCTGTGGTTCTGTTTATTGACATTCAACACGATCCTGCGTGCATTCATGTCCCTTGCCACCTGTTCCACCCTTGCCAGTGCCAGTGAGCCGATACCTTTGCCGTGGTACTCTGGTAGCAGATACAGTTTGTGTAATTTGACGATGTCTGTTTCGTATGGTCCTACTGCCATGAACCCGATCATTGATGTACCGTCCATGATCGAGAACCAGGCGATGCCCTGCCTTTCCATTTCCTGTGTGATAACTGCTGGGTTGTATCCGATTTGCAACATGTAATCGATCTGTTCCACGGTGATGATACCGGGATAGTGGGCGTGCCAGGCACGGTGGGCAACGTCGATGAGTTGGTTTATTGCGGTGGCAGCGAGGGGGGCGATGATTATCCGGTTCATGGATTGAATTCCTCTGCAGACAAGCTGCATGGATAAAATAAAAGTGACAAATTTTAACATTCAATTGATGTTCTGTCACGGGCTGAATGGAAAAAAAGCTGCCAACGGGGCCGCATTCCCCTGATCAGCTGACGTGCTTGAACTCTGAAAGATACTGACGTAATGTGTGACAAATCGTTGATGGTAAGCGATGAATTAAATTAGCAGGAGAGAGGGAATATGGCAAAGACGGTGTTTCTCAACTCGGACAGACTGGATTTTGACAACAGGCTCGATTTTGCAGCGTTAGCGGAGCTTGTGCCATTCACTAAGTACGCAGCCAGCAGTTCCGAGGAAATTTTGTCTCGGGTACAGGGTCAGACAATTGTCATTACCAAGGAGTTGCCGGTGGGGAAGGAGTTGATCGAAGACTTTCCTTCGTCAGTAAAGCTGATCTGCGAGGCCGGCACCGGTTACAACAACATCGACATCGATGCTGCCCGGGTCAGGGGAATTTCCGTTTGCAATGTGCCCAGCTACAGCACCGATGCGGTGGCCCAGTTGGCCATCACCTTCATGCTGAATCTGAGCGCTTCACTGGTGCAGCAGCAGATCATGTTGCGGCAAAATAATTTCGACAATTTTTATAAATCACTACAGGTGCCTCACTTTGAATTGTCCGGCAAGATACTGGGAGTCATCGGTTTTGGCGAAATCGCCCGCAAGGTGATCTGCATAGCCCGTACGCTGGGCATGAAGATCATCGTCCATAGCCGAACTCCGAAACCGGGGCTGGAGCCGGATGTGGCGTTTGTCTCTCTGGAGGAACTGCTGATGCGGAGCGATTTTCTCTCCATCCACTGTCCCCTGACCGCCGCAACCCATCATCTGCTCAACAGGGAGCGCTTGGCGCTGATGAAACCAACCGCCTTTATCATCAATACATCCCGTGGTCCGATCATCAGGGAGATCGATCTGATCGAGGCGTTGCAGAGGGGAGTCATTGCCGGCGCCGGGCTGGATGTGCAGGAGCAGGAGCCGCCCGAGCCGGACAACCCGCTCTTCACCATGGACAATGTCATTCTGACCCCGCACATCGGCTGGAAACGCCTTGAAACCAGACAGAGGCTGATCACTCTCACAGCCGCCAATATCGACGCCTTTCTCCAGGGATCTCCGCTCAATGTGGTGAACTGACCGATCGGGGGAAACCTGCCAGCATGCCTGGGTTTCCCCCGGTTGTGGGTTATCGCTGTAAACGTGAAGTCAGCTTACGCAGTTCGGCCGGTTCTTCATCCATTCACGGACCGTATGCGGCAACCACTCTTCAAGGCCTTTGGCCAGATAGAAACGGGGCATCAGGAGATCGTCGCGCGGGTTGATCATCCCCTCCTGGCAGGCAATTCTGGCCACAGCGGTGCCGGGGTAAATCCTGATTCCAGCCGTCAGCTTCAACGTATCCAGATTCAGGGAGTCAGCAAAGGCAAGGCTTTCCCAGACCGACTCTCTTGTCTCCCCAGGACCACCCAGCAGCAGGAAGCCGCTTCTGCGAATGCCATGGCGGTCCAGCATCTGCGCTGCGGATTGTACCTGTTGCGGGCTGAATTTCTTCTTCATGTTGGCCAGGATGTGATAATTGCCGCTCTCAAAACCCAGGCTGACCTCCACACAGCCCGCTTCGGCCATGTTCCTGACCAGTTCCTCATCGATGAAACCGGGATACAGGATGCAGCGCCAGCTGATCCCCGGACCGACCTCCCTGAGACCCGCACAGAGCTTATGGGCGTAGGCGGAGGGGAGGTTGAACACATTGTCAACAAAATAGAAGCGATTTAAGCCGCAGGCCACATGGCGTCTGACACATTCGACAACCGCCTGTACGGGATGTGTTCTGATGGTGGTCCCTTCCAGGGCCGGGGTGGAGCAGTAACTGCACCGCATGGGACAGCCGCGCCTAGTCTGGAAAGGAATCCAGGTATCCTGGTTGGGCGTGTCAGGCAGTTGCCAGAGGGTCGGGTCGGGGAGCGGCAGGGTGCTGAGCGCCGCTCTCTCCGCGCATCCGTTCTGTACGGTGCGACCGGGCAGGCAGATTCCCGAAATCCTCGACAGCTCTTCTCCGCTTTCCAGTGCGGCGAGCAGCTGAACCAGGGCGACCTCCCCCTCCCCACAGATCCCCATATCGGCGTCCAGATAACGGAGCACCGCCTCCGGGAAGATGCTGAACCCTGCTCCACCAACAATAATCGGCGCTTCGGAACAGTGCCGGCAGAAGGCGACAATCTCCCGAACCGGGTCAAGAAAAAATCGGGGGTCAGCCATGTTCTGGTTATCGATGTTTCTGACGGAAAGGGCGATGGCGCCAGGTCGAATCTCTTCAATCGTATCCCGAATCAGCGAGAGATAGTCCCTGTGACCCATCAGATCCAGCAGTGTAACCCCATGACCGGCATTTCCGGCGGCAACTGCCAGCAGGTTGAGTCCCAGGGGGAGGGGCACCATAAAAACCGTTTCCGTATTTGCGGAAATAAGCAGAATGTTCATGGGCAGCTCCCCGTCAAGTTATTTTGGAAACCAACAGCGGTTTTCCTTGAATTAATGGCCGACATTCGGGCTCGACCGCTGGAACAGTCATATCAGAAAGTCCGCTTAAAAGAAAATGCAATGGAATTACGTCCCGTTTTTAAATTCCCCTTCGTATTGTCAAACGGTGAGTTTCGGTTTACATTCAAAACTCGGGAGATAAACGGGCATGGCTGACCAGGTCAGAACACTACAGGGCAGGGGAATCGCACGAAAAATGCTGCTGCGCTGCGTGTTGGTAATGGTCAGTGGTGCCGTTGCCGGAGCCTTTTTCCTGCTGATAGTCCTGAACAGTTCCGCAGCGCCGAAACTTGTTTCCCGGCTGCTCGGTGACTATCTGCAGAACGGGGTTCGCATAACCGCTGTTCAAACAGAAGGAGGTGCCCTTACCCTGACGGGACTGGAGCTGCTCAATCCGCCCGACGCATCCCCGGGGACTCTCTGTCGGGTGGATTCCCTGACCATTACCCCCAACTGGAGTGATCTACTGATGGGTAAACGCAGCCTGCGGCTCCTGTCCCTGGGCGGTATCAGGATCGACCTTCACAAAAACAGCACCGGAGTCTGGAATTTCTCGCATCTGCAACGGGTACTGACCGCAAAAAAACCATCTGGCAAAGAGCTGCTGATTTCCCGTTTTATCGTCAAAGGTGGGTCCCTGCTGGTCAATGGCCAGGGCCCACAGGGACTTTCGCTGCAACTTGACAATCTTACCACAAAGGGATCACGTACCGCCCGCATGGAACTCACCTTCGAGGACGGGGTGCAAAACCGCTATACCCTGGGTGGGCAGACCAGAACCGGAAAGGAACCGGCGCTGGATCTGACTCTGTCGGCTCCCTCGCTCTCCCTTGACAGGCTGGCAGGGATGCTGAAGCTTAAGAACAGTCCCCGGTTTGGCTCCAGCTGCGCGAGCCTGAGCATGACTGCCGCGCTGCATGGCGGGCACCTCCAGGTGAAGGGGGGGCTGGGTTTCAGCCATGTTCCCCTGATGCTTGGCGCGCAAAAAAACCGTCCCCTGGCCGGCCGGCTTGAGTTTGCCGCCGGCTATGACAGTGGCGCCGATCGGGCCAGGCTGGAGTCACTGACCCTGACACTCAATGATCTTGCCGCCATCCATGCCGCTGCAGTGGTTGACCGGCTGCGAACCGAGCGCACATTCCGGGTTGATCTGGACGTCAAACAGGTGGATCTGGCTGCGTTGTTATTTCTGCTTCCCGCAGCAGAGCAGGGAAAAACTGCCCTTGGCGGTACGCTCGGCAGTGGTGGAATTCATCTTGCCGGGGACAGCGGCGGGCTGACCGGGGCCGATGGAACGGTGCTGCTGCAAAACGCCTGGTTGAAGCGGGATGGGCGTCCGCTGTTCACGGGGGTTGACTCAACCCTGTCCCTCTCCAGGGTGGCGTCCGGTTTTCAGATGCGGGGAAAACTGTCTCGACGGCCATCAACTGATAACTCGCTGTTGGAAACCCTGGATGCCACCCTGCTTGCGACCCTGTCCAATCAACTCAAGCTGGTCAAGCTCCAGGTTCCGGCCCTGACGGCCACGGCAATGGGGATAGCGATTGCCGGACGGCTGGAATTCAAACCAAAAACATCCCGGCCCTTCAGCGCTGCCCTGCGTATGTCAGCCGATTCGGTTGCAAAGTTGCGCTCTCTTACGGAGATGCATGACCTGAAACTGGAGGGAGGTCCCTGCACCGTATCTGTTGAGGCTGTCGGCCGCGGACCCCGTGATTTCAACGCCTCCGCTGTTGTCCGGCTTGCGTCCCTTCAGGGAATGCGTGGCCAGAGACGCTTCGGTATGAAAAACGGCCTGATGGATGCCAGAATAAGCAGAAGCTCTGGAGTGTTTTCAGCCACTGGGGCCACCCGTCTCAGCGGACTAAACCTGGATGGCAGGGCAGGGGACGCACGTTTCTCCTATCGCTTTGCGGATGATACCGTGCTGCTGAGTGACGGAAGCCTACTGTTTGATGGCGCTTCCGTTTCCTTTGCCCGTCTTGTTGCACGATTGCCCGCAAAGGTGTCCATTGATGGACCGGTTCGTTATCCGCTCTCGGCCCATATTTCCGGCGCTGTTATCCAGCGGGGGGATGCGGTTGTGAACGGCTTGTCCGCTACCCTGCGCGGCAACCTGTTTTCAGATTCCCGTGACAGATGGCTGGAAGGGATTGCTGACCTGTCAACAGATAAGGTTGCGTGGCAGGGAAAAGTGGTCGGTTCTCCCCGGGTGCACATAGCTGTTTCACGGTCCGGCGGTCGGGGGGATCTGGGGGGGACTTTGCTGGGTGGTACGCTTAATGGGGCTATTAGCTTCAAACCCTTTGCCCCACGAGAAGCTGGCATGTTCCAGGTGGGGATCAAGGGGGGCCGGATTGCCCAGATGGGTGAGTTGTTGCATCGGCGCGGTACGGCCTCACTTTCCGACGGTGTTCTCGATGGAACGTGCAAGGGCAGTTATTCCGCGGCTGATGGTTTTAACGGTCGTTTTGAAGCAGCCGGAACCGGAATCTCTGCCATCGGGAGTGGATCCAAAACCCTCTTTAGCGGAGCCGGACTCAAACTGGATGGTACCCTGTCTAGGAAGAAACTCGTACTTGAAAAACTGCTGTTTATCATCGGAACGGGAGTCGGTTTCACGATCAGGGGGGAGATGGCCAATCCTCTCGTGGCGCAGCGGGAGGGGCGCTTCACATTCATGCTCCCGGAGACATCCCTCAACGGCGTCATCGACCCGTTTGTCAATATGCTTCCACGTATGATTCAGGAGGCAAACGTCGAGGGGAGCCTGGCCTCCGAAGGCACCCTGGTCTTGCGAAACGGACGGCAACTGCTGGAAGGTGTCCTGCGTTTCAAGAGTATACTGCTGGATGTGCCGTCTCAGAAGCTCAAGGTGGCTGAAATCAACGGCAGGTTCCCCTTTTCCCTTGATCTGTCGGGAACAGCTTCCGCACAAATCCGGGAAACGGCAAGCTTTACGCGCGAGAATTATCCCCAGCTGCTGGGACGGTTCCGTAAAGCGTCGGGTGCAGGACAGGTTATTTCCATTGCTGGTGTCACATTTGGCACTCTCAATCTTGGAGAGGTAAAGCTGGTTGTTAATGCGGAGGATGGAATCACAAAAATCAGCTCATTGCGCTCGTCTCTGTATGAAGGAACCCTGCTGGGTACCGGGTACATAGCCTTTAACCAGGGGCTTAGTTATCGGGCTGACCTGTTGATCAACGGTCTCAGTCTGAATCTGTTTTGCGCCAGTATTCCAAAAATAAAGGACTACATCTCCGGCCGTGTTGATGGTGTGGTCAGTCTCGACGGTGCCGGAAAAGGAATGTCCGGGCTGACCGGATTTACCGAGTTGTGGGCGCGGGAAGGGGGGGGCGAAAAGATGCTGGTCAGCAAGGTGTTCCTTCAGAAACTGTCAGGCAAGAATTTGAGCGGTTTTTTCTTCCGCAACGATCGTCCTTTTGACCAGGCCGAGATCTCCGCAGATCTGGAGGATGGCTTTCTGACCTTTGAAACGCTTGATATTTCCCACACCAACCTGTTTGGTGTCCGGGACTTGAGTGTTGCCATAGCTCCGAGCCAGAATCGGATCGCACTGGATCATCTCCTGGACTCAATTAAACAGGCAACGACCCGGGGAAAGGCTGCCACGGGTGAAAAAGTAACCGATGAACCCGCGGCCGAGCCTGAATTCAAATGGCAGGAGTGAGCTTTTGTTTTTGTCTGCCACTGTTTTTTTATGACGTTGGTGTGGTATAGTTTGAAAAATCTATTTTCGGAGGGACCCATGAAAACGAAATGCATCAAATGGTTTCTGGCCGGGTTGTGTGCTCTTCTGGCAGCCTGCGCGATCATAACCGTCAATGTCTATTTCCCTGAAAAGGCGGTTAAGGAAGCCTATAAATCGCTGGACGACATGCTTCTGAAAAATTCGGACAAGCAGCCGGCAGTTGAGAAGCAACCGGCCACGGAAAAACAGCCGGCTGATACAAAACCACAGAGCAGCCTAATAAATGAATTACCCTCGATTTCATTGTGCTCAGTAGCCCAAGCAGCGGAGAAAGGCGCCGATGAGCTGGCGGTTGAGATGGCCGGAATGCCGGAAGTTGTGAAAGCGTATGACGAGATGAGCAGGAGATGGCCACGGCTTGCCGTACTGTTCGACTCTGCTGCGGTTGGGCTGACGAGTCAGGGGTTGGTTGCAGTTCGGGACAAGACAAAGGTGTCTGCTCAGGATGAGGCGCTCATTAATCTGGAAAATCAAAACCGCAAAACGGTTGTCGGAAGCATGGCAAAGGCAATTCTGAGAATCAACAAGGTGAAGGAATCAAAGGCGGCCCTTGATCAGGTGCTGGGAAAAGCCGCTACGACCTATGCCGAGACAAAGCGGGAGGCTGCAAAACCAGGCTGGTGGTACCAACTGCCGAATGGCCGCTGGCTCCAAAAATAATAGTTTTGCTGGTATTGAAAATCATTTTCAATAAGCGCTTGCTGTGCTATGATGTAATCGTAAAATATACATCAGGAGGTTAGCCATGAGACGCTTATTGGTACTCGTTGCAGGATTATCGATAACTCTTTTGCTATCGTCTCTGCCGCTTATTGCTGAAGAAAAAGAGATGGGAAAGATGCTGGAACCGGGGCAGGGGGGACAGAAAGATGAATGCCTGCTGGTTGCGCGCAATTGCGCAGGAGAAGTTGACTCAATTCAGCAGAGGATAGACCGTTTGCAAAGAGAAATTTCACGCGGAACTGATGTTTACACAAATGACGAATTGAGAAGTCTGAGGAATGAGTTGAATTACGAAAACAAATTGCTGGATTATATGATAAATGAACAATGAGTAAATCGTTTTCAAGGCCGGGTTAGAGAAGCATTGTACGTAAATTGGGTTGAATGAAAATCTAGAATTAATGCAAGAAGCTGGCTTCAGGGGTTTCCTTGAGGCCTGCTTTGCGTTTTTCCACACTGCGGACAGATCCCTGGAAACGAGGGTGGCTCGAGTCGGCAGCGTTCAAGGAGTTCTGTGTCGCCGAGGATACTATCCACCGGCCCATCGGCGGCGATGCCCCCCTCGTGGAGCAGGATTACCCTTCCGCACAGTTCGAGCACGAGATTCAGATCATGGGTGGCGATGATTCTGGTGTGGTGAATGTTTTTCAAAATGTGAATCAATTTGCGCCTGCCAAAGGAATCCAGACCGGTGGTTGGCTCATCCAGAACAATGATGTCGGGCTCCATGGCGATGACCGTAGCAATTGCAACGCGACGCTTTTCACCCCCGGACAGGCGATAGGGGGGCCTTTTGCGCAGGTGCAGGGCATCGACGGCGGAAAGCGCGGCTTCAACACGTATGTCCACCTCCTGGGGCGGGAATCCCATGTTGTTGGGACCAAATGCCACATCCTCGGAGACCGTCGGCATGAAGAGCTGGTCGTCGGAATTCTGGAAGGTCATGCCGACTGTGCGCCTGATCTGGGGGAGCGTTTCCCTGCAAACCGTATGGTCCCCGATCCTGACCGAGCCCGACAGGGGCAAGAGACAGCCATTAAGATGCAGCAGCAGGGTTGATTTCCCCGCCCCATTGGCTCCGATGATGGCCACCGCTTCGCCCTGGCGGATGCTGAAGGATACACCCCGAAGTGCCTCGGTGCCATCGGGGTGACGGTAGCAAAGTTGTTCGACTGATACGATACTGCTGTTCATTGCACGATCTCCATCACCAGATAACCGAGAAGCTGAGACATGTTCCAGATACGTAATGCAATGAATACCGAGGACCATCCCAACAGGAACAGCAGATCACGCCCTCTGAACCCGGCTGTTTTCCGGGTGTGAAACTCACCGGTAAACCCGCGCGCCAGCATTGCCAGATGGATGCGTTCGGCGCGTTCCCATGTGCGCAGCAACAGGTTGCCAAGTATGGCGCCGCTGTTGCGGATGCCGAGCCCCGTGCGCCCGAAGGAGCGGAGCTCCCGTGCCCGTGAAACCTGTTTGGCTTCCTCAATTAACACAAAAAGATAGCGGTGGAGAAAGAGAAGCTGCATGGCGAAAGCCCTGGGTAATCCCATTTGGGTCAGTGCCTGGCAGATGGCCGTGAAGCCGGTGACACTCACCAGTATCAGGGCGGCGCTGACGGTAAGTACGGCACGGACAACTATGGACGCCCAGGAAATCCATCCGCCGCTGATACTGATCGACCCCAGCCGCACCATGACCTGTCTGTCCAGCAGTGGGTTGAAAAGACCGATCAGTACGGCAAAAGGGAGCACCAGAGCAATTCTTTTGAAAAGATATGTGGCTGGCAGATGCCCCTTGATTATCAGAAACAGTGGAAAACATATGAAGGGGAGCAGGGCTGAAAACTCATAGCGGTTGAATGACATGACTGCAGTGATAAAAACGAGTACTGTCAAAACCTTGGCCCGTCCATCAAGTTGGTGGATGGACGTATCATCCATGGCAAGCAGGTCCAGGCGTCTGAAATCGGTCAGGGTCTGTTCAATTGATAACCGGCTCATGGATTTTCATGAAAAGAGGGAGAGTTGTGTTGACTCTCCCCTATCATTACCTGTGAAAAGGATTGGGACTGGATCATCTGGCTGGCAACGTTCGCCTTTTGAACAGCAGGCTGATTACGCCAATCAGCGAAAGTGTTGTCAAGCCGCCGATGATACCGGAAACCGACGAGCCGAGACGTTCGCCATTGCGTTCTGTCATCAGGTTTGCTGGTTGAGGTGATTTCCGTTCCGATTCGCTGAAAGAGTAATCCGGCAGGAAGGCGATCTTTTTCTGAAGCGTGGCCAGTGAGGCGTGGAGTCTGGATTCGGGAGCCTTGACCACATTCTGTCCGGTTGCTTTGGCAATGGACCATTCCAGGCCGTCGGGGTTTCGGGATGCGAACCAGGAAACCACTCCCCCGGTCAGAATGGCGGTTGCCAGAAAAGTGAGCAACAGGGGGCGCAGGGGACGTTGGGCGATTGGTTGTCCTTCGCGAACGTTTTGGATGATATCGGGGCGGGCAGCATATACAAACGCTACAACCGCAGCAGTCACAACCCCCTCCACAGTGCCGATGGCCAGGTGAATCGGCAGCATTAATCCAATAAACGTTGAAAATGGCAGGGAGGAGATACCCGAGGCAACGGTTTCCACGACAACACCCAGCGCGCCCATCTGCAGGCCGGCAATAGCCGCGATGATCGTGGCTGCGGTCAGCCGCGAACGGCTCGGTCGTGCACCGGTAATGGTTCTGTGGATCAACGGATATGCGATAAATGCCGGAAAAAATCCGAGATTGAATATGTTGCAGCCCAGCGCCAGCAGACCGCCATCGGCAAAAAACAGCGCCTGGACAACCAGCACGGAAGCAATGGTGAGAAAGGCGGCATGGGGACCGAGCAGTATTGCCAGCAGGAGACCGCCCCCGATATGTCCGCTCGAACCGGTGGCGGGGATGGTGAAATTGATCATCTGGGCGGCAAAGAGAAACGCCCCCAGAACACCCATCAAGGGAGTCTTGCGCTCATCCCGTTCCGCCCTGATTTTGGTGGAGCAGTAGGCTATCATACCGGCCGATGCGGTCCACATGGTCACGCCAACAGCAGGTGAGATTAGTGCATCTGCCATATGCATACTATCTGTCTCCGGTGTTACAGAATTCAATTTCGTGTTATCTGTGTATACTATTTTGATATTCGTATGTCAATTGGATTGTCCGGGTAATCAGTGGCTGTCTCAAATGTCTTGACGGGCTGTCTCTGATTTGTTATAAACTGCGTTCACTTATTGGGGTATAGCCAAATGGTAAGGCAACGGACTCTGACTCCGTCACTCTTGGTTCGAATCCAGGTACCCCAGCCAAATAATTACAGGCACTTACAGCGATTGTTGTAGGTGCCTTTTTAATTTGTATCGTTAGCGTGGTACTTTCGTGGTGCTTTTGGTGGGCGTTACCCTCTTTAATTTCCCGCAAAAAATTCATCTCTGGTCATCATGTTTCACTCTTTTTTGATTGTGTTACACCGAAAGAAAGGGAAGTGGGTCTGTCATAGTTTTCCCGGATATTTTTTTGTGATCACGACAGGTGTCACCACCAAACAGACCACCGAATTCTTTTCTGGTCCCCCCTATCCGGATCCGCACAATTTTTTTGAATAAAGTTTAGAGGCGATCTGATCTGTTTATATTTCGACGTAAACACAGAATAGTGAAAGCCATCCTGATAGCGACAGAAGCACTATTCTGACCGATTCTGTGATGTTGATACTCAGTCTGATACTGTTGAGGGCAGGAATCCGTAAAAAAAGCCACCCCATAATTATATGGAGCGGCTTTTTTATTTCATTGTGTTGAAAGATTTACTTAATCCTCTCCTTCGTCTCCTGCCATTGTATCAACCTTATGGTGTCCGTAGGTTTGTTTATTTGAAGTCATAATATTGTAACCGAATCCAACCACCACGATCACGGCTATGATGGTGGTAACGAAACTCGTCATTGAATACATCCAGCTTACACTTGACATGACTTTTACCTCCTGTGGTGCTACCGGCAATGTTTCCTACAAAATCAATATAGCACACAAACGCTGTTGCATCATCACTTAGATCAAGAATTAAACGGCTTCTACACAGACATATTTGCCCTGCTGTCACCTACTGCGATAAAGGAAATATTTCCTTGACTCGGCATGGGTGACATTTGGTAACGTTTCCATATGGCAACCTTGGTACAGGAAAATGAATCCACGGCGCGAATTCGTGTGGCCCTGGTGATTGAATCAGGGAAACTCAAGCCGGTATGGTTTGAGTTTCTGGACAAACGTTTCAGGGAAAGAATCTTTATCAAGGAAATTTGCTACACGTGGACGCACATGGACGGAGCCGCGAAAATCATCAGCTTTCTGTTTGGGATGGGAGTAATAGTTATCGTCTGTCACTGAATACAAGAGAGTTCACCTGGAAGCTTGGATTGGTTGAATCGTCGGCGCGGTGATGGTGTCGTCACAACATGTTGCGGAATGGTTATTCCGGCATCGTATGAATGAATTAATGAGGGGATTTTCCCCGCATTCAGATACAAAAGAGCTCCGCATATATGAGGACTATTACCCACCAGATGACTCATGTCTGGATTGCAAAAAGGGGACCATCAGGGTTGTGAGTACAGGTATAGAACGGCTTTCCACAGCACCTGTTGATAATGATGCTCCATCTGTGGATAACCAGGAAAAATGTAATGCATTATTGAGGGCTTTTTCGTTTTGCATAATGAATGTGCAATATGTGTAAGCATTTGATTTAACATGTCAATAGCTAATTTGTTCATTAAGAGAAAAGTGTACTTATTTTGATACGTTCCGGAGATAAAAATAATAATGGACAAAGTGGATAACTCGATGAATGTTACATATGAATTGTCTTCATGTACATGTCATCAGTACCACCCTCCACATCACTACCACCTGTGGCCTGAAAGTCATTATTCAACATGACAAATCCTTTTTAATGTGGTAACAGACAGGGTGATTAATGTTTGTTTATTGCCTTGTGTCCATATTTGCAATCTTTTTGCTGTTCTTGTTTGTGAACGTTTTGGATATGACCTTAACTGGTTGGCAAAAGGGGAGGGGAGCGACCCTGAGCTTGCTTCATCTGTTACGCCCGAACCTCTGGCACCCGACGAGCAGGATCTGCTGCGCCGTTTTCGTAATCTTGACAAACGGCACCGCCAAAACATCATGGAAATGATCTCAGGGTATGAGGCTTTGAGCGAGGGCGTGG
>JACAAY010000078.1 GCA_013377095.1 Desulfuromonadales bacterium
GGTTTGCGCCAGGATGGATCCCAAGGCCCAGACACGGTTGGGCCAGCTCAACCAGCTGGAAAAGCTCGAAGCGGCGAAACCGGCCGTGGAACTGAGGGTGATGGCGGGGAAATAGGCTGCCTTGGCAACCCCTATCTGGGCATTGGCTGCCGCAACGCGCCGTTCTGCTGCGGCAATGTCCGGTCTGCGTTCAAGCAGCTCCGACGGCAGACCGATCGGTGTGACAGGTGGTACGGCATCCAACGGGGAGAGGGACAGGGAGAGTTCCGCCGGTGCCTTGCCGATCAGCAAGGCAATGGCGTGTTCCAGTTGTGCGCGCTGCACACCCAGGTCGATGGCCTGGGCCTGGGTATTCTTAAGTTGCGTTTCCGCCTGGAGCACATCGGCCTGGGAGACCACGCCGGCCGTATAACGGTTCCTGGTCAGGTCCAGATACTTTTGGAAGGAGGAGACCGTCTCATCCAGGAGTTTTTTCTGGGCATCGATGGTTCGCAGCTGGAAATAATCCACGGCCAGTTCCGCCTGGAGACTCAGACGGAGCGATTCCAGATCCGCCGAGCTGGCCTGGGCACCAGCCTGGCTGGACTCCACACTGCGGCGTACCCGTCCCCACACATCCAGTTCCCAGGAAGCGTCAAGATTGAGCAGATAATTGGTGGAGGTTGTGGCGCCTTTTGAGGAATTGCTCCGGGAACGATCCACGGTCGCGCCAGCGCTGACCTGCGGAAAATACCCGGAGCGGGAAGCCTGGACCAGGGCGCGGGCCTGGCGGAATTGCGCCTCGGCTGACTTGAGGGTCTGGTTTGAAACCGCAACCTGCTGCTCCAGTTCGTTCAAGCGGTTGTCGTTGTAGATGCGCCACCAGGAGCCACGATCAAGGTTGTCGCTGGGGTGGGCCACCTTCCAGGGAGGAAGCTCCTTGTACTCCTTGGGTGTCGTTGCCGTCGGTTTAACGTAATCAGGTCCCACGCTGCAGGCGGCGAGTAGTGTCAGTGAAATAATGGTCAGTATCGGTTTCATGGTTTTCATGTGTGAGTATCCTCGCGGTTGTGCCGCTATCGATGTTTATTCAATGGGTAGGGGCGAAGCAGATGCATCACCTGCTTCGCCCCTACAAAAGGAAATGGTATGTATGCACATATCAGTCCCCACTATTCCCCCTGCGGAACAACCTCGGTAACGGCATATTTCCCCCGTTTCCTCTTCCTGTCCATCCAGATCCTGAAGCGGTCCATGTAGAGATAAACCACCGGTGTGGTATAGAGCGTCATCATCTGACTGAAGATCAACCCTCCCACAATGGCGATACCCAGGGGGCGGCGCAGTTCCGATCCGACACCCTGGCCGAGCGCAAGGGGCAGGGCGCCCAGCAGGGCCGCCATGGTGGTCATCATAATCGGCCGGAAGCGCAGCAGACAGGCGGCAAAGATGGCCTCTTCCGGGTTCTTTCCTTCACTGCGCTCGGCCTGCAGTGCAAAGTCCACCATCATGATACCATTTTTTTTGACAATGCCGATCAGCAGGATCACTCCGATCATTGCTATCAGACTCATGTCGGTTTTGAAGGCCAAAAGCGCCAGCACCGCCCCCACACCCGCTGAAGGGAGCGTGGAGAGAATCGTTACGGGATGAATGTAGCTCTCATAAAGGATCCCCAGCACGATATAGACCGTTGCCAGGGCGGCCAGGATCAGCAAGGGTTGACTGGCCAGGGAAGACTGGAACGCCTGGGCCGTTCCCTGAAAACTCCCCCGGATACTGCCGGGAAATCCCATTTCGCGTTTGGCACTGTTCATGGAAATGACCGCATCTCCCAGTGAAAAACCGGGCAGCAGGTTGAAGGAGAGGGTCACGGCCGGAAACTGGCTCTGGTGGTTCACGGCCAGGGAGGTCGGCTTTGATTCAAAATGGGTGAAAGCGGAGAGCGGCACCTGAGATCCGTTTGCAGCGGTTACATGGATGTCGCGCAGGGTATCGGGATGCTGCCAGAATTGGGGGTCAACCTCCATCACCACGTGATACTGGTTCAGCAGGGTATAGCTGACCGCAACCTGTCGCTGACCGAACGCGTCATAGAGAGTGTTGTCAATCAACTGGGGCGTAATGCCCATACGTGAGGCGGTTGGTCGGTCAATCACCAGATTCGCCTCCAAGCCCTTGTTCTGCTGGTCGCTGTTCACGTCCGCCAGACCGGGCAGGGTGCGCATCTTCTGCAGCATGCGCGGGGCCCACTCGTTCAGCTGGGCCAGATCATCTCCCTGCAGGGTATACTGGTACATGGCGCTGCTGCCCCTGCCGCCGACACGAAGATCCTGCACCGGTTGCAGAAATGTGGGAGCGCCGGCCACACCGGCCAGTTTTTTACGCAAACGGCCGATTACCTGCTGGGCGGAGAAAGTGCGCTTCTCAAACGGTTTCAGGGAAATAAACATGCGTCCGGTGTTGGTGGTAGAGCCGCCCCCTCCGCCGGTGAAGCCGACAACATATTCCACGTCGGGATCCTTACGGATAATCTCCACCACATCCGCCAGCTTACCGCTCATGGCCTGGGAGGACATGTCCTGGCTGGCCTGGATGTTCCCTGAGATACGGCCGGTATCCTGTTCGGGGAAGAACCCCTTGGGAATGATCATGAACAGATAGACATTGACTGCGACCGTTGCCACGATCACTGCGAGCATCAAGCGGGAATGGCGCAGGGCCCAGGTCAGACTTTGCCGGTAACCGGACTGCAGCAGGCCAAAAG
Source organism: Desulfuromonadales bacterium (assembly GCA_013377095.1). Classification (GTDB taxonomy): domain Bacteria; phylum Desulfobacterota; class Desulfuromonadia; order Geobacterales; family Pseudopelobacteraceae; genus Pseudopelobacter. The sequence continues at coordinate 2,747 of JACAAY010000078.1, forward strand.
CCCGTTCGCTGGCACGGTAGAATATGTTGTGCCGCACCGGGTCGTGGGGTTTCAACAGCGTTGCACACATCATCGGTGTCAGTGTCAGCGACACCACCAGTGAAACCAGGATTGCAGCGGAGAGCGTTACGGCAAATTCGCGGAACAGCCGCCCCACCATGCCCCCCATCAGCAGAATCGGGATAAACACCGCCACCAGCGAAATACTCATGGAGAGCACGGTAAAGGCTATCTCCCTGGTCCCGGACAGGGCCGCCTGCAGGGGGGATTGCCCCATCTCTCGATAGCGGGTAATGTTCTCCAGCACGACAATGGCGTCATCCACCACAAAGCCGGTTGCGACGGTCAGCGCCATCAGCGACAGGTTGTCCAGCGAATAACCGCACAGATACATCACCGCAAAGGTGGTGACAATCGAGACCACCACCGCCACGGCCGGGATCAGGGTCGCCCGAACGGTACGCAGAAAGGCGAACACCACCAGAATCACCAGAATCCCGGAGAATATCAGACTTTTTTCCACCTCATTCAAAGAGCCGCGGATGGGCGGGGTGCGGTCGAGAACCACCGACAGCTTGATACTTCCGGGCAGAGCTGCTTCCAGTTGCGGCAGCAGTTCACGAATACTGTCCACGGTTTCGATGATATTTGCGCCTGGTTGACGACTGATGATCACCATTACCGCCGGTTTGCCATTGACCAGCCCTGTGGAACGCAGGTCCTCCACCGAATCTTCCACCCTGGCCACATCGGGCAGACGTACGGCAGCCCCGGATTTGTAGGATACGATCAGGGGCAGATACTGCTCGGCCTTGCGCAGTTGGTCATTGGTCTGGATCTGCCAACTCCTCTCGCTATTGGCAAGCTGCCCTTTGGGACGGTTGACGTTATTGCTGGAAAGCGCGCTGCGCACCGTTTCCAGACCGATACCGTAACTACTCAGGGCCAGGGGATTCAGCTCTACACGCACCGCAGGCAGTGAACTGCCGCCCACGAAAACCTGACCAACGCCCTTTACCTGGGAGAGCCGCTGCTGGAGAATCGTTGAGGCCACATCGTACATCTGGGGCTTGCCGACCGTTGGTGACGTAAGCGCCAGGATCATGATTGGCGCATCGGAGGGGTTAACCTTGCGGTACGTCGGGTTGCTGGGGAGATTGGCCGGCAGGAAACCCCGCGCAGCGTTGATGGCGGCCTGGACATCGCGGGCAGCGCCATCGATGTTTCGATCCAGATCGAACTGCAGAGTGATGCTGGTGGAGCCGCGGTTGCTGGTGGAGGTCATCTCGGTTACGCCGGCAATGCGGCCGAACTGCCGCTCCAGCGGGGCAGCAACGGACGTGGACATGGTTTCAGGGTCCGCTCCCGGCAGACCGGCGGAGACGGAGATGGTGGGGAAATCAACCTGGGGCAGGGGGGAAACCGGCAGCAGACGAAAAGCGATGATTCCGGCGAGAAAGAGCCCCAGGGTTAGCAGGGTTGTGGCCACCGGGCGCTTTATGAACGGGGCGGAGATGTTCAGGATTTCCTCCACCTATGCGCCAGCCTGTCAAACGCCAGGTAGATCACCGGTGTGGTATACAGCGTCAGGATCTGGCTGAAGATCAGTCCCCCCACGATGGCGATTCCCAAGGGACGGCGCAGCTCGGAACCGACACCGCTACCCATGGCCAGGGGCAACGCACCCAGCAGGGCCGCCATGGTGGTCATCATGATCGGGCGGAAACGGAGCAGGCAGGCCTGATATATGGCGTCCTGGGGGCTCTTGCCCTCACTCCGTTCGGCATCCAGGGCAAAGTCGACCATCATGATCCCGTTCTTCTTGACGATGCCGATCAGCAGGATAATACCGATCACGGCGATCACGTTGAGATCATTGCGGAACGCCATCAGTGAAAGCACCGCGCCAACCCCGGCTGAAGGGAGTGTGGAGAGAATTGTGATCGGGTGGATGAAGCTCTCGTAGAGGACTCCCAGCACGATGTACACCGTGACCAGCGCCGCCAGAATCAGGAGCGGCAGATTGACCAGCGAAGCCTGAAAAGCCTGGGCGGTCCCCTGGAAGCTCCCCTTGATGCTGGCGGGCAGCCCCATCTTGCGGGCAGCATCCTCGACGGATTTCACCGCATGACCCAGTGCAGCGCCCGGCGCCAGGTTAAAAGAGGCGGTCACAGCCGGAAACTGTCCCAGCCGGTTGATGACCAGCGGTCCGGTGGTTTCGCTGGTTCTGCTCACTGCGGAGAGCGGCACCTTTGCTCCGCTTGAGCCACGCAGATAGAGCGATTGCATGCCGTCGGGACTCTGGCTGAAATCCGGTTTGACGGACAGGATGACCCGGTACTGGTTCAGTTCGGTAAAGATGGTGGATATCTGGCGTTGGCCATAGGCGTTATAGAGGGTGTCATCGATCTGCTGGGGGGTGATCCCGAAACGTGCGGCTGTTGGCCGGTCGATATCCAGCGAAACCCGCAGCCCCCTGTCTTGTTGATCGCTGCCCACATCGCGCAGTTCGGGCAGGCTCCGCAATGTATCAACAATTTTGGGAGCCCAGGCGGTGAGCTCCTCGGAATTGGGATCTTCCAGGGTGTACTGGTACTGGGTGCGACTGACCTTGGCGTCCACGGAGAGATCCTGAACCGGCTGCATGAAGAGTGTGATTCCGTCAACTTTGGCCAGTTCCGGCCGCAGACGGCGGATGACGTCGCTGGCCGAGGCGTCCCGCTCTTCCAGCGGTTTGAGATTGATCAGGATCCGTCCGCTGTTGAGGGTGGTGTTGGTGCCGTCCACGCCGATAAAGGATGACAGGCTTTCCACGGCCGGGTCCTGCAGGATAACCCTGGTCAGGGCCTGCTGTCGTTCGGCCATGGCGGTAAAGGAGACACTCTGGGAGGCTTCCGAGATGCCCTGGATGGCGCCGGTGTCCTGGGTCGGGAAGAAGCCCTTGGGCACGATTACATACAGCAGAACGGTCAGAACCAGGGTGCCTACAGCTACAAACAGGGTGGCGGTCTGGTGCTTGAGCACCCAGGACAGGGTAGTGCCGTACAGAGCGATGATCCGGTCGAACAGTGCGCCTGAGGCATGGTAGAAGCGCCCCTGTTTCTCCTCGGGGACATGTTTGAGCATCCTGGCGCACATCATCGGTGTCAGGGTCAGGGAGACCACGGCCGAGATCAGGATCGTCACTCCCAGAGTCACCGCAAACTCTCGGAACAGACGACCAACCACATCCCCCATGAAGAGTAGCGGGATCAGTACGGCGATCAGCGAAACGGTCAGGGAGAGGATGGTGAAGCCGATCTGCTGGGATCCTTTCAGCGCCGCCTGGAGCGGTGTTTCGCCCTCCTCCACGTAGCGGGAGATGTTTTCGATCATGACGATGGCGTCATCCACCACGAAACCGGTGGATATGGTCAGGGCCATCAGGGTCAGGTTGTTCAGGCTGAAACCGAGCAGGTACATCACCCCGAAGGTTCCCACCAGGGAGAGCGGGACAGCCACGCCCGGTATGGCGGTTGCCGGCAGGTTGCGCAGGAAGAGGAAAATCACCATGACCACCAGGACCACCGCCAAGAGCATCTCGTGCTGCACATCCCTGACCGAGGCGCGGATGGTGGTGGTGCGGTCGGTCAGCACCGATACCTTGACCGAGGCGGGTAGCGAGCTCTGCAGCTGCGGCAGCAGCTTTTTGATGCGGTCAACAGCTTCGATCACGTTGGCGCCGGGCTGGCGCTGAATGTTGACGATAACCGCCGGTTCCCGATTCATCCAGGCCGCCTGGTTGAGATCTTCGATGTCATCGGTCACATCGGCCACATCGGAGAGTTTTATGGGCGCTCCGTTCTTGTAGGCGATGATCAGCGGCCGGTACTGGCTGCTGCTGAAAAGCTGGTCGTTGGCGCCAATGATAAAGGCCTGGCGCGGGCCGTCAAAGCCACCCTTGGCCTGGTTAACGTTGGCGGTTGCCATGGATGTGCGCAGGTCATCAAGGGTCAGATCGTACGCTGACAGGGCGGTGGGGTTAACGTTGATGCGCACCGCCGGACGCTGGCCGCCGCTTATGCTGACCAGTCCCACGCCGGGCAACTGGGATATCTTCTGGGCGAAACGGGTGTCAGCCAGATCCTCGACCTTTGAGAGCGGCAGGCTGTCGGAGGTCAGGGCCAGGGTCAGGATCGGCGCATCGGCCGGGTTGACCTTGCTGTACACCGGGGGGATGGGGAGATCCTTGGGCAGGAAGGTAAAGGAGGAGTTGATGGCTGCCTGTACCTCCTGTTCAGCAACATCCAGACTCAGCTCCAGGCTGAACTGGAGGGTGATCACCGAGCTGCCGTTGGAACTGGTGGAGGACATCTGGGTCAGTCCGGGCATCTGGCCGAACTGACGCTCCAGGGGGGCGGTGACCGAGGTGGCCATGACATCGGGGCTGGCCCCGGGATAGAAGGTGCGTACCTGGATGGTCGGGTAATCCACCTGGGGCAACGCCGAAACCGGCAGCTGTTTGTAGGCCACGGCCCCGGCCAGAAGAATGGCCACCATCAGCAGGGTGGTGGCCACCGGTCGCATGATGAAGAGCTTGGAGATATTCATGGAGCGCCTTGTTTACTGGTCCTTCCCCTGGTTTGCCCCGGTTCCTTGACTTCAACCTTGCTCCCTTCCCTGAGACGCTCGGCGCCATCCACCACCACCGGCTCGCCAATGGCCAGCCCCTTTGTGATGGCGGAATCGCCACTCTGGGACTCACCGACTTCCACCGGGCGCAACTCGACGGTTTTGTCGGACTTGACCAGGTAGAGGAATTTTCCCTTGGGGCCGCTCTGGATGGCAGCGGTCGGCACCGTGATTGAATCACGTTTGACCTCCACCAGCAGACGAGCATTGACGAACTGGTTGGGGAAGAGTTCATTGTGCTGGTTGGGAAAAAGAGCCTTGAGCTTGACCGTACCGGTGGTGGGATCGATCTGGTTGTCCACGGTCAGCAGGGTTCCGCTGGCCAGTTTCTGTTTCTGCTCCCGGTCATAAGCATCGACCGTCAGCTTTTCTCCGGCTTTGATCCGGCGCATAACCAGGGGAAGACTGTCTTCGGGGATGGTGAAGATCACGGTGATTGGCTGCAGCTGGGTGATTACCACCAGACCGTTGGTATCGCTGGCATGCACGATGTTGCCGGAGTCCACCAGACGCAATCCGGCCCGACCACTGCCCGGAGCGGTGATGCGGCTATAGGTCAGCTGGAGTTTGGCGCTGTCGATCTGCCCCTGGTCACTCTTGACGGCTGCTTCGTACTGACGGACCAGCGCTTCCTGGGTATCCATCTGCTGCCGGGGTATGGAGTTCTGTGCCCACAGGTCGCGGTAGCGCTGGAGATCGATGCGGGCATTCTTCAGCAGAGCCTGGTCGCGGGCCATCTGCCCCTCGGCCTGGGTCAGCAGCACCTGGTAGGGTCGCGGGTCAATTCTGGCCAAAAGCTGGCCTTTACTAACGGTCTGACCTTCACGGAACAGCACCTCCATCAGCTGACCATCCACGCGGGACTTGACGGTGACGGTGTTGAGTGGCGTGACCGATCCGATACCGGTCAGATAGACACTGATATCGCTCTTCCTGGCAGGCAGCGTCACTACGGCGGTAGGTGGGGGCGTCGGAGTGCTGTTTTTTGTTTTGTCGGCTTTGGTCGGAGTTTTGATGAAGAACAGATAGGCTCCCACGGCCAGGAGGCAGATTAATGGCAGTATCACTAGCCAGCGCTTGCGCGAAGGCGTCTGAATAACGGGTTCCGGTGTGTCAGTATTCATGGTGATAGTATGAAACCTCCCTTGGTATTCTGTCGGATCGATGTGGAATGTTTTATAAAAACAGCAAGCGGCAACGAGGATAAACTTCTCGCGCCGCTTATGCAATCATCACACAAAAAAGTACTTCATCTACGCTGCGTTCCCTTGAAAGAACCACCACCGTGTGATGTGGCCGATCCACCCGATCCACGGGGGACGCTCCCCACCCTGCCACCACGGCTGACTGACGGAACTCCACTCCGTGGGGCAGACCGAACGCTCCTGACTCCAACAGAAGGCGCTCCGCTCCGTAAGCCACCACCACGTGGCGCCCAGGTCCGTGGCCCCCCGTTGAATATTCTCCTGTCACTGTGCTGCACTCCAGTTGCCAGGACTCCTCGTGAGCGGGAAACCCCGATACCTCCATAGGTGCGACCTTGGAAACGTGCCGCAGGATCGATCCTGAATACCCGGTTCCGTCTGAAGTCGTTGAAGTGGTTCGAAATAAAATGGACACGGTTATTGAAATGTACAACCCGGTGAAAGTCATTCAGGATAAAGAACCCGGGGAACCAGAAGTCGAACCACCAGAAGGGAGACGGAACCCAGCTGTACAGATAGTAGTAGTCTGCCGGTGGCGTATAGTAGGTGACCACCGGGGGACCCTGCTCGGAATAATAGTTGTTGATCACGGTCGGGTTGGGGGGGCTCTCTGTATCTGCCTGGTTCTCAGGATGTTTTTCGCCAGTATAATACGGCCTTATTCCCAGGCTGAGTTCCTGGTTTACTCGATTGAAGCGTTTGAGCGCCTCATCCTTTTCGAAGTTCAGTTTGTCTGCCTCGGCGGCGCTAGTCAGTGAATTCTGAAGTTCCGCGATGATATCGGGTGTTACCGGATAATCGGCTATCCAGCCGTTTCGCGGAGCAATCCCGAGTTCACCCAATTTACTCTCGGCCTCGATTTCATCATCGGTGGATGTAACCTCTAAAATGTCCGCAAGTTTCACTGCAAAGGCGCCTTCACGTATCAACTGTTGCGCAACGGATGGCGCAGAAGGTTTTGGCGGTTCGTTTTGGGCAAAACCAACCACAGGGATGCTTAGCAGGAACAGACTGAAAACCACACACATGCCCGTTACAGCGCAGCTACTTTTCATGATCTGTATCTCCTTTTGTCGCGGTTGACCCTGCCGTAATGTTCTTGGATTGGTCTTTATATAATCATCAATACTACACGATAATTGCACAAATTACGGCGATCATTCCATCTCACCGGACAGGTAACGGATTGGTTTCGTTTTGTCGGATCTCTTTGACATTGTTTTGTAGACGTGGAAATCGCACCAAAGGTTACAGAGCAATGTGCATGTGATTAATGATTTTGAAAAAAAGGATGCGGAGTGGAGACTTTTGTTTGGTGAATTGAACGGTTTCTGTCGGTCATCTGAAATCGTGTTAATGCAGTTAGACCGTAATCACGGATTGTAGCGCGGTTTTCTGAGGAGCAGCAGCAGGGGGATGATGCTGAGGAACGCCAGTCCGATAACCCAGAAAATATAGCTGTAGGCAAGCATGCCGGATTCGCGTCTGACGATCCGGTAGACGATCTCCAGTGCGGTCTTGTTGGCGGTTGCTATATCCAGCCCCTTGGCCAGTGCGGCCTGCTTAAGACCCGCCAGGTGCATCTGCGTCATGGTATTGTAACTGTTGACATGACCGACTAGATTGCTCTGGTAAAACTGCGAAAGCCGTGAAAGCATGGTGACCGACAGGGCGATTCCAACGCTTCCGCCGATATTTCTGAGCAGATTATAGATGCCGGTGGCGTTACCCATTTCGACCCGAGGGATGCCGGCCAGGGTAACCCTTGACAGGGGCGGGAAGATCATACCCAGGGCCACGCCCAGCAGAACCCGTGGCCAGACGAAATCCCAGTACGAACATTGCAACGTGAAGCCGCGCATGAGATACATGGCGAGTGCACCGGTCAAAAGTCCTGCCAGAATGACTTTTTTGCCATCGTGCCGCTGCAGATAAAACCCCACAAGGGGCAGGACGATCACCGACGCAATCCCTCCCGGTGCCATCACCATTCCCGCCGTGGTTGCGCTGTAACCCATCAGTGTCTGCAGAAACAGCGGCAGCATAACCACCGACCCATAGAGACAGAAGCCCACCATGAACATGATGAAGTTTCCCGCCGCGAAAGCGACATTCTTGAATAGCCTCAGGTTGACGATCGGGTGGGGATGTTTCAGTTCAACATAGGCAAATGTTAACAACGACACGACCGCAATGATGGAAAACGTTACGATGAATGTGGAGTTGAACCAGTCATCCTGCTGTCCCTTATCCAGCACCACCTGCAGCGAACCGATGCCAAGCGTCAACAGTGTCAGCCCCCAGTAATCGATGGTGGTCTTTTCCCTGTTCTTCAGATAGGACGGATCGAAGATAATGAATTTTGCCATGATCACTGCAATGATACCGACCGGGATGTTGATGTAGAATATCCAGCGCCAGGTGAAGTTGTCGGTGATCCAGCCACCCAGGGTGGGACCCACTACCGGACCGAACATGGCGCCGATGCCGAAAATAGCCATGGCCATGCCACCTTCCTGGGGAGGGAAGGATTCCATCATGATGGCCTGGCTCATGGGTATCAGTGCTCCTCCGGCCGCACCCTGGATGATCCTGAATAAAACCATACTGGGAAGGTTGGGAGCCAACCCGCAGAGAAACGACGCCATGGTAAACAGGATAATACAGCTGATCAGAAACCGTTTGCGGCCGAACATGCGCGCCAGCCATCCTGTCATGGGCATGACAATGGCATTGCTGATCAGGTAGGAGGTCAGCACCCAGGTGATCTCCTCCGTGCCGGCGTTCAGGCTGCCCTGCATATGGGGCAGGGCTACGTTAGCAATGGAGGTGTCGACAATCTCCATGAAGGCAGGAATCATGACCGTCAGGGTAATCAACCATTTGTTGATCGATCTGTCAGGGGCGGACACGATTAACCTTTGCCAGGCCGTTCAATGCACAGAGCGTGAAGGCGGTGATCTGTTCTGTCAGTAGTTCGATATCCCCGGGACCAAAGGTCTGTTGCGGTGACAGGCGGCTGATGACTGATCTGCTACAGAGAAAAAACACACACTGGCTGATGGCGCTTCTGCTGGCAGCGTAAACCAGCTCCTGTTCAACATTGTTTCCCATGATGGACCGCACAATCCCGACCAACTCGGAAAAAAGCGAGCAGATACCTTCCTCAACAAGCATGTCAAGTGCCGAGGTGGGCTCGACCATCTCCCGTATCATCAGCGTTCCAAAGCCGGGGTTTCGTTCTTCGTCGAATATCCGCAGTAAAAATGAGTTGATAAAGGCGCGCAGTTTTTCATGTGGAGGTGCGACGGCGGTCAGGCCATGGGTTGTGGGGTAGGTGTCATAGGCGCGCCGGCGAACGTGACGGAGTACTTCGTGATACAGTTCGTCCTTGCTGCCGAAATGGTAGTTGATTGCGGCGCCATTTACCTTTGCCTGTGCGCAGATCATCCGTACGGTACTGGCGGCATACCCGTGTCTGGCAAAAACAAGTGCCGCTGCTTCAAGTAGTCGCAGGCGTGTATCGTTTGTTTGGGTTTCCATGGTATTCGTCCTATAAGGTTTGAAACATACGTATCAAACGATCGTTTGATTGGCAAGTTGATTCTTGCACCGCAGGGTGCGATTATTGCTCTTCGACTGGTAACACACGAGAATGAATCTTTGCTTTTAACGATGAATCATGACAAAATCCCTTCTATATTGATTTTAATGATTGGAACGCTGCTCACAACAAGGAGAAAACATGCCGACTATTATTGAATGCGTCCGTAACGATTCAACACTGACAACATTGGCGGGCTTGCTTGAAAAAGCCGGTCTAGCAACTCTTTTGGGAGAGGCCGGGGGATACACACTTTTCGCCCCCAATGATGCGGCCTTTCTGAGGATGGATATTGGAAAAACGCTTGAAGATCCGAAGGAGCTGATGGAAACCCTGAAGTATCATCTGATTTCAAAAAAACTGACCGCCGCTGAAATCGGTACCTCGGATTCGATTGACACCGAGTACTACAAGCCGCTGACGGTTGTGCTGGAAGAGGGGGAACCGATGATCGATAACGCAAAGTTTGTCACCACCGACATTGAGTGTTCAAACGGTGTCATCCAGATTATTGATAATGTGTTTAAGCCAAAGCTGTCGGGATGGTATCGCGACGAGTGATTAAGTGTACCCTGTTTTTTTTGCTGATCCCACCACTGAGAATGTCAGAATGTGATTACGTCGCAATTTTTCCTGATGGCGAGCATGTCAGCTCGCATTAATGGCACGTTGCGACGTTTTTTCTTTTCCCTGCTGTTATCACGTTTTTTACATGTCGATTTGCTACGCATAGTTACAAATGTACTTGGTGGGTGTCTCCTGTCGCAACTTTTGTGATTATCGGTGGCGGGTTATGAATGTCTTGCGATATATAAAATATACTATATCCATTAACATTGCTGTTGCGACTAAAGTGTAAAATAATATATAACGAGGATGTTGCTGCATGAATTAACAGGGATACAAAAAAAGGGGGGAGGTATGAACAAAAATCGGGTAGTTATTGCTGCAATTCTGTGTTTTGTTTTCGCTTCACTGCCGTCGATCGCTCTGGCAGCCTATCACCACGCCGGTGATGCTGAGAAGGACGCAGCCTATGTCCTGCAGGTCTATCCCAAGCTGGCGGGAACGAAACTGGACAACTGCGCCCTGTGTCACACGGGCGGCACGGTCACTGGCAGCAATGGAAAAAAAACGACCTATGGGAGCTGTCAGTGGTGCCATCTCACGTACAAGTATGACGGCAGCGGGAATATCACCGCAACTCTGAATTCCTATGGCAAGGACTATCTCGCCAAGGGCCGGAACGCCGCCGCTCTGACCGCCATCGAGAAGCTGGATTCCGATGGAGATAAATACGACAACATAACTGAGATCAACGCTATCCGCTATCCGGGTGACGCCAATGATGACCCTAAAAAGGTGATCGCTCCGTACCGTATCTACACCAAGAAACAGCTCCAGGCCATGCCGCAGCACAAGCAGTTCATGCTGATGAACACCACCAAGTCGGGCGACTACTACTCCGAGTACTCCGGAGTGATCATGCAGGACCTGCTGAAGAGGGCAGGCATCTCCTCCACCGCCACCAAGATAACCGTCTACTCTCCTGACGGCTTCGCTACAGGACATCCCCTGAATGACAGCAGCGACAATACGGGATCGGCATATGCGCCCTATGTCAACGGAACCTATCCTGCGGCCACCTATTACTACAATATCGAGGCAGACAAGAAGAAAACGTCATACGGATGGTGCAACTACAGTTCAGCCGGAAACAAGGGACGTACTCACGGCGACGCCATCAATGTGGATGGTGGCCTGCGACTGCTGCTTGCCATACAGGCGGACGGCACTGATCTGGTTCCCGGAAAGCTCGGTCCGGATAACAAGCTGTTGGCAAACAGCGAGGGTCCATTCCGCACGGTTACCCCGCAGAAAATTGTCGGCCCGCCCGACCAACCGTCTACAAATCCCACAAAGGGATCGATCTGGCAGTATGATGCCAATGCCGACCACAATGCCGGTTTCTCTTCCAAGTCTGCCACCATTATCAAGGTCGAGCCACTTCCAGCTGGGACAACCGATATTAATGTTAATGAAGCCGGCTGGATCTATGTGGATGAAGGAAAACTCGTCATTTATGGCGCTTTGGATGGACCGACGCTTATATATCCAGTAAATGCAATGGGTACACCCGTTAACGGTACGAGTCTGGTCTGGAACAAGTTTACCGATCCCGATCCCGCCGCAATAGTGACTTACACTGTTGAAATCTCGAAAGACAAGCTTGCCTGGACGACAGTTTCAACTCAGATGGCCTCCCTCGTCAAGCCGGAAAAAACACAGTTTGCCGGCGCCGGGAAATTCATGCTCTTTGGCCTCATTGGAACGATTGCCGTGGGAGTGCCCCGCAGGAGCAGAAAATATCTGGGGCTTGTTCTGGTGATTGCCCTGACCGGAACCGTTTTGTCTTCATGCAGCGACAGCGACTCTTCCGCAGTCGGCATGGAAAATGTGGTGATTCCATCGGGTACTCTCAGTGCAAATACAAAATATTATTGGCGAGTAACTGCGGACGGGCCAAACTCACATGCCGTTAGTGAAGTAAGCGAGGCCTCGACTTTCACAACAACTCAGTAGTCTCGTATTAGTCTTATAGCTGTGAATTCCATGCAGACGGCCGAAGCGGTTTACCGCTTCGGCCGTCTGTGTATGGTAATTGGCCTCGTTTAAGTGTTTAAAATGTTGTGTGAGATAGCTTTTTCTTTGAAAGTATTTATGCTAATGTGACGTTTCATAAAGCGAACCGCGTGTGGTTTGCCATCATTGTGTTCAATTCAACGCTTAGGATGATTTGAACATATTCTCGGTCAATCACTGTGGAGGTGAAATGCTTGTGACGTTGGTTCTATACCGGCTTGCCGTTTCTTGCTGGGTGGGTGGTGCAGCCCTGTTCACCTTTGTACTGACACCGCTCATCTTCAAAGCATACAACCGTGATCTGGCCGGTGGCATTGTGGGGGTACTCTTTCCGGGGTATTTTCGTTGTGGGCTGGTCTGCGGGGGGCTCGCATTGGCCTGCCTCGCCATTGCCAGGGGGCGTCATGCACTGGTTTCGGGTGTCATCATACTTGCCATGCTTGCAGTAACGGCGCTACAGGCGTTTGTGATCGAGCCCAAAGCGGCCGAGCTGAAGAAGTCCATCCCGTCGTTTGAAACAACCGCTCCCGATCTCCCCCAGCGCGCGGCGTTTCGCAAACTTCACGGCATTTCAGCTGTCAGCAACCTGGCAGTCATCGGTGGTGGTATTGCACTGGTGGCTCTTTTCTGACAGACAGAGTGTACGAACCTGATGCAAGTCCCCTTACTCTTGATTGCGATAGAGTCCCTTTTTGTGGTACCTATCCGACACACTTTAAATTAAATTGTATACTACTCTGCAACGATCAACCGTGTGATTTGATGAAACCCTCTGGGTATCCATATCAGGGATGAGGCGCTCGAATGGACCTTAATAAACTGCTGCAAAACGATATCAAACTTCCCTCGCCGCCCAATATTGCTCTTCGTCTGATGGCGGAGATGAGGAAGGATGTTTTCTCGTTCAGTGACATAGCCCGGATCATTCAGTTTGATCCCGCACTCACCGCAAAGGTACTGAAAGTTGTCAATTCGTCCTTCTATTCGCTCCCTCAGAAGGTAACCAGTATTGAACGGGCATTGGCAATCCTGGGTGTCCATGCAGTCAAAAATATAGCCCTTTCATTTACCCTCATTGACGGCTTGAATATGGATACCGCCAGCACCTTTAACATCAGCTACTTCTGGAAAAGGGCACTGGTTGCGGCGATCGGCTCCGAGCTGTTTTCACGATATTTAAAAATACATGACAAAGATATTTTCATTACTGCGCTTCTTCAAAATCTCGGTATTCTGATCCTGAATTGTCATTTTCATGAAGAGTATGCCCGCTTGATTCAGGAAAAAAACAGAACCATGGTGCCGATTGATATCCTTGAAAAGAGAATATTTGGGTTCAACCACCAGGAACTCTGTTCTGAAGTGCTGAAACAGTGGGGACTGCCGGAAAATATTTATCAACCCATTCTCTACCACCATGGATATCGCGACGCCCCTGAAGGGTTCAGAGATCAGGCGCGGGTCCTTTATCTGTCCAATGCATTGTCGTCAATATTCAGTGACACGGAATCATCCGATAAAATCCGCTATTTCGCCGATATTTTGAAGGATGATCTGGGTATTTCTGATGCCGAACTTGAATCGCTTGTTGATCAGGGCACTGACAGGATCACTGAAATGTGTTCCAGCCTTGACATTCCATCAGATAACATAAAACCGCTCTCAACACTGTTGCAGGAAGCGAACGAAGGTCTCAGTGATTTGAACCAGGCGTATGAAAAACTGCTGGCGGATTTCAAGAGAGAAAAGTTGCAGGCTGAGATGCTTGCCCAGGAGTTGCGGGAGACAAATGACAAGTTGATCATGGCGAATAGGGAGCTTGAGGACATATCGACACGTGACTACCTGACCGGTCTTTATAACCGGAGGCATCTCTTCGCCCAACTTGAAACAGAGTTGTGTCGTGCAGAGAGGTACGGTGTCTGTTTTTCGATCCTTATCTTTGATGTCGATTATTTCAAAAAAATAAACGACACCCATGGTCATCAGAGTGGTGATTTTGTCTTGCAGACTTTGAGTAACTCTGCATCCGGATCCATAAGGGAAATCGATATTCTTGCCAGGTATGGCGGTGAGGAGTTTGTCGTGGTTATGCCCCAAACCGATTTGAAAGGGGCCGTTGCCATCGCTGAACGCCTCAGGCTGGCTGTGGAAAAAATGGAAATACCCATACAGGGAAAGATACTGAATATTACCGTAAGTATTGGTGTCGCAACCTATCAACCCCATGCGCGCAAAATGACGATTGTGGAATTTGTAGATCGGGCTGATCAGGCGTTATACGAAGCGAAATGCTCGGGGCGAAACAGGGTTGTGTGCGCAGATACATGACCGATGAATAGTGATTCCATATGTAAACCAATACCGCCGGGAACCTTTGCTAGGAACCCGGCGTTATTGGTTTACGTGGAACTGAGTCGCTCACGTTTGCTGTCCCGGTACATTACTCTTTGATTTCATTTCAGTGTTTTATGCAATTTCATTCGGTTTCAGCGTTCCGACTTTTATTGCAACTTTTTTGATGTAACAATTCCGGACGTCAAGTCAAACATACCAATAGTCGGTTTCAAATTCAGCAAATTGGTAAGCATGCCATGGTTGACTACATGTTTCTCAATTTGATCCCACAATAAGACGATTGTCTCAGAACAAGACCATCAAACAACGAATGTTGATGTAATCAGTCACCCAATAATTCCTAATACACTGAAATAAAACGGACATTTGTTGCTTATGGTTTTTGGTACTCTTATTGCTTGATATTTAATCAGCAATAACCTGAAAAAGCCACTCCCTCCGCAATGAGGGTCCGGAAAGCTACGGGTCTACAGAGATCGCCGAGCCGCCAGGTATGACTTCCCCGTGAGTCATAATGGCGGCTTTTTTGTTATCTGCAGAGACGGATTGAGAAGACCGGGAGAAAACTCCATGGCTGCAAACATTTCAACATGCAAAAAAACAGCAATCAATAGGCTCAATCCGCTACGTATTCCTGTTTTTTCAGTGCCACCCCTGGAACCAATCGCTTTGGTCTATCTGGTTTCCGCTTGGGAACCACTATCCAGGACTTTGCCCGGAACTGTTAGATTGCGTCCACGCTCACCTCCGATAGCATGAATAAATAATAGTTTTCATTTAATGTACTAACCAGATCACAAATGGAGGTTTATTATGAGCGTTGAAAATAATGCCGCCAAACGGTTGCTCAAACTGATTATCGGAATAACGCTGATGGCAATAAGCACCACACCCATGTCCGTGTCCACCGTTTTTGCCGACACTACAGCAACAGATCCACAATTCTCAAAACCTTTTTTAAATGACGTATCACAAGCATCCCAGGCATGGACGAACGCTATCCCCAACGCACTGGCCAGTTATTACACCTACCAGCCGTTAACTGCCGCTGATGCTGCGACACTGGGATTCCCCAATGCTCATAATCTTTACACCGTCGCAAATCCGAACAATCACGTTTGCGGCGGAACCGGCACAAACGGTGCCGACTGTTACATCATTTCCGTGCGTCAGTTCCGGCAGCCGACCTCCCTGGATTTCCTGAAATTTGTCGGTATACCGCTCTTCCCGGGTAATGGTCTGCTTGATGCCGCCACGGGCAATCCCTTGGTAGACACTACCAGTGCAGGGAGTTTCCTTGCTACCAATGCTCTTTTTGGTACCAAGGCCTGGGGCTACGGTTCCGGCGGGACTGGTTGGCAACCCTACTACCCCAACCCGACCACGGTTAGAGGCTGCGCTCCGGCAGCGTTCCAGAACGTGCCGTTCAACGCCCTGTTTGGCCCCGGTCAGAACGGCGACCCGAATGCCACCGGCGTCTGGCATTTCCCGGCCCCGACCATTAAGGGCACCAAAGGTCGCCCAGTCTATGTACAGTGGCTGAACGAACTGCCCAACACACCGCCTGTGAACCATGATCCCACGGTTGACTGTGGTGCCAATGCCCCGAACTGCTACCCGTACAACCGCATCGTGACCCATGTCCACGGCGCCCACGTCAGTCCTCAGAGCGACGGCCTGGCCACCGCCTGGTACACCCCCAACTTCGGTGCTGCCGGTGCCGGAATTGATGGCGCCAAGGGTGAGGGGACCGCCCTGTTCGCCGGGTTGTATGCCACCACTTCGCTGAATTCGACCCCGATCTACTACTACCCATGGATCAGGAAGCCGGCACCATCTGGTACCATGACCATGCCATCGGCACCACCCATCTGAACACCGACATGGGCATGGCCGGATTCTTCCCGGTCACCGACGCCCAGGAGACGGCTCTGCGGGCGGCCGGCACAGTGCCTTCCGGCGACACCTATGAGCTTGGTTTTGCCCTGCAGGATCGTAATTTTGACACAACCGGCCAGATGATCATGCCGGACTACGCGATCTATGACAAAACGAATCCGGCCTGCACCTATCTGGATGCTCCGGGAAATCTCATCCCCGATCCTGCCAACCCAGCCTGCCTGCGCGCCAATTTCCTGAAAAAAGCCGACAACAGTGTACAGGGCTGGCATTTCATCCCCGACACTTCCGCTAATAGGACGCTCGTCGGTTTTGGTACCGGACTGAACCCCACCTCCGGTTGTGTGAACAACGCGAATCAGCCTTTCCCGGTGGCTGGTGAGTGCGCTCCCTTTGGCGCCGCCAGCGCCTCGTTGGAATACTTCGGTAACATTCCGGTCGTTAACGGCGTCACCTACGGTACCTACCCGGTAGCTCCCGGTGTCTACCGCATGCGTTTCATCGGCGGCACCGACTCCCGCACCTGGCTCATGCAACTGCAGACTGCGACCGGCACCGTGATCCCATTCTGGCAGATCGGTTCCGAGCAGGGACTTTTCAATGCCCCGGTCCAGCGCACCATGCTCGACTTGATGGGCGGCGAGCGTCTTGATGTGCTGGTTGACTTCAACGTGCTTGCCGTGGGTGGAAATATCCCGGCAACGAGAGTCTTCCTGAAGGATTTGGGCGAAGATGCCCCCTATGCCGGTGGCATGATAACCGATCCGGCATATGTACCTCCCATGGCATCATCTATTCCTGATGTCATGGTATTCGATGTGGCCGCTGGTCCGGCCAATTACAACAGCATAAATCCTGCTAACATCGCTACCCTGCGGCCGACGACTCCTCTCCCGGCACTCAAGACGCCTCAATATACGCGCACCATTGCACTGGTCGAAATCACCGACGCATACGGCCGCACCATGCCGACCATCGACACCAGGGGCTACCGGCCACAAGAAATGCCGATCTCCGAGAACATCCTGCAGAACCAGATCGAGCAGTGGGACATCGTCAACACCACTGTTGACGCACACCCCATGCACCTGCATCAGGTGGCCTTCCAGCTTATCAACCGCCAGGCAGTCGAGGCGTTTGCCGCCCCGATCACCAATACTGGAGATGCCGCCTTCAATCCAGCGTACCCGTTCGTCGCTTCTTTCGACTACAACGTTATTCCGAAAGCTGGTCAAACCATATTGGCACCGGCACAGTACGCACCGGTCGGCGCCGTGATTCTTCCGCAGGCCCATGAAACCCTGTCCATGAAGGACACAGTCGACTGTCCCCCTAGCTATGTGACCCGCATCATCACCAAGTTTGACATCGTTGGCACCTACGTATGGCACTGCCACATCCTGTCCCACGAAGAGCATGACATGATGCGGCCGTTCAGGGTCGTGACCGCTAAACTGGCGGCACCGCTTTTCATAATCCAGATGCCCACAACCGATGCAAACGGCAAGGTCTTTGTCCTCGCAGCCCCGACATTCACACCTCCAGTTAATAAAACACCGTATAAGTATCTCGTACAGTACAGGAAACGAGGCAACACCTTCTGGCATACCAACCCGACCAACATCCTGAATCCGTATGTCGACCTCAGGAAGTTTGGAACCGCTGAAACCGCTGATCTTGGCCCCGGCACGTACGATTTCCGTGTTCAGGTTGTCAACCAGATTCTTCAGGACACTGCTAAAAACAACCTTGCCGACAGCAACTGGACCTACTCAACCTGGACCACGACTCACCCGGCGGCATCGGTCACTCCGGCCTACCTGAGTATCCAGTCGCATACGCAAACGTCGGTGAATCTGGTCTCTGCGGCGTCGTCCACCCCTGGGGCAGCCTATGAATTCCAGTATAGTCTCAATGGTGGTTCATGGATAAGCTTCAGCGCAGCGACCGCGGCCAGTAGCGGAAACTTCGCCTTGCCGACCGGGATGAAGGGCACCTTCAAATTTCAAGTTATCGTAACCTCGTCTACCGTTCCCGACTACACGGCGAGTGCACCAAGGATAGCTATGGGAAGTGTCGTAATCAAGTAACCGTCGTTGTGTATCTGATCGCTGCATCAGTCAGTATGGTGACGAACTGCGTTTCTTGACAATTTATGTTATTGATCGGTGGTGGCCAATCGGCCACCACCGTCGTCTTATGGGGTATGGTAAGATGGCATACAGTCATACGGAAAAGTGTCACTCTTTTCCAATTTCTACTGAGGGAGGTTGGTACATCATGAACATTAATCTTGTATATGTATCGGCAGCATTTCTTCTGGTGCTGTGCGGCGTGTTTCCCGTACAGGCCTCCTCGCTGGACAGTCAGGCTGTACCCAATGAAAAGATGGTTCCTGCTGCCGCCACACCCGGCACTCAAGCTGCACCTAAGTCGGCTCCGGTACGTTCGGTGCTGGAGCATTTCAGCACCTATAGTGGGCCACGAACACCTGCTGCCTTGACGGAACTCTTCAGTAAGCCGGTTGCCGCAAACATTCGACAAGAGCCGGAAGTCGTCCTGAGTGACGGCGCTACAGCGGTCAGGTTTTTTGTTCGTGTCGGTTCCCCGGATATCAAAGTGCCAAATCTTGCCTTAATCGGCGCGAAGCTGCTGTCGTATGAGCGAACTGCAGATGATGAATGGCTGATTGAAGCACTACCCGAGGTGGGAGCCTTGAAAGCCTCTCTGATCATGAAGACCGGCGCAGCTTCCCGGGAAATCCCCATCTCTGTTGCGCCGCCGCTTCCTGCGGAAACAGACCTGAGCGAAGAGGGTTTCAACACTTTTCTCGGTGGTAGTTCCTCCTTGAAACCGCTTCAGGACCTGAACGAAGACGGTCGGCGTGACTACGTGGATGACTACATCTTTACCGCTAACTATCTGAACAGAAAATTATTTGAGTCTCTAGTTCAAAGTATCGGCCAGCAGATCAAAACAGATGACCCGGGGGCAGCCCAGGCCGCTGCCCCTGAATCTGCAACCCCTGAATCAAGGGACGCAAGTCCCGTGCAGGGCCAGGCAGATGTTCCCCAGGCCCAGGCACCAACCAGTACTCAGGATTCTACTGGACGAGCACCAACGGCCTATCAAAAGAATCAGGCGATCAGGAATCAGCGGCTTCTAGAAATGAGGAAGCAAAGAGAAACGGTTCCGGCAACGTCAACACCTCCAGCCCAGTAGCTAGTGAGGTTACGGCATGCCGACGGCAACCGGCAATCCAATCTACACAAATACGCAAAAAAGAGTTTTTTTGTGATCCGTGTCTGCCTGATGTCAGTGCTCTTCTTGATTATGGCCACACTCTGATCGTCCGGAGTGTCAGATATGAAATGAAATTTATCAGAAAAGGAATTTGAAATGCGACATGTGATGATGATAGCAGCTACGTCGCTGCTGCTGGTGATTCAGGCCGATGCCAATGAGGAACAGCTGCTCAAAACCCATCAGGACAGGATCAGCTATGTCATCGGGGTCGACCAGATCAGGAATTTCAAGCGGCAGGGGATCGATGCCGACCTTGAACTTGTCATCCGCGGCATGCGGGATGCCGCCTCAGGAGGAAAGCTCCTGATTGGAGAGACGGAAAGCCAGAAGATACTCGCTGACTACAGCATTGAACTGAAGGCCAAACAGGCCCAGCTTAAAAAAGCTCTTGCCGAGAAGAACAAAAAGGACGGTGCCGCCTTCCTGGTCGAGAACAAGAAGAAGGATGGAGTCGTGACCACAGCCAGCGGACTGCAGTATAAAGTCCTCACGAACGGTAAAGGGAGGTCGCCGACCGAAGATGATGCTGTAACCGTCAAGTACCGTGGAACACTCATCGACGGTACCGAATTCAGCAGTTCCGAGTTGCTCGGCTACCCCGTAACCTTTTATGTCAAAGACAGTGTCATTACCGGTTGGGCAGAGGCCCTCAAGCTGATGTCGGCTGGTGCCAGATGGCAGGTGTTTGTTCCGCCTCAGCTTGCTTATGCTGAAAAGGGTGCCGGCCGGGATATCGGCCCTAATGCAACACTGATCTACGATATAGAATTGATTGCTATCGATCCGCAGATAACGACTCCTGATAAGAAGAAGGGTGCCGCCAAATGAAGTCGATCATCTTTAATGCGACGTCAGTGCTGAAACGTGGTGTCATGC